>NZ_JAVWWA010000067.1:10137-27010 GCF_036666375.1 Comamonas sp. | reverse complement strand
GTACTGCTCAACCGCCCGGCGATCGCGCCCGTGGGCGAAGCCAGAAGCAATGCGCGGATCTTCCGCGATCTCGCGGCGCAAATGGCCGCGCTCGACCCGGCGTTTGCCGCGCCCGGCTTTCACGAGGACGACGAAACGCTGTGCCGCCAGGCCATCGAATCGGCCAAAGTCGACTTCGACCAGCTGCTTGCCACCGGCTTTGCCCACCTGCCCGTGCCCGACGCGCCGTTTGCCGACGGCGGCTTTGCCACGCCTTCGGGCAAATGCGAATTCGTCAGCGCCAGCCTGGAAGCACTGGGCGTCAACCCGCTGCCCGACTACCTGCCCAACCACGAGCAGCCCGACCCGCAAGGCCCCTACCCCCTGGCGATGATCTCGCCGCCGGCGCGCAACTTCCTCAACAGCACCTTTGTCAACGTGCAGAAGCTGCGCAACGCCGAAGGCCGGCCGCTGCTGGAGATGCACCCCGAGGATGCCGCCACGCGCGGCATCGCGGACGGAGCGCTGGTGCGCGTGTTCAACGCGCGCGGCGAGCATCTGTGCCATGCAAGCATCAATGGCCGGGCGCGCGCCGGCCTGGTCGTGGGCCTGGGCATCTGGTGGCGCAAGGACGGCGCCAACGGCACCAATGTCAACGAGCTGACCCACCAGCAGCTGACCGACATAGGCCGCGCGCCCAGCTTCTACGATTGCACGGTACAGGTGCAGGCGGCATAGCAGCGCGGCCTGCACTGGGCGCACAGCGCTGGTGCAAGCGGCGGTTTTGCGGCCCTGGCAAGACTCGGCCAGGCACCCCGACGGGGCAGCCTGCGCCCATCTGGAGCGTTCAAGAAAAATTGCGGACTTCGACAAAAAAAACTGCTTTGACACCCTTTTGACCGCTGATGCACAGTGATTGCACGGCTTTGAAAGCCCGGCCTGCGCGCCCCATGCGCAGGCCAATGGTTCAAACACTTTTTTGAGGAAAAGTCACGATGCAACCCCTTCGCACCGCCGTCGTTTCGGCCATGGCTGCAATGGCCCTGTGGACCGGGCTCGCCCAGGCCGCCACGCTCACCATGTCGGCCGAGCAACCCGACACCAACTACCACACCGAAAACGCGCGCAGCTTCGCCGAGGACGTGAAGACGGCGACCGGGGGCGCGCTGGAGTTGAAAGTGCAGTCCAACTCGATCCTGCTCAAGCGCCCCGAAGTCAAGCGCGGCGTACAGCAAGGCCTGGTTCCCGTCGCCGATGTGCTGCTCGCGGCCATGGGCAACGATGACCCGATCTTCGAGATCGACAACATTCCGTTTCTCGCGCCGTCCATGGACAAGACCCGCCTGCTCTGGCAGACCGCGCGCCCGCTGATCGCCCAGCGCCTGGAGAAAAGCAATCTGGTCCTGCTGTACGGCAGCCCCTGGCCCATGCAGGGCATCTACACCAAGAAGCCCGTGGAGTCGCTCGATGACTTCAAGGGCATGAAGCTGCGCGCGGTCAATGCCTCGGCCTCGCGCATGGCGACGCTGATGGGCGCCGTGCCGACCACCGTGCAGATCGCCGAAGTGCCCCAGGCCTTCTCGACCAACATGATCGACATGATGATGACCTCGTCGGCCACCGGCGTCGACACCAGTGCCTGGGATTACACGCAGTACTTCTACAACCTGCAGGCGGCCGCACCTTTCCACGTGGCCTACATGAACAAGCGCGCGTTCAACGCCTTGCCCGAGGCCCAGCGCAAGGCACTGATGCAGGCCGCCGCCAAGGCCGAGGACCGCGGCTGGGTGCTGGCCAGGGCAGCGGACCAGAAGTACATGGACACGCTGACGGCCAAGGGCATCAAGGTCATGCCCATGCCGCCCAAGCTGGCCGAGCAGCTCAAGGGCGTGGCCAAGACCCTGTCCGACGAATGGGCCAAGAAGGCCGATCCACAGGCGCTGGAGGTGCTCAATGCCTACCGCAACCGTCCTTGACAGCGACGCAGCGCCCGGCGCCGCCCCCCCGCTGAACGCCATGCATTGGCTGGACCGCACGCTGGACGCCATCTCCCGGGTGTCGGGCGCGCTCGGCGGCATCGCGCTGCTGGCCACGGCGCTGCTGGTCGCGGCCCAGGTCGTGGCCCGCATGCTGGGCACGCAGATTCCCGCGGCCGACGATTTTGCGGCCTGGTCGATGGCGGCCACCGTGTTCCTGTCCCTGCCCTATACCTTGCGCCAGGGCGCGCATATCCGCGTCACGCTGGCGCTGCAGGTATTGCCGCCGCGCGCCAAGCAGTTGTGCGAAGTGCTGTCCACGGTCGCGGCGCTGGTGCTCGTGGGCTGGGCCGCCAAGCACTGCACGCTCTTCGTGCACGAATCCTTTGTCGGCAACGAGTTGTCGCAAGGCATGGTGATCCTGCCGATGTGGGTCCCGCAGCTGTCCATGCCCATAGGCATGTGGGGCATGTTCGTGATGCTGCTCGGGCGCCTGGTGTGCGCCCTGCGCGGCGACTACTGGACGGAGGAAGGTCATGGCTGACGTACTGCAAGCGGTCTTCGTGATCGGCGCGATGCTGTTGATGCTCGCCGCGGGCCTGTGGGTCTCGCTGGGCCTGCTGGCCTGCGGCGTGCTCAGCGTGATGTTCTTCACCGATGTTCCGGCCGACATCGTGCTGCCCACCAAGGCCTGGGATTCGGCCGCCAACTGGGGGCTGGTGGCGCTGCCGATGTTCATCTGGATGGGCGAGATCCTGTTTCGCACGCGGCTGTCGCAGGACATGTTCGCCGGCCTGGGTCCGTGGATGCGCATGCTCCCCGGACGCCTGGTGCACGTCAATGTGGTCGGCTGCGGCATCTTCGCGGCGGTCAGCGGGTCATCCGCCGCGACGGCCGCGACCATAGGCAAGATCTCGCTGCCCGAGCTCAAGAAGCGCGGCTACGACGAAGGCCTGGCCGTGGGTTCGCTCGCCGGTGCGGGCACGCTGGGGCTGCTGATTCCGCCCTCCATCGTGATGATCGTCTACGGCGTCGCGGCGCAGGCGTCGGTGGTGAAGCTGTTCATCGCCGGCATCATCCCGGGCATCATGCTGATGGCGATGTTCTCGGGCTACATCGCCTACTGGTCCTGGCGCAATCCCGGCAAGGTGCCGGCCGCGGACCCGCCCATGCCGCTGCGCGAGATGGTCTACCGGCTGCGCCTGCTGCTGCCGGTGCTGGCGCTGATCGCGCTGGTGATAGGCACGATCTACACCGGCGTGGCCACGGCCACCGAGGCCGCGGTGATAGGCGTGGCCGGCTCGCTGGGCATTGCGGGCCTGAGCGGCTCGCTGTCGCGCGCCAGCTTCACCGACAGCCTGATGGGAGCGGTGCGCACCACCTGCATGATCGCCTTCATCATGGTCGGCGCGGGCTGCCTGACCGCGGCGATGAGCTTCTCGGGGCTGCCGACGAACCTCGCGGCCTGGATCTCCTCGCTGGGCCTGAGCCAGTACGGGCTGATCGCGGTGCTGTCGGTGTTCTTCATCATCCTGGGCGCTTTCCTCGAAGGCATTTCCATCGTGGTGCTGACCACCTCGGTACTGATGCCGGCGGTGCTGGCCGCGGGCATAGACCCGATCTGGTTCGGCATCTACCTGATCCTGATCGTGGAGATGGCGCAGATCACGCCGCCCGTGGGCTTCAACCTGTTCGTGATCCAGAACATCACCCATCACAGCCTCTGGTTCCTGATCAAGAAGTCCTTTCCGTTCTTCCTGGTGCTGGTTGCCGCGACGGCCATCGTGACGGTGTTTCCGGACATCGTGCTGTGGCTGCCCAGCGCGATGAAATAGCCGTGCGCTGATGCACCGCTGCCGGCCCCCTGGCCTACGGCCCGGGGGCTTTTTTCATCGTCATTCCGCCAGCGAACGCATCCATGGCTGGCCCGCCTCCTGCTGCACCCGCTCGGCCGCCGCATGCGCCACGCCCTGTGCGCGCCGCAGCACTTCGAGCACGCCCGCGGACGCGCCGCGGCGCGCGATTCCCAGCATGGTGATGGGCAGCGGCGCGGGGCAGTCCCACAGCGTGAGTCCGCCCTGCAGCAGCGGCGCGATGACGAACACCGGCGGAATCGCGGCGACGGCGTAGCCGTCGTGCAGCAGCTGCAGGATGGACTCCACCGAGGGCACGTTGGTGATGCGCGCGTTCTCCAGCCCATGGTCCATCAGGAATGCCTGCAAGTTGGCATGGGGCAGCGAGAAGCGCGAGAAGGTCAGTATCCGGTGCGAGACGATTTCCTTGAGCGCATGCGCGCGCGGCAGACCGCTGCACAGCTCGGGGCGCGAGATCCAGTGCACCGGATAGTCGCAGATGCGGCGCACCACATATTCGTTCGTTTCGGTCGCGGGCGTGAAATGCATGTCCTGGAACATGACATCGATGCTGCGCCGAACGAACATGTCCTGCAGGTTGCGCGAAGTGTCGACCGCAATCTCCAGATCGATCAGCGGGCAGGCCGTGGAGATCTCCTTGATCAGCGGCGACAGCCAGGTCTTGACCACGGTTTCCACGGCGCCTATGCGCACCGGGCCGGCCACGGGCGCGTCGCGCTGCGACAGCTGGTGCAGGCCCTTGGTCAGCGCGACGATCTTGCGCGACTGCTCGACCACTTCCTGTCCATGGGGCGTGAGCTTGAGCTGGCGCGCGCTGCGGTCTATCAGCTCGATTCCGAGGTCGTCCTCGAGATTGGCGATGCGCTGCGACACGGCCGTCTGCGTGACATGCATGGCCTCGGCGGCCTCGCGGAAGCTGCCGACGCGTGCCAGGACGATGAGGGTTTCAAGAAAGCGGGTGTTCACGCCAAACCGGCTTGCAAAAACCGTGCCCCCCGCTGCAGCGCGCCGCGCTCGCGGCCTGCATGCCTGAAGAAAAATTGGTTTTTTTCGTCGAAAAAAAGTCGTTTGCCGCAGCGCGGCGAAGTTTGGATGATCGCTTCATCGCGGCAGGAAATGTCGCTGCAACGGCATTCAGGAAGACCATCCATGACGACAGTCACAGCGGAAAAACAGGCAGCCAGCGCGCCAGCGCGCATCCATTTCGCCGGCGCCGGCGGCATCTATCTCGACTGCGGCGACGCCCGCATCGACGTCGGCGTGCAGCAGCGCATCTGGGCGCTGGCCGAAGCGCTGCGCGGCGGCGCGCATCTCGACGGCCTGCGCGAAATCGTTCCCGGCGTGAACAACATCCTGGTGCTGTTCGACCCGCTGGCACTGGCGCCGACGACCGTGCGCGACTGGGTGCTGGCGCAGTGGGAGCGGGCCACGGCCTGCGCCCGCGCGCCGCGCGTGGTGGAAATTCCGGTCATCTACGGCGGCGAAGGCGGCATCGACCTGCAGGAGCAGGCGCAGCGCGCCGGCCTGGGCGTGCACGACTACGTTGCGCTGCACAGCAGCGCGCAGTTCCAGGTCATGTGCATAGGTTCGACGCCGGGCTTCAGCTACCTGTCGGGCCTGCCCGAACGCCTGCATGCGCCGCGCCGCTCGGTGCCACGGCTGCGCATTCCCCGCGGCTCCGTGGTCATAGGCGGCGTGCAGGCCGGCGTCATGCCCGATGCCGCGCCTTCGGGCTGGCATATCCTGGGAGTGACTTCGGCGGCGGTGTTCGACGCCGCGCGCGCCGCACCCTGCCTGTTCGAGCCCGGCGACACCGTGCGCTTCGTCGCCCGGGAGGTGATCGCATGATGCAGGTCCTGACTTCGGGGGCGATGAATCTGGTGCAGGACGCGGGCCGCAGCGGCCACCTGCATCTGGGCGTGTGCGCCAGCGGCGCGATGGACCCGCTGGCGCTGCGCTACGCCAACAGCCTCGTGGGCAATGCTGCCGACGCCGCGGGCATAGAGCTGGCGATCTTCCCTTTCCGCGTGCGCTTCGAGCGCGACAGCGTCTTTGCCTGCACGGGCGCCGATGCGCGCATAGAACTCGACGGCCGGCTGATCGCGCCCTGGTGGAGCTGCCGCGTCGCGGCCGGCCAGACGCTGGAGATCCAGCGCCCGGCGCGCGGCATGCGCGTCTATCTGGCGGTGGCCGGCGGGGTGGATGTTGCGCGCGTGCTCGGCTCGCGCAGCACCGATCTCAAGGCCGGCCTGGGCGGCATGGGCGGACGCGGCCTCAAGCGCCTGGACATGCTGGCGCTGGGCGCGGCCAGCGCCGAAGCGCCGCGCCGCGCCGGCCTGGGCTGCGTGCCGGGCGAAGTGCCCGCGCTGCTGGCGCAAATTGCCCAGGGCTGCGTCAGCGTGCGCGTGCTGCCGGCCGCCGAGTACGAGGAGTTCAGCGCCGACTCGCGCCAGCGCTTCGAGGCCGCGCCCTGGCAGGTCACACCCGACTCGAACCGCCAGGGCTACCGGCTGCAGGGCGCGCAGACGCTGCAGATGGCGCAGCGCCGCGAACTGCTGTCCCACGGCCTGGTGCCAGGCACGGTGCAGGTGCCGCCCGCGGGCCAGCCCATCATCCAGCTTGCCGAAGCCAATACCTGCGGCGGCTATCCCAAGATCGCGACCGTCATCGAGGCCGACCAATGGCGCCTGGGCCAGGTGCCGGCCGGCTGCGCGCTGCGCTTCGAGCGCGTCGACGTGGCCCAGGCCGTGAGCGCCCTGCGCGCCCAGCACGCAGCCTGGCAGGCCCTGGCCGCCCGCCTGCCGCTGGTCGCGACCCGCCTGCACTGATCGCCTTGCGCCATCGCCCACTCCTGCCGTCGGCACGCACGGCAGGCGGCATTTCACCCCAGCAAAGAGGAACACCACATGAGCAAGACCGTAGACTTGAATTCAGACATGGGCGAAGGCTTCGGCGCCTACCGCCTCGGTGACGACCAGGCCATCCTGAAGATCGTCACGTCCGCCAACATCGCCTGCGGCTTTCACGCCGGCGATCCCGAGATCATGGCCAGCACCTTTGCCGATGCCAAGGCGCAGAACGTCTGCGTGGGCGCGCACCCCGGCTATCCCGATCTGTGGGGCTTCGGGCGGCGCGACATGGCGTTCTCCCCCGCGCAGATCGAGCGCCTCGTGGCCTATCAGGTCGGCGCGGCCATGGCCTTGTCGACCTATGCCGGCAACCCGATCAAGTACGTCAAATGCCATGGCGCAATGGGCCACCAGACCTACCACAGCGAAGCCGTGGCGACGGCCGTGTGCCGCGCCGTCAAGGCCGTGGACCCGTCGCTGATCCTGCTGTCGATCGCCAACGGCCAGCAGGACCGCGTGGCGCGCGACATGGGCCTGGTCTCCAAGGCCGAGATCTATGCCGACCGCGGCTATGACGAGACCGGTTTCCTGATCGCGCGCAGCCTGCCCGGCGCGCTGCTCAAGGACCCGCAGCAGGCCGCGGACCGCATCCTGCGCATGCTTGCCGCCGGCGGCGTGGAAACCTGCGAAGGCAAGACCGTGGCCACGCCCATCGACTCGATCTGCGTGCACAGCGACACGCCCGGGGCGATCGAGATGGCGGCGCGCGTGCGCGCCCTGCTCGAAGGCGCGGGCGTCACCGTCCAGGCGTTTGCCTGAGGAGAGCGCGATGCAACACCCTTTCGTGGAACACCTGTTCGATCTGTTCGAGCAGTCGGGCGCGCTGGAGATGGAATTTGTCAGCCCCGAAGGCAGCCTGCGGCTGGCGCGCGCGGCCGGCGCTGGGCCGGCGCAGATGCCGGCCCGGCCCGCAGTGGCGACCGCCGCGGCGCCGGCAATGCCGGCCCACCCGGCCCGGCATGCGCTGGCCGCTCCGCTGAGCGGCAACTTCTTTCGCGCCAGCGCGCCCGACGCCGCGCCGTTCGCCCAGGTCGGCTCCATCGTCGAGCCAGGCCAGGTGCTGGGACTGATAGAAACCATGAAGATGCTCAACGAAGTCGAAGCCGACCGCGCGGGGCGCATCGTGTCGTTCGCGATCGACAACGGCCAGGCCGTGCAGGCCGGCGCGGCGCTGCTGGTGATCGAAGCGCTGGAGAGCGCACATGTTTGACAAGCTGCTGATCGCCAACCGCGGCGAGATCGCGGTGCGCATCATTCGCGCCTGCCAGGCCGCAGGCCTGAAAACCGTGGCCGTTCATTCGCTGGCCGACGCCGGGCAGCTGCATGTGCGCCTGGCCGACGAGAGCGTCTGCATAGGCCCGGCACCCGCGGCGCAAAGCTATCTGAACCAGGCGGAAATCCTGCTCGCGGCCCTGTCCACGGGCGCGGGCGCGGTGCATCCGGGCTACGGCTTTCTATCGGAGAACGCGCAGTTCGCCGATGCCGTCGAAGCCGCGGGGCTGGTGTTCGTCGGCCCGCGCGGCGACACCATACGCCGCATGGGCGACAAGATCGCGGCCAAGGCGGCGATGCGCGAGGCGGGCGTGCCCTGCGTTCCCGGCTCGCAAGGGGAGTTGTCGCCTGATCTGGAACGCGTGCAGGCCCAGGCGCAGGAGATCGGCTACCCGGTGATCATCAAGGCGGCCGCAGGCGGCGGCGGCCGCGGCATGCGCGTGGTGCACGGTCCCGACGAACTGCCGGCCGCACTGCGTCTCACGCGCGAGGAAGCCGCGCGCGCCTTCGGCAGCGCCGCGGTCTACATGGAGAAGTTCCTGATCCATCCGCGCCATGTCGAGATCCAGGTGCTGGCCGACGGCCAGGGCCGGGCGGTCTGGCTGGGCGAGCGCGACTGCTCGATGCAGCGGCGCCACCAGAAAGTGCTGGAGGAATCGCCGGCGCCGGGCATAGAGCGCAGCGCCATCGCGGCGATAGGCGAGCGCTGCGCCCGCGCCTGCGTGCAGATGAACTACCGCGGCGCGGGAACGTTCGAGTTCCTGTTCGAGAACGGCCAGTTCTATTTCATCGAGATGAACACGCGCGTGCAGGTCGAGCATCCCGTGACCGAAGCCGTGACCGGCATAGACATCGTGGCCCAGCAGTTGCGCATTGCCCAGGGACAGCCGCTGGCCCTGCGCCAGCAGGACATCACGCCGCAAGGCCATGCGATCGAATGCCGCATCAATGCCGAGCATCCCTGGACGTTCCGGCCTTCGCCGGGCACGGTCGCGCAATGGCAGGCGCCACAAGGCGCGGGCATACGCGTGGACACGCATCTGGTGGACGGCGCCGAAGTGCCGCCCTGGTACGACTCGCTGGTCGCCAAGGTCATCGCACATGGCGACACCCGCGCCCAGGCCATTGCGCGCATGCAGCAGGCGCTGCAGGCCATGCGGCTGCAGGGCATAGACCACGGCGCGCCGCTGCTGCAGGCGGTGCTTGCCGACGCCGGCTTCCAGCAGGGCGGCACCGACATCCACTACCTCGAGAAATCACTGGACCGGCTGCAGTCCACAGGAGCACGCCATGCAGATTGAACGCATCGCGCAATGGCTGCAGCGCATGCCGCGCAGCGGCATCACGCAGCTCGAATGCACGCTGGGCCAGGCGACGCTGCGCGTGCTGCTGCCCAGCGCAGCCGTACCGAGCGCGCGCGCCACGACCACCGTTTGCGCCAACGGCTTCGGCATCTTCCATCCGCTGCACCCGCTGCAGCCCCAGCTCGGCGCCCGGATCGGGCGCCCGGTGCAGGCCGGCGAGGCGCTGGGCTTCATCGAAGTCTGCGGCATTCTCACGGCGCTGCCAGCGCCCGCGGCCGGCACCGTCAAGGCCTTGTGCGCGGCCGCGGGACAGTCCGTGCAATACGGCCAGGCACTGGTGCAGCTGGAGTCCGGCGCATGAGCGCCGGCACGCCGTCAACGGCTTCGGCTGCGCTGCTGGGCGTGGCGCAGATCGTGGTCTGGGGCGGCTCGTTCTTTCTGCTGACGGTGCTGGCCGCGCCCATCCATGCGGACACGGGCTGGTCGCTGACCTGGATCTATGGCGCGCTGACCGTGGGCGCGCTGGTCTCGGGCCTGCTGTCGCCCTGGGCCAGCCGGCGCATCGCGCGCGGCCAGGGCCGGCGCGTGCTGCTGCTGTCGAGCTGGCTCGTGGCGCTGGGCCTGGTGATATTGGCGCTCGCGCCCCACTACAGCGTGTTCGTCGCCGGCTGGGTGGTGATGGGAATAGGCATGGCCGGCGGGCTCTACGACCCGCTGTTCGCCGTGCTGGGCGCGCGCTGGGGCGCGCAGGCGCGCAACACCATCTATGTGGTGACGCTGATCGGCGGCTTCGCCTCCACGGTCAGCTGGCCGGCGCTGGCCTGGCTGGAACCCGAACTCGGCTGGCGCGGCACCTGCCTTGCCTATGCGGCCTTCATGGCCGTGGTGATGTCGCCGCTCTACCTGCTGGCATTGCCGCCCGACATCGCGCCCGCATCGGCCGCGCCGCCGCGGCCCGGCGCCGACCGCCAGGCGCTGGCCGACGTGGACCCTGCGCTGATGCGGCTGCTGTCGCTGGTGTTCTGCATCGCTGCCATCCTGATGACCGCGGTATCGGTGCAGATCATCCTGCTGCTGCAAGGCACGGGCCACAGCCTGACCGCGGCGATCGCGCTGAGCGCGCTGATCGGCCCGAGCATGGTCGGCGTGCGCGTGCTCAACCTGGCATTGCGCAATCTGCACGCGATCTGGATGGCGCTGTTCTCTGCCGTTTTCGTCGCGCTGGGCATGCTGCTGATCAGCGCCGTTCCGGCCGCGGCGGCGCTGGGCATCGTCTGCTACGGCGTGGGCAACGGACTGCGCGCACTGGTGCGCGGCACGCTGCCGCTGGCGCTGGTGCCCGCCCATGCCTATGCCCTGGTCATGGGCCGGCTGGCGCGCTCGTCGCTGCTGTGCCAGGCGCTGACGCCCCTGGTCTGCGGCTTCATTCTGTCGCAGTGGGGCGCGCATGCCACGCTGTGGCTGCTGGCAGCGCTGGCCGTCGCCAACGCCGGGCTGTCGCTGCGGCTGCAGTGGTATCTCAGGCAGCAGCGCAGCACCGGGCCGCATGCCGGCGCCCATTCCTGACCGATTTCTTCACCCCCTTCGCTGGAACCCCGCCATGACCGCGATCACCCTGTCCGCACGCCTGCGGCGCATCAAACCGTCTCCCAGCACCAGCGCCGCCGACCGCGCCCAGGCGCTGCAGCGCAGCGGCCGCTCCATCGTCAACCTCGCCGTGGGCGAGCCGGACTTCGACACGCCGGCGCACATCCGCGCGGCCGCGCTGCAGGCCATGGACGCGGGCGCCACGCGCTACACGCCGATCGCCGGCAGCGCTGCGCTGCGCCAGGCCATCGCCCAGAAGCTGCTGCGCGAGAACGCGCTGAGCTATGACGCCTGCGAAACCCTGGTCACCAACGGCGCCAAGAGCGCCATCTACTGCGCGTTCGCCGCCACGCTGGACCCGGGCGACGAGGTGCTGATACCGGCGCCTTACTGGGTTTCCTATCCCGACATGGTGCTGGCCTGCGATGCCCAGCCCGTGATCCTGCCCTGCCCCGAGGACCAGGGCTTCAGGCTCACCGCGGCGCAGCTCGAGGCCGCGATCACGCCGCGCACCCGCTGGCTGCTGCTGAACTCGCCAAGCAACCCCACGGGCGCCTGCTACACGGCCGGGGAATACCGCGCCCTGGCCGAGGTGCTGCAGCGCCATCCGCAGGTCATGGTGATGACCGACGACATCTACGAACACATCGTGTTCACCGCTGCGCCCTGCGTGCACCTGCTCGCCGCGGCGCCGCAGCTGCGCGCGCGCACGCTGGTGATCAACGGCGTCTCCAAGTCGTACGCGATGACGGGCTGGCGCATAGGCTACGCCGCCGGTCCGCGCGAACTGATGCAGGCCATGGAAACGCTGCAATCGCAGACCAGCGGCAATGCGTGTTCCGTGAGCCAGGCGGCAGCCGTCGCGGCCTTGTGCGGCGACCAGACGTTCGTGCGTGAAAGCGCGGCCGTCTATCGCCAGCGGCGCGACCTGATGCTCGCGGGCCTGCGCCAGATCCCCGGCCTGCGCTGCCGCGCGCCCGACGGTGCGTTCTATCTGTTCGTCAACTGCGCGGGCCTGATAGGCAAGCGCACGCCCCAGGGCAAGGTGCTGGCCGACGATACGGACCTGGTGCTGTACCTGCTCGACAGCGAAGGCGTGGCGGTGGTGGCCGGCAGCGCCTACGGGCTGTCGCCCTATTTCCGCCTGTCGATCGCCACCTCGCCCGAAGTGCTGCAGGATGCGCTCGCGCGCCTTGCGCGCGCGGTGCTGGCGCTGCGCTGAAGCCGGCGGTTCAGATCGCCAGGCCCAGGATTTCCCGCGCCTTGGCCGCGTCGATGTCGCGGTGCTCGGACAGCGCGACCATGCCGTGCTTTTCCAGCTGGGCCACGGCCGCGTCCACGGCTTCGGCGCCCAGGTCATAGGCCGACAGCCGCGTGGGCACGCCAAGGCCCTCGAAGAAGTTGCGCGTCTGCGTGATCGCGGCGTTGATGCGGCCTTCTTCCGAGCCTTCGGTAATGCCCCAGACGCGCTCGGCGTACTGCAGCAGCTTGGCGTGCTTTTGCTCGCGGCGCGCGTCCATCATCGCGGGCAGCACCACGGCCAGCGTGCGCGCATGGTCTATGCCGTAGAGCGCCGTGAGTTCGTGGCCGATCATGTGCGTGGCCCAGTCCTGGGGCACGCCCGCGCCTATCAGGCCGTTGAGCGCCAGCGTGGCGCTCCAGACCAGGTTGGCGCGGTCGGCGTAGTCGGGCGTCTCGCTGGCCACGACGCGCGGGCCGATCTCGATCAGCGTCTGCAGCAGGCCTTCGGCAAAGCGGTCCTGCACGCGCGCATCGACGGGATAGGTCAGGTACTGCTCCATGGTGTGCACGAAGGCATCGACCACGCCGTTGGCCAGTTGGCGCGTGGGCAGCGTATAGGTCTTGGTCGGGTCCAGCAGCGCGAACTGCGGAAACAGCAGGCGATTGGAAAACGGCAGCTTCGCGCCTTCTGCCGCATTTGTCAGCACGCCGCCGTTGTTCATTTCCGAGCCCGTGGCCGGCAGCGTCAGCACCACGCCCAGCGGCGCGGCCTGGGCGACACCGCGCCCGCCCTTGCGCACCAGCTCCCAGGCAGCCGCCGCGTCGGCGCCGGGAAGACGCACGGCCGCGGCAATGAACTTGACGGCGTCGATCACCGAGCCGCCGCCCACGGCCAGCAGGAAGTCGAAGCCGCCCTGCTGGAACTGCGCGACCGCGCGCATCGAAGTCTCCAGCGTGGGATTGGGTTCTATGCCCGCGAAGGTTGCGTGGCGGCGTGCGCCCAGGGCCGCGCGCACTTCGGCCAGCGTGCCGTTCTTCTCGGCGCTGCTGCCGCCGACGACGATCAGCACCTGCGCGGTCTCGGGCAGCAGCTTGCCCAGCTTGGCGATCACGCCCTCGCCGAAAACAATGCGCGTGGGGTTGCTGAAATCAAAATTCTGCATCGTGGCTCTCCTTGGAATGGGGTGGCAGGGCCTGCGCCCTGCTCAACCGCCATTCTGTCAGGACAGCGCGCTCAGTCGAGCTTGATGCCGGCCTTCTGGATGATCTCGCCCCAGCGCTTGGCTTCGGCGCGCGCCATCGCGCGGAACTGTTCCGGCGTGCCCGGCAGCGCTTCCATGCCGAAGTCCTGCATGCGCTTGACGACGGGCGGGCTGGCCAATGCCTTGTTGAGTTCGGCATTGAGCCGCTGCGTGATGGGCGCAGGCAAGGCCTTGGGCGCGAGAATGCCCTGGAAGGCAAAGACTTCGGAATTCGCCACGCCGGCTTCGGCCAGCGTGGGCAGCTGCGGCAGGTTGGCCATGCGCTGGGCCGAGCCTATGGCCAGCGCGCGCACCTTGCCCGACTGGATGATGGGCAGGCCCGAGGCCAGATCGAGGAACATGCACGGCACCTGGCCGCCCATCACGTCGGCCACGGCCGGCGCCGCGCCGCGGTAGGGAATGTGCGTGAGGAAGGTGCCGGTGCGCGCCTTGAACATTTCCATCGCCAGATGGTGGGGCGAGCCGTTGCCGGGCGAAGCGTAGTTGATCTTGCCGGGATTGGCGCGCGCATAGGCCAGGAATTCCTGCAGCGTCTTCGCCTCGAACGCCGGGTTCACGACCAGCGCCAGCGGGAAACGGCTCATGCCGCCCACGTACGTGAAGTCCTTTTCGGGACTGAACGGCAGCTTGCTGAACAGGTGCTCGTTGTAGGCCAGCACGGCGTTGTCGGCCGACATGATGGTGTAGCCGTCGGGCTTGGCCGTCGCCACCTGCTGGGCGCCGATGTTGGTCGATGCGCCGGGCTTGTTCTCGATGACGATGGTCTGGCCCAGGCTCTGGCGCATGGCTTCGGCCACGGTGCGCGCCAGCACGTCGGTGCCGCCACCCGGCGGATAGGGGACGACCCAGCGAATGGCCTGGTCGGGCCAGTTCTGGGCCAGTGCCTGCGATGCGAAAGGCGCGGCGGCAGTGGCCGTCATCGCGGCCAGAAAATGTCTGCGGTCCATTTTTTGTCTCCTGAGGAAAAAGACCGGCGTCGCCCGCGGCGCGCCGGTGGATGCATGAAGGGCGTGCATGGCAAGGCCATGCCGCGCCGGCCGGCACTCTGTGGTGCCGGTCCCGCGCGCGCTCCGGGGTTTCAGGCCGGGGTTTCGCCGGGCGCGGCAATCGTCTGATCGATCGCGCCGAAAATGCTCTGGCCGTCGCGGCCCTTCATTTCAATGCGTATGGTGTCGCCGAACTTCATGAACTCGGTCACGGGAGCGCCGGTCTGAATGGTTTCTATGCAGCGCTTTTCGGCGATGCAGCTGTAGCCCTTGGGCCACTGCATCGCGCTGCCTTCGCCCACGCCCTTGTTGCTCACGGTGCCGCTGCCGACGATGGTGCCGGCGCGCACATTGCGCGTCTTGCAGATGTGGGCGATCAGCTGGCCGAAGTGGAAGGTCATTTCGGGGCCGGCGTCGCACATGCCGACCTTGCGGCCGTTCCAGATCGACTGCAGCGTCAGGTTCAGCCGGCCCGCGTCCCAGGCATCGCCCAGCTCGTCGAGCGTCACCGCGACCGGGCTGAACGCCGTCGCCGGCTTGCTCTGGAAGAAGCCGAAGCCCTTGGCGAGCTCGGCGGGAATCAGATTGCGCAGCGACACGTCGTTGACCAGCATCACCAGGCGAATGCCCTGCAGCGCCTGGGCTGGTGTGCTGCCCATGGGCACGTCGGTCGTGACCACGGCGATCTCGGCCTCGAAGTCGATTCCCATGGCTTCGCTGGGAACCACCACGTCGTCGCAGGGACCGATGAAGTCATCGGAGCCGCCCTGGTACATCAGCGGGTCGGTGTAGAACGTCGCCGGCACTTCGGAGTTGCGCGCCTGGCGCACCAGCTCCACATGGTTGAGATAGGCAGAACCGTCGGCCCACTGGTAGGCGCGCGGCAGCGGCGCCATGCACTGCTCGGGATTGAAGGCGAACGCATGCGGCGCCTTGCCGGCGTTGAGCTGCTGGTACAGGTCCTGCAGCTGCGGCGCCATGAAGGCCCAGTCGTCCAGCACCTGCTGCATGCGGCTGGCAATGCCGGTCGCATAATGGGCCAGGCCCAGATCGCGGGAGACAACGACCAGTTGGCCGTCGCGCGAGCCGTCTTTATAAGTAGCGAGTTTCATGGTGGCTGGAACTTCAATGGCGGGGACAGAAAGGCGCGGCCTGCAAGGGCAGCGATGAGATTACGCTTGGGTAAATGAGTTTACCTAAACAAAACAATGGAATTTTAGTGCATATGGAAAAGGAACGCGCAGGTATTCAGTCGGTCGAAGTCGGTTTTGCGCTGCTCGAAGGCCTGGCGCGCGCGCGCGTGCCGCTGATGCTCAAGGAAGTCGCGGCGTCGGCGGAGATGAGCGCCGCCAAGGCGCACCGCTATCTGGTGAGCTTCCAGCGCCTGGGCCTGGTGACGCAGGACAGCCGCACTTCACGCTATGACCTGGGCCCGGCCAGCCTCAAGCTGGGCCTGGCCGCGCTCACGCGCCTGGACCCGGTGCGCCTGGCGCGCGAACGCATGCCGCTGCTGCTCGAAGCGCTGCAGCACACGGTCGCGCTCGCCGTCTGGGGCAACCATGGCCCGACCATCGTGCATTGGGAAGAATCGGCGCAATCGGTCACGGCCAATCTGCGCCTGGGCGATGTGATGCCGCTGCTGTCTTCGGCCACGGGGCGCTGCTTTGCCGCGTACCTGCCCGCGGAGCTGACACAGGGCATGCTGGACGCGGAAATGCAGCGCGCGCGCCAGATCGGCCGCAGCGACCTGCCGCTCACGCCCGAAGGCGTGCGCGCCATGCTGGCCGAAGTGCGTGCCCACGGCACGGCACGCGTGGTCGACACGCTGCTGCCGGGCATCGTCGCGTTCTGCACGCCGGTGTTCGACTCGTCGGGCCATATCGTGATGGGCATCACCACGCTGGGCTCGATCGCCACCTTCGATCCGGCCTACGACGGCGCCATCGATGCCCAGTTGCGCACCGCCGCGCTGCAGCTTTCGGCCGACCTGGGCCACGCGAGCCGCTGAAGCGGCGCCCGCCATGCGAACGCCTGTGCTGCTGCCGCTGACCGCCGCCGTGCTGGCCGCGCATGCCTGGCTGCTGTGGGAGCTGCCCGCATGGTCCAGCGCATCGGCCAGCCCGGACCCCACGCGCAACGCGCCCGCGTTCACCACGCGCAGCATCGCGCCGCCGCCTGCACCGCCGCCCCCGGCCCCCGTCGCCGCGCCCGTGCCAGCGCCCCGCCCCCAGGCAAGACCGCGCCCCGCGCCGGTGCGCGCCGCACCCGTACCCACCGAACTTCCGGCCGAGGCTGTTGAGACAACGCCCGCCGAAATGCCGCAGGAAACGCTGGCCGCAGCCCGGGAGCAGGCAGCGCCCCCCATGCCCGAGCCAGCGCCCGAGCCGCCGGTGCCTGCCGAGCCGCCAGCGCCGACCGAGCCGCCGCCACCGCCCCGGGCCGAAACACTGCAGGGCGTGCAGCTCGTCACCCCCGACGGCCA
>NZ_JAVWWA010000067.1:0-10037 GCF_036666375.1 Comamonas sp. | reverse complement strand
CACCGCCCCGGGCCGAAACACTGCAGGGCGTGCAGCTCGTCACCCCCGACGGCCAGCCCTTGCCCGCCGATACGCCGCTGCCGGTGAAACTGCCCGCGCCCACGCGGCTGGCGTTCGATGTGACGGGCCAGGCCAAACGTTTTGAATACCACGCGAGCGCCGAACTGCTGTGGCAGCACGACGGCCAGCGCTACCAGGTGCGCCAGCAGATCAAGGCGTTTCTGGTCGGCACGCGCGCCCAGACCAGCAACGGCCAGGTCACGGATGCGGGCCTGGTGCCGCAACGCTTCAGCGACCAGAGCCGCAGCGAGAAAAGCGCGGAGTTCGACTTCGTGGCCGAACAGGCACGCTTCACGCCCGCAGCCCCGCCGGCCCCCATAGGCGCGGGCGCGCAGGACCGTATCAGCGTGTTCCTGCAGTTGTCGGCAATGCTTGCCGCCGCGCCCGAACGCTACCCCGAAGGCGCGCAGATCACATTCACCACGGTGGGCAGCAACGACGCCGAACGCTGGACCTTCCGCGTGCACGCGACCGAGACGCTGGAGCTGCCGCTGGGCGCGCTGCCCGCGCTGCGGCTCGAACGCCTGCCGCGGCGCGCGGGCGACCAGCAGGCCACGCTGTGGCTCGCGCCGTCGCTGGGCTATCTGCCGGCGCGCATACGGCTGACCCAGGCCAACGGCGACTTCGCCGATCTGCGCCTGCAGGCGCACGCCGCGCCCTGACGCCGGACGAAACGCCCGACGCCGCACGGAGATCGAATCCGTGGAATACTGGTGTCCAGGGCCTTTTGCCGGCGACCCCGCCGGCGGCTCTTGAAGTCTGCTGCCTTGCAGCCATATGACTGTCATCGGCACGACTTTGCAACAGGGGGGGATCACCATGCAAACGCTATACGACTCTGACACTTTTGCGGTGCTCCATATCCGGCCCGATTTGCCGGAATTGGCCGAGGGCGAATCCGCTCCCGCGCAAGAGCTTCACCACGCACAGATGCAGATGCCACGCCACGGTTTTGAAATCGTCGACAAGCGTTCGGGCAAAGAGGTCTACCTCGACGGTTCCTGGGCCGAAATGTTCCAGAAGATCATTCTCGGCTGGCAGCAGCAGACACCTACGCAGGAAGAAGTGGAAAGCACGCTCGACAGCTACGCCGGGCTCGCACAGAACCCAGTACTGGTGCACTGAGCGTCGGGCTCAGGCGGGCTCAGGATAGGCGGCTCGACTCCGCCTGTACCGCCGGCTTGTAAAGCCGCCGGTACAGCGGCTCGACCACCAGCAGCACCGCCATCAATCGACAGACTTGCAGCGCGGTCACCACGGGAACGCCCAACTGCAGCACCTTGGCGGTGATCGCCATCTCGGCGATGCCGCCGGGCGCCGTGCCCAGCACCATGGTCACCCAGGGCAGGCCTGTGGCCCAGGCCACGGCGGCAGCGAACAGCGCGCACAGCGCCATCAGCACCAGGCTGCCCAGTGCCACCGTTGCCAGCCAGCGCGGCGCGGTGCGCAGAAAATCGCGCCGAAAGCGCACGCCCAGGCTCACGCCAATCAGCAACTGCGCGCCATTCATCATCCACTGCGGCACGGCCGACAGATCGAGGCCGAGCATCGCCAGGCCCATGGAGGCCAGCAGCGCGCCCAGAAACCAGGGATTGGCGCGATCCAGGCGCAGCATCAGCCAGGCGCCCAGACCCGTGCACAGCGCCAGCAGCGCCAGTCCCGGGCCATGCACCACGCGCGCCGCACCCCATTCGCCCGAGCCATGCAGCCCGCTCCACTGCAGCGCGAAGGGAATCACCACCGTGACGATCACCAGCCGCAGGCTGTGGCTGGAGGCCACCAGCTCGGTGCGCGCGTTCTCGCGCTCGGACAGCAGCGTCATCTCGGACGCCGCGCCTATCGAGCCCGCGAAATAGCAGGTGGCGCGCAGCTGCTGCGCCGGCACCTCGGGCATGCGCGGTGCATGCACGCGGTACAGCCAGGCGCCGAACAGCCAGCCCAGCCACAGCGCCCAGACAATGCCCAGCAAAATGACCCACCACATGCTCGCCACGAGCGCCGTGACGGCCGGCGTGAAGTAAAGCCCCAGCGCCGCGCCTATGGTCCATTGCGCGGCATTGCGCGCCCTGCCCCAGCTCGCGGTCGGCGCGCCGCCCATGGAGGCCAGCGAAGTCGCGATCAGCGGGCCCAGCATCCAGGGCAGGGGAATCTTCCACCAGACGCACAATTGGGCCGCAGCCCAGGCGCCCAATGCGGTCAGCAGCACGCGCAGCGGGAAACTCACGCGCATGGGATCGCCACCAGCGGTCCTTCCCTGCTTTGGCGCAGCAGTGCCTCGAACGCGTCGGCCGGCAGGGGCCGGCTGCAGAAATAGCCCTGGAACTGGTCACAGCCGCGTTCGCGCAGGAAAGCGAGCTGTTCGGCGGTTTCCACGCCTTCGGCCAGCACCGCCAGCCCCATGCTGTGGCCCATGGCGATCACGGCCGCGCTGATCGCCATGTCGTCGGCGCTTTGCGGAATGTCGCGGATGAAGCCCTGGTCGATCTTGAGCACATCGATGGGAAAGCGCTTGAGGTGGGCCAGCGACGAATAGCCGGTGCCGAAATCGTCGATCGCCAGCCGCAACCCCAGGGCGCTGAGCTTGCGCAGCACCTGCAAGGCCTCCTCGGGCTGCTGGGCGAGCGCGCTTTCGGTGATCTCGAGTTCCAGCTGCGCGGCCGGAAAGCCCGCATCGGCCAGCGCGGCCTGGGTGCTGCCGACGATGTCGGTGAGCATGAACTGGTGCAGCGACACATTCACCGCCACCGTGATCTCGGGCAGATCGAGCGCGCGCCAGCGCTGGCCCTGGGCGCAGGCTTCGCGTATCACCCATTCGCCCACCGGCCCGATCACGCCCGAGCTTTCGGCCACGGGAATGAAGCGCGCCGGGGAAATCAGGCCTTCGACCGGATCGAGCCAGCGCAGCAGCGCTTCGGCCCCCATGAGTCGCCCGGTCGCGATCTCGATCTGCGGCTGGTAGTAAAGACGCAGATGGCCTTCGGCCAGCGCCTGGCGCAGCCGTGCCTCGAGCTCCAGGCGCTGGCGCGCGGCCTGGGTCATGTCTTCCTGGAAAAAGCACCAGGCGTCGGCACCGCTGTGCTGCTTGGCGACATGCACCGCCGAGTGCGCGCCCTGCAGCAGGCCTTCTGCCGTTGCCGCATGCTGCGGGAAGACGCACATGCCCACGCTCACGCGCGTGATCACTTCCATGCCGTCAGGCGTATGCCAGGGCTGGGCCGCGGCGGCGATCAGCCGCTGGGCCAGCTGCGCGGCGTCGATTTCGCTGCCCAGATCGAGCGCGGCCACGGCGATCTCGTCGCCGGCCATGCGCCCTATCAGATCGCCGGGGCGCAGCACCGCCTGCACGCGCGCTGCGACATGGCACAGCACCTGGTCGCCCACGGCATGGCCGTAGCTGTCGTTGAAATCGCGCAGGCGGTTGATGTTGATCAGCAGCACCGCGAGCTGGCTGGACTTGGCTGTGGCCGTCTCCAACGCCTTTTCCAGTCGGTTGCCGAACCAGGCGCGGTTGTCCAGACCGGTCAGCGGGTCCTTGCGCGCAAGGTATTCAAGGCGCTGCTGCTGGGCCTTTTCCGCGGAGATGTCGGTGAACATGCAGACGTAATGCGTGACGCGGTTGGCGCTGTCGTGCACCGCGCTCAGCGACATGCGTTCGGGAAACACTTCGCCGTTCTTGCGCTGATTCCATATTTCGCCCTGCCAGTGGCCCGTGCGCTGCATGCTGTCCCACATGGCTTCGTAGAACGCCTGGCCGTGGCGGCCCGACTTGAACATGCGCGGCGTCTGGCCCAGCATTTCCTGCTCGGTATAGCCCAGCAGGCGCGTGAAGGCCGCGTTGACCGACAGGATACGGCTGTTCGCATCGGTCACGATCACGCCTTCGATGGTGTTGTCGACCACGGTCGCGGCCAGGCGCTGGCGCTCCTCCTCCTGGCGCCGCAGCGCCGCGCGGCGCAGCACGTCGGCGCGGCGCACGGCCTCGGCGCGCAGCAGGCGGCGCAGCAGCCAGCCGGCCATCAGTGCATTGAGAAAGATGGAGACATAGCCCTGCGCGTCTTTCCAGCGCGCGACCTGCGCGGCATCCTGGGCCCACTGCAGCAGCAGGCGTTCGCTGCCGGCGAGCCACAGCACTGCAGTCAGCGTGTACAACGCCAGAATCCAGTACGGCCAGGTCGGTTGGGGTGCGCCATCTTTATGCATGTATTTCCTCAATCCACAATCGACGGCCCTTGCTGCGACAATCGCAGGGCTATGACCCAAGCCTACATTCTTACCTTATCCTGCCCCGACCGTCGCGGGCTGGTGCACGCCGTTTCGGGCTTCCTGCTCGAACAGGGCGCCAACATCGAAGAAGCCGCGCAGTTCAACGACGGCGCCACCGGCCTGTTCTTCATGCGCGTGCAGTTCGTCTGCACCGACACCGACGCGGCCACGCTCAAGACGGCGCTGGCCGAACTCGCGGCCCGCTTCGAGATGCGCTGGAGCCTGCACTCCCAGTCCGAGAACATGAAGACCGTGCTGCTCGTCAGCAAGGAAGGCCATTGCCTCAACGATCTGCTGTTCCGCTGGAAGTCGGGCCTGCTGCCCATCGACATCCGCGCCATCATCAGCAACCACCGCGACTTCTACCAGCTCGCGGCCAGCTACAACGTGCCTTTCCACCATATTCCCGTCACGGCGGCGACCAAGGCCCAGGCCGAAGCGCGGCAGTTCGAGATTATCGAGGCAGAAGGCGCCGAACTGGTGGTGCTGGCGCGCTATATGCAGGTGTTGTCGAACGATTTGTGCACCAAGCTCTCGGGCCGGGCCATCAACATCCACCACAGCTTCCTGCCGAGCTTCAAGGGCGCCAAGCCGTACTATCAGGCGCATGACCGCGGCGTGAAGCTGATCGGCGCCACGGCCCACTACGTCACAGCCGACCTCGACGAAGGCCCGATCATCGAGCAGGACGTGGCGCGTGCCGACCACACCGACACCGTCGAAGACCTCACGGCGCGCGGCCGCGACACCGAAAGCCAGGTGCTGGCGCGTGCCGTCAAGTGGCACAGCGAACGCCGCGTGATCCTCAACGGCCACAAGACCGTCGTCTTCCGCTGAGCGCGGACATGCCGCTGCCCGCGCCCACCGCCAGCCCGACTGCGCCGAGCGCCGCGCGGCGCATTCCGCCCATCCAGTGCCTGCTGACATTCGAGGCGCTGGCGCGGCTGCGCAGCGTGACGCAGACCGCCGAGGAACTGTGCGTCACGCCCAGCGCCGTGAGCCACCGCGTGCGCCAGCTCGAGCAGATGCTCGGCTGCCGGCTGTTCGGCCGCGCCGATTTCTCGCTGACCAGCGAAGGCAGCGCGTATCTGTCGCATGTGCGTGAAGGGCTGGGCGCGCTGCAGCGCTTTCCCGGCAGCGCGCTGCCCGGGCGCAGACGCCTCAAGCTTGCGGTCACGCCCACGTTCGCGCGCTGCATGCTCATCCCCCGGCTGAGCCAGTTCACCGACGCCTATCCCGAAATCGATCTCGAACTGCATGTGAGCATTCCGCTGCTCGACGTGGTGGCCGAAGACGCCGACCTGATCGTGCGCTTCGGCCCCGGCCATTACGCCGACATGGAACATGTGGAAATCGCGCGCGACGTGATGACGCCGCTGGCCTCGCCGGCTTTCGTGCGCGCCCACGGGCCGTTCGAGCAGCCAGCGGACATGGAAGGCCTGCCGCTGCTTCGCAGCCCGCTGGAGCCCTGGCGCGGCTGGTTCGACGCCGCGGGCCTGGCCTGGCCCGAACCCGTCGAAGGCTCGCAATTCCACGACATAGGCCTGCTGTGCGATGCCGCGGCCGCGGGCATGGGCATAGCGCCCGTACGCCTCAAGCTGGGCGCGGCCTGGCTGGACAACGGCACGCTGGTGCGGCTGTTCCCGCTCGACGTGGCAAGCCCGCACGCGCATTACCTGTGCTGGCATACGGGCACCATGGACCGGTGGGAGTGCTCTGCCTTTGCGCAGTGGCTTAGTCAAGCCGTTTCCTGACTACAAACGCCCAAAACCGTTCGCCCTGAGCCTGTCGAAGGGCGTTTCAGGGCGCAGCGTTTGAGAACTGCGCAGCAAAAAAGAGATTTGCATCCATAGAAGGTCGCCGTTCATCCTTCGACCAGCTCAGGACGAACGGGAGAGCAAACGTCACGCCAAATCAAACCGCACGCCCTCAGCAGACTTGCGCAAGCCTATCGCAGGGCGATCTGTGGCGCGTTACGCCGCCCCCTCCGGCAGCGGCAACACCTTGCCCGGATTGAGCAGATTGCGCGGATCGAGCGCGCGCTTGATCTGCCACATCAGTTCGAGTTCCACGGGCGACTTGCACTCCAGCAGGTCGTCGCGCTTGGCCACGCCGATGCCGTGCTCGGCCGAGATCGAGCCGTTCTGGCGCGTTGCCAGGCCGTCGACCGCATGCGAGACGCGCACGTAGTTCTCGGCCAGGAACTCCTTTGCCGGCGCGCCCTTGGGGCGCAGCGGGTTGAAGTGCACGTTGCCGTCGCCCATGTGGCCGTAGATCACCATGCGCGCGTCGGGCGCCAGCGCCAGCACCTGGGCCGAGGCGTCGGCGATGAAGTCGGCGATCTTCGACAGCGGAATCGAGATGTCGCACTTGATGCTGCCGCCTTCGCGCGTCTGCGCGTCCGAGATCTCCTCGCGCAGCTGCCAGAAGGCGCGCGCGTCGGCAATGCTTGCCGCGATGGCCGCGTCGGTCACCAGCCCGCGCTCCATGCCCTGCTCCAGAATCGCCATCAGCGTCGCGTCCAGGCCTTCGGCGTCGCCGCCCGAAGTCAGCTCGATCAGCACCATCCAGTCGTGCGCGGCGGGCAGCGGCGCGCTGAACTGCGGCATCGATTCGAGCACCAGCGTCAGCGCCGGGCCGGAGATCAGCTCGAAGGCCGTCACGGCCTGGCCGGCCGCGCGCTTGGCTTCGGTCAGCAGCTCCACGGCCGCATGCGGGTTCTTGACGGCGATCCAGGCGACGGCGCTGGCGCTGGGCAGGGGCATCAGCTTGAGCACCGCGGCCGTGATGATGCCCAGCGTTCCCTCCGAACCGATGAACAGCTGCTTGAGGTCGTAGCCGGTGTTGTCCTTGCGCAGTCCGCGCAGCGACGAGTAGATGCGGCCGTCGGGCAGCACGGCTTCTATGCCCAGCGTCAGGTCGCGCATGTTGCCGTAGCGCAGCACGGCCGTGCCGCCGGCATTGGTCGAGAGATTGCCGCCGATCTGGCACGAGCCTTCGGAGCCTATGCGCAGCGGAAACAGCCGGCCCGCGTCTTCGGCCGCGGCGCGCGCGGCCTGCAGCGTGACGCCGGCCTGGAGCGTCATGGTGTCGTTGACGGTGTCGATTTCCTGCACCTGGTTCATGCGGCGCAGATTGAGCACCACGGCATCGCCCGCGGCGTCGGGCACGGCCCCGCCCATCAGCGAGGTGTTGCCGCCCTGGGGTACGACCGGCACGCCATGGCGCGAGCACAGCGCCAGCACCTCGCTGACCTGCTGGGTGTTTGCCGGCAGCACCACGGCCAGCGCCTGGCCGTGATAGAGCTTGCGGTAGTCGGTGGTGAAGGGCTGCATGTCGCTGGCGACTTCAATGCAGGCTTTCTCGCCGACGATGGCGCGCAGGCCTTCAAGCACCAGCGCGTGGGGAATTCGGGAAGTCGAGGACATGTTCAATAGGCTCCGCGGGAATCGGCAGGGGCCGCTGTTTCGGCCGGCTGGCCCAGGAATTCGCCGGCCAGGCTGCGCGCCGCCTTGGCGTAGAGCAGCACGTCGACACCGACCGCAACAAACGTGCAGCCGAGATCGAGATAGCGGCGGGCCAGCGCCGGGTCGGAAGTGAGTGTACCGGCGGCCTTGCCCGAGGCAATGATGGTGCGCATCGCGTTTTCAATTGCCGCCTGCACTTCGGGGTGTCCGGGGCGGCCGCGAAAGCCCATGGACGCGGCCAGATCGGCCGGGCCGATGAACACGCCGTGCACGCCGTCGACCGCGCAGATCTCCTCGAGATTGTCCAGCGCCGCCACGGTCTCGGCCTGCACCAGCAGGCAGACTTCGTCATCGGCCACGTCGAGATAGTCGGCGCGCCCACTCCACTGCGAAGCGCGCGCCACCGCGCTGCCCACGCCGCGCATGCCCAGCGGCGGATAGCGCGTGGCCGAGACCAGGGCGCGCGCCTGCTCGGCGGTGTCGACCATGGGCACGAGCAGCGTGGTCGCGCCTATGTCCAGCAGCTGCTTGATCAGCGCCGTATCGCCCTGGACCGCGCGCACCACGGGGTGGGCGCGGTGCGGCGCGACGGCCTGCAGCGCGCCCAGCGTCGACTTCAGGTCGTTGGGCGCGTGCTCGCCGTCAATCAGCAGCCAGTCGAAACCTGTGCTGGCGCTGACTTCGGCCATGTAGGGATCCGCCATGGAAAGCCAGAGGCCGACCTGAGGCTGCTGAGCGGCCAGTGCGGCCTTGAAGAGGTTGTTTGCGGGCATGTGATCGGTGGGTGGAGTTCGGGCGCAAAAGCGTGTCAGGCGACCCGGTGCAGGGCGGGCAATGTGGTGTGGGCCAGATGGTCCACGATGTTCTGCGCGGTCATGGTGGCGACCTGCAGGGCGGCAGCGCGCGTCACGCCCGCCACATGGGGGGTGAGCAGCACCTGGGCCAGTGCCGCCAGTGGATGGTCGACAGGCAGAGGCTCGGTATCGAAGGTGTCCAGGCCGGCGCCGCCGAGCTGGCCGCTGCGCAATGCCTCGAGGAGCGCGGCCTCGTCCACGACGGGACCGCGCGCGGTGTTGATGAGCAGGCTGCCGCGTGGCAGCAGGGCCAGCTCGCGTGCGCCTATCAGACCCCGGCTGCGCTCGGTCAGCGGGCAGTGCAGGCTCAGGATGTCGAGCTGGGGCAGCAGGCGGTGCAGCTCGGCCTCGGTGGCAAAGCCGTCGGCCTGGCCCTCGGGCCGCAGCACCAGCACCCGCGCGCCCAGGGCAGTGGCCAGCTGCGCGGTCGCGCGGCCAATGCTGCCGTAACCGATGATGCCCACCGTGGCGCCGCGGAAGTCGCGGCCCTGCCAGGTGCTGCCGGCCCATTCGCCGGCGCGCACCATGCGGTCGAGCTGCGGCAGCTGGCGCGTGAGCGCCAGCATCAGCGCCACGGCATGCTCGGCCACTGCGCCCGCATTGGCGCCGGGTGCGACGGCCACGGCAATGCCGCGCGCGCGCGCCGCCTCCAGGTCCACACTGTCCACGCCGGCGCCGTTCTTGGCCACGATGCGCAGCTGCGGCGACGCGGTCAGCACACGGTCGGTGATGGGCGGCGAGCCGCGCAGCACGATGGCCTGGGCGCCGGTCTCGGCCAGGCGTGCGGCCAGCGCGTCTTCGGTGAGGCTGCCGGGCAGGAAATGCACCTGGCCACCGGCCTGCTCAATGATGCGTTGCGCGGGCTCGGCCCAGTGTGACGCGGTGACGAGAACGTGGAAGTGTGGGGACATGGGTACAGAGCTCAGTCGATGCGGATTCCTGCCGATTGGATCACCTTGCCGTAGCGGCTCCATTCGTCGGTGGTGAAGCTGGCCAGTTCCTGGGGCGAGCCGGCCCGGGTGCGCACGCCGAGCAGCGCGAATTTCTCCTGCACCTCGGGCAGCTTGAGTACCTGGGTGAGCGAGGCGTTCAGGCGCGCCAGCACGTCCTTGCCGGTCTTGGCCGGGGCGTACAGCGCATACCAGGCGTTGACCTCGAAGCCCGGATAGCCGGCCTCGGCGAAAGTGGGCACATCCTGCAGTTCGGGCAGACGCGATGCCGACGCCACGGCCAGGGCGCGCACCTTGCCGCTCTTGAGCAGCGGCGAGGCGCTGGTCAAGGTGTCCATGATCATGTCCAGCCGCCCGCCCATCAGGTCCATGGTGTGGGCGTTGCCGCCCTTGTAGGGCACATGGTTGATCTGCAGCTGGGCGCGCTGCTTGAACAGCTCGGC
>NZ_JAVWWA010000066.1:3120-27058 GCF_036666375.1 Comamonas sp. | reverse complement strand
TGGCTTGAAGCGCGCGATGCGGCCATCGCCGAGCTGCTCTACAGCAGCGGCCTGCGCGTCGCGGAACTCGTGGGCCTCGATGTCGCGCCCGGCCCGGACACCGAACGGCTGGCGCGCGGCTGGATAGACTTCGCCGCCGGCGAGGCGCATGTTCTCGGCAAGGGCAGCAAGCGGCGCGTCGTTCCCGTGGGCGGGGCGGCGCTGCGCGCGCTGCAGGCCTGGCTGGCGCTGCGTGCCCAGCCCTTCGCCGCGCCCGAGCCCGCGCTGTTCATAGGCCGGCGCGGCGCGCGGCTCACGACCCAGTCGGTCTGGGTGCGGCTGCGCGAACGCGCGCGCCAGGCGGGACTGACGACCTCGGTGCATCCGCATGTGCTGCGCCACTCGTTTGCCAGCCACCTGCTGCAGTCCAGCGGCGATCTGCGCGCGGTGCAGGAGCTGCTGGGCCATGCCAGCATCGCGACCACGCAGATCTACACCCGGCTCGACTTCCAGCACCTGGCCCAGGCCTATGAAAATGCCCATCCGCGCGCGCGCCGCAAGCGCTGAGCGCGCGCCGCGCCGGCAGCGCCCGGCGTACTAGAATTCGGCCATGGTTACCGACGAATCCAGTTCTTCCTTGCGATCGCGGCGCCGAAAGACCGGGCAGGTAACCATCAGGGACGTCGCGCAGCTGGCCGGCGTCGCGCCCATGACGGTCTCGCGCGCGATCAGCAACCCCGCCCTGGTGTCCGAGGCGGTGCGCGAGCGCGTGCAGCAGGCGGTGCAGGCCAGCGGCTACGTGCCCAATCTCATTGCCGGAGCGCTGTCTTCGGGCAACAGCCGGCTGGTGGCGGCGCTCGTGCCGGCCATCTCGACCCTGACCCTGCATCCGCTGCTGCAGGCGCTAGAGGACACGCTGGATGCCCATGGCTACCAGATGCTGCTGGGCCAGACCGGCTACAACAACGAGCGCCTGGATTCGGTGCTCGAGACCTTTCTCGGCCGCCGGCCGGCGGCTTTCGTGCTGACCGGCCTGCTGACCGGAGAGGAGCGCCGGCAAAGGCTGCGCGCCAGCGGCGTGCCGGTGGTGGAAACCTGGGACTTTTCGCCCGACCCGGTGGACATGCTGGTGGGCTTCTCCCACGAGGAGATGGCGCGCGCCGCGGCACATTACTTTCACCAGCGCGGGCGCCGGCGCATTGCGCTGCTGGGAGCCGATGACATGCGTTCGCTGCAGCGGCGCCACGGCTTTGTGGCCGCCGCCAAGGAACTGGGCCTGGCGCCGCCCCAGCTGCACATGGTCAAGGCGCCTGCCACCTTGCGCAGCGGGCGCGAGGGGCTGGCACGGTTCCTGGACGCCGAAGGCGGCGTGGACAGCGTCTTTTGCAGCTCGGACATGCTGGCCATGGGCGTGCTGATCGAAGCGCAGCAGCGCCGGCTCAGCGTGCCGCGCGATCTGGCGATATTGGGCGTGGGCGATCTGCCGTTTGCCGCCGACCTCGAGCCCGCGCTTTCCTCCATTCGCCTGCACGGCGGCGCCATAGGGCAGCGTGCCGCCGAGTGCATCCTGGCGCGCATCGAAGGCCAGCCGCGCGCGGCCGTGGCCGAGAACACCGGCTTTTCCATCATCACCCGGGGCACGACCTGAGTCGGTGCAAACCCCTAAGAGATTTTTGTCGCGCGCCGTTATGGTACCGGTACCATCACGTTTAAAAGGAGACAAAAATGCCGCTTCAAGATCGCCGCGCCTTCATGGCCGCCCTGGCCGCCGGCCTGGGCACCCTGCCTGCACTGGGCCTTGGCCAGCCGGCCGCCTGGCCGTCCAGGCCCGTGAAGCTCATCGTGCCGGCGGCCGCCGGCGGTGCCTCGGATCGCCTGGGCCGCATGCTGGCGCCGGATTTCCTCAAGGCGCTGGGCCAGCCGCTGGTGGTCGAGAACCGCGCCGGCGCGGGCAGCACGCTGGGCACGGCATCGGTGGCGGGCGCGCCAGCCGACGGCTATACGCTGCTGCTCAGTGGCGTTTTCAACTCCATCGGGGCCGGCCTGTACAAGCTCAAATATGATTTCCTCAAGGATTTCGTGCAGGTCGCGCCCTTGGCCTTCGGGCCCAACGTGCTGGTCGCACGGCCCGAATTTCCCGCCGAGAATCTTGCGCAGCTGGTGGCCCGCGCCAAGGCGCAGCCCGGGTCCATCAATTTCGCCAGCGGCGGGGTCGGCACCTCCGGCCATCTGCTGATGGAGATGTTCCAGCATGCCGCCAATGTCCGCTTCACGCATGTGGCGTACAAGGGCGGGGCGCCCGCGCTGCAGGACGTGCTGGCGGGCGTGACGCCGCTGATGCCCATCAATCAGGACGCGGCGCTGCCGTACATCAAGGCCGGCAAGCTCAAGGCCCTGGCGGTGTCGAGCGCGCAAAGGAATCCGGCCTACCCGAACGTCCCCACTTTCGTCGAGTCGGGCTACGCCGACGTGGTGGCAATTTCCTGGGGCGGGGTCGCGGCGCCCAAGGGAACGCCGGCGCACGTGGTGGAAAAGCTGCGTGCCGTGGTCCAGGCGGCGCTGCAGCGCCCAGAAATCCGCGCCTCGCTGGAGGCCGACGGCTGGGTGGTGGCCAATATGGCGCCGGCGGAATTCGATGCCTTTGTGCGCAACGACACGGCAAAGATGCTGCGCATCATCCGCGACTCCAACATCAGCGCGGAATGAAGCGCATGAACCATTCTTCCCGTGAACCCGACGCGCGCCTGTCCATCGGGCCTTATGCATTGCACAGCGGCGTGGAGCTTCCCGAAGTCACGGTGGCCTACGCGACCTATGGCCGCCTGGCGCCGGACGGGCGCAACGCCATCCTGGCCACCCACGGCTATACCGCCAGCCATCAGATGCTCGCGCATGGCACGGGCGTGGCCGAAGGCTCCTGGGCGCCGTTGATCGGGCCGGGCAAGCCGCTGGACACCGATCGCTTCTTCGTCGTCTGCTCGAACATCCTCGGGTCCAGCTACGGCACCACCGGGCCGGCCAGCATCGACCCGCGCAGCGGCAGGCCGTACGGCTACGATTTTCCCGACATCAGCTTTGCCGACATCGTGGGCGTGCAGCGCCGGCTGCTCGAGCGCCTGGGCGTGCGCCACCTGCGCGCCGTCGTCGGCCCGTCGTATGGCGGTTTCCAGGCGCTGCAATGGGCCGTGGACCACGCCGACATGGTCGACGCCATCGGCGTCATTGCCTCGGGGCCGTTCTTTGCGCGCAATGCGTACACCGACCTCGACGTGCTCGAGGCGCAACTCGGCGCCGACCCCGCCTGGCGCGCCGGCGCCTACCCGCAGCCAGCGCAGATGCAGGCCACGCTGCATGCGCTGCGCACCCAGACCCTGATGACCTACGGAATGGACGCCGTGCTGCAGGACCAGGGGCTGGATGCGGCGGCGCGCGCGCAGCGCATCGATGCCATGGCCGACGGCTGGGCGCGCGAGTTCGATCCGGGTGCGCTGGTGGTGCTGCTCAAGGCCGGGCTGGCTTTCGATGTGCGCGCCCGCCTGGCGCAGATCCGCGCCGATGTGCTGCATGTCATTGCCAGCACGGACACGCTGTTTGCGCCCAGCGCCAGCCACACTTCCGACCTCGCGGGGGTGGCGGGGGCGCTGCGCTATGTGGAGATGCAGACGCCGTACGGCCACACCGCCACCGGGCCCGCCCATGCGCTGTGGAGCGATGCGCTGCGCCAGTTGATAGACCCGGGGCGCTAGCACCCGCTCACCGCGCTGCAGGGGAAGATGGGACGTCGGCATCGCGCACGGGCTTGCGCCAGGCGGGCCGGGGCAGCCCTTGAAACCGCCGCTAAACTCCCCACATTCCCTGTTTCAGGCAGGGCCTGCGGTCCGTTGGGACGCGCAGGCGCCTGTGTCCGGCGCGCGTTGAGCATTTACTTTCTAGGCGATTCCATGTCTCTCATTCCTGTCACCATCCTCACGGGCTTTCTCGGCTCGGGCAAGACCACGCTGCTCAAGCGCGTGCTGAGCGAAGCCCATGGCCAGAAGATCGCCGTGATCGAAAACGAGTTCGGTGAAGAAAACATCGATTCCGACATCCTCAAGACGGAGTCCAAGGAACAGATCGTGCAGATGAGCAACGGCTGCATCTGCTGCACCATCCGTGAAGATCTGCGCGAGACGCTGCAGCTGCTGGCCGCCAAGCGCCGCAAGGGCATGGTCGAGTTCGACCGCATCATCATCGAGACCACGGGTGTTGCCGACCCCGGCCCCGTGGCCCAGACCTTCTTCATGGACGACGAAGTCGCCGAGTCCTACCTGATCGACTCCATCATCACGCTGGTCGATGCCAAGCATGCGGGCCAGCAGCTCGACACACGCCAGGAAGCGCGCCGCCAGGTGGGCTTTGCCGACCAGATCTTCCTGTCCAAGACCGACCTGGTCAGCGACGACGAGCAGCAGGCGCTGATCCACCGCCTCAAGCACATGAATCCGCGCGCGCCCATCCAGGCCGTGCATTTCGGCGCCGTGCCGCTGAGCCAGGTGCTGGACCTGCGCGGCTTCAACCTCAACGCCAAGCTCGACATCGACCCCGACTTCCTCAAGGAAGACGACGGCCATGCCCACGATCACGCGCATGACCACGCGGATCACGGCGACTGCGACCACGACCACGGCCATTGCGCGCACGACGACCACGGCCATGACGCCCACGCGGGCCATGACCACGCTCCCGGCGAAGCCTGCAATCACGTGCACCACCATCACCACGATGACGACGTGAAGAGCTTCGTCTACCGTGCCGACCGTGCGTTCGATCCGGCGAAGCTCGAGGATTTCCTGGGCGCCATCGTCAATATCTACGGCCCCAAGATGCTGCGCTACAAGGGCGTGCTGAACATGCAGGGTACGGAACGCAAGGTGATTTTCCAGGGCGTGCACCAGCTGATGGGCAGCGATCTGGGCCCGGCCTGGGACGCTGCCGAAAAGCGCCAGAGCAAGATGGTTTTCATCGGCATCGACCTGCCGCAGGACATCCTGCGCTCGGGCCTGGACCAGTGTCTGGTCTGACACTCGTCTGGTTGTTTTCGCTCAAGCTGGCAGATTTATTTTGTAGGAAAATGCCTTTTTTTGACGGGATTTGAGGGCAAAAGCCGGCGTTCTGTGGATTACCCGTATGTGGGTTATATGCAACGGTTCGTTGGCTTTCGCTTGTGGTCGATACAATCGCGCCCCTAAAGAGAACCCGGATGGCGAGTCCCCCCTGGGACTTGTTCCCCTGCCAGGGGCTGGGCGTACCGAGAGGAGACTGGAAGTGAATGCTGAAACCCGCAAAGTGAACGCAGTTGCCAAACCCGCTGCCGCCAAAAAAGCTGCAGCGAAAGTATCTGCCAAGACCGCTACCCAGGTCGCGAACGTGCCCGAGCCCCAAGCCACGGCCCCTTCTGTGCCTCCTTCGACCGTTGCTGCCGGCGGCCTCGCTCGCAGCACCCGTCCATCCGCTCGGTTGACCCAATTGACCGTACCCTCCATGGCCGCGGCCGCAGCCTTCGATGCCGCCAAAGCCAGCTACATCAACACCATGCCCACAACCATGCAAGCGCCTTCATTGATTGCTGCAAAGAAAGATCCTCAATTGGCAAACAACTGGAAGACCAAATCTGCGGAAGAGCTGACCGACGCTGAAGTCCTGGCCATGCCCGAAGAAGAGTACATGAACGACAAGCAGATGGCGTTTTTCCGCCACAAGCTCGTGTTGCTCAAGCAGGACATGCACAACAACGCCGGTGAGACAGCCGAAAACCTGCGCGAAGACACCGTTGTCGTTCCCGATCCCGCCGACCGCGCGACCATCGAGGAAGAGCATGCGCTCGAACTGCGCACGCGTGACCGCGAACGCAAGCTGCTCAAGAAGATCGAACAGTCGATCACCCGCATCGACGCTGGCGATTACGGCTACTGCGACGAGACCGGCGAGCCCATCGGTGTCGGCCGCCTGCTGGCCCGTCCCACGGCCACGCTGTCGCTCGAAGCCCAGCAGCGCCGCGAGCTCAAGCAGAAGATGTTCGGGGACTGAGGGACATTCGTTTCCACGCCCCAGGCCACTTGCGCTACGCTGACCCTCTATGAGTACGGATGACGGCAAGCCCGGTGGCCTTTTTTCCAAGGTGGCTCGCTTTGTGCGCCACCCCACGCTGCACTGGTCGGAGCTGGGCGCGCAGGCGGATGCGCCGCCGGAGCCGGCCGACAAGCAGTTGCTGCGGCAGACGCTGGAACGCAAGCGCCGCAATGATTTCGTGCGCCAGCGTGAATTCGAGCAACTGCGCAAACTGCGCCAGCAGGAGGCGCAGTCCGCCAGCGGTGCCGAAGTCCTGAGCGAAAGCGCAGGCCCGTCGACCAGCCTGCAAGGCAACATCGCCTCGCCCGACACGCGAGCAGTCATGCTGCAGAAGATCGATGCCATCGAAGAGCAGATGTCCCAGCAATGGTGGCGCAACAAGCAGCCGGCCGATGCGTCGACGCTGCCCATGTATCTTCTTTCATCCTTTCCCCAGGCCGATTCGGTGCATGTTCCCGCGGCAGCCGATGTGCCGTACGGCGCTGCGCTCGACGCAGGCGCCGCGCAGCCCGGTTTCGCGCTGACCGCGCCGCTGGACTGGCATGCGCACGCGCCCGTGCCGCCCGCCGCTGCGGCCGGCGAATCCGAACGCCCGGCGCTGACGACGAATTTTCCCGCGACCGAACCCCTTGACCCGCCTGCATGGAACCGCGCCGCGCCGCCGGACGCCCTCCCCAGGCCGGTCTTCGTGCATGACCCCGAGTTCGAAGCCGCGGCGATTGCGTTTGCGAACGGGGACGCCATGGGGGCCGAAGCCGCGCTGCTGGCCTTGCTCGCGCAGCGGGCGGCCCAGCCCGCGCTGCAGCAGCCCGTGTGGCAGGCCTTGTTCGACTTGTACCGCGCCGCGGGCATGGCCGAGCGCTTTGAAGAGCGGGCCATCGATTTCGCCGCGCGTTTCGGGCGTTCCGCGCCGCTGTGGTTTGCGCTGTCCGCGCGTTGCAGCTGGGTGCAGCCCGGCGCTGTGGCGGCCGGCACGGGCGTGCGTGCATGGCGCTGGGCCGCGCCGGCGCAGCTCACGCGCCAGTCGGTCGCCGCGCTGCAGCGCGCCAAGGCCGCGGCCGCCGCGCCCTGGACCCTGGTGTGGGCCGCGCTGGAGCGCATCGATGCCGACGCATTGGTGCCGTTGGAGCGTCTGGTCGACGAGTGGGCGCAGACGCCGGGCCAGATCATTTTTCTCGATGCCCAGGTGCTGGAGCGGCGACTGCAGGCATTGACCGTGTGCGGCGAGCGCGCAGCGTCCGAGGACGGCTGGCGGCTGCGCATGGCGATGCTGCGGCTCATGGAGCAGCACGACGGGTTCGAGCAGGTTGCGCTCGACTACTGCGTGACCTACGAAGTTTCGCCGCCGTCATGGACGCAGCCGCGCAGCACCTACCTCGACGCGCTCGAGCAAGTCCCTGCGGCCCCCGAGCCGTTGGCCGAGGTCCCGGTCGGCGGCGGTCTGGCCGGTTGCATTGAAAGCGATGCCACGCCCTGGCTCGTGGCGCTGGAGAGCCAGGCGCTGCCCGGTCGCCCGCTGGTCGTCGACTGCTCCGAGCTGATACGCCTGGATTTCGCGGCCGCGGGGTCGGTGCTCAACTGGTCGGCGCAAATGCAGGCCCAGGGAATCGAGCTGCATTTCGAACGCGTGCACCATCTGGTGGCGGTGTTCTTCGGCATGATCGGCGTCAGCGACCACGCCCAGCTGCATACGCGCGACGATTGAGTGCCGCGACGCGCGGCCGGGCTTGCAATCCGCGCATCCACCCCCAACTGGCAACGCTATGGAACAGTATCACGGCACCACCATCATCAGCGTCCGTCGCCAGACGGCGGACGGCATTCAGGTCGCCATTGGCGGCGACGGCCAGGTCACCCTGGGCAACATCGTGGTCAAGGGCACGGCGCGCAAGGTGCGCCGCCTCTATCACGGCACCGTGCTCGCGGGTTTTGCGGGCGCCACGGCCGATGCCTTCACGCTGTTCGAGCGCTTCGAGGCCAAGCTCGAGAAGCACCAGGGCAATCTGACGCGCGCGGCCATCGAGCTCACCAAGGACTGGCGCACCGACCGCGTGCTGCGCCGCCTCGAAGCCATGCTGGCCGTGGCCGACAAGAGCGCCTCGCTGATCATCACCGGCAATGGCGACGTGCTCGAGCCCGAGCAGGGCATCGTGGCCATCGGGTCCGGCGGCGCCTATGCGCATTCGGCCGCCAAGGCGCTGCTGACCAATACCGACCTGGGCGCAGCCGAGATCGTCAAGAAGTCGCTCGAGATCGCGGGTGAGCTGTGCATCTACACCAACATGCACCACACGATTGAAACGCTCTGATCCCTTGTTGCCTGCCTGCCGCTGCGCGCCGCAGGCCGATTGAACCGAGAACACCATGTCAATGACTCCCCAGGAAATCGTTTCCGAACTCGACAACCACATCGTCGGTCAGCAAGGTGCCAAGCGCGCCGTGGCGATCGCGCTGCGCAACCGCTGGCGCCGCCAGCAGGTCGAAGGCGACCTGCGTCAGGAAATCACGCCCAAGAACATTCTGATGATCGGCCCGACCGGCGTCGGCAAGACCGAAATCGCGCGCCGCCTGGCGCGGCTTGCCGATGCGCCGTTCATCAAGGTCGAAGCGACGAAATTCACCGAAGTCGGCTATGTCGGCAAGGACGTCGACGCCATCATTCGCGACCTGGCCGAAATCGCCGTGAAGCAGACGCGTGAATGGGAAATCCGCAAGCTGCGCGCGCGCGCCGAAGACGCGGCCGAAGACCGCATCCTCGATGTGCTGCTGCCCCAGGCGCGCACCGGCGATGCGCCGGTAGACAGCACGGCGCGCCAGGTGTTTCGCAAGAAGCTGCGCGAAGGCCAGCTCGACGACAAGGAAATCGAGATCGACCTCGCCGACTCGCGGCCGCAGCTCGAGATCATGGGCCCGCAGGGCATGGAAGAGATGGCCGAGCAGCTGCGCGGCATGTTCAGCCAGATGGGCCAGGAGCGCCGCCACACGCGCAAGATCAAGATTGCCGAAGCGCTCAAGCTGCTGACCGATGAGGAAGCCGGCAAGATGGTCAACGAGGAAGACATCCGGACCCGCGCGATCGCCAATGCCGAGCAGAACGGCATTGTCTTCATCGACGAGATCGACAAGGTCGCGACGCGCCAGGAAACCAGCGGCTCCGACGTCTCGCGCCAGGGCGTGCAGCGCGATCTGCTGCCGCTGGTCGAGGGCACGACGGTCTCGACCAAGTACGGCATGGTCAAGACCGACCACATCCTGTTCATCGCTTCGGGCGCGTTCCATCTGTCCAAGCCCAGCGACCTGATCCCCGAGCTGCAGGGGCGCTTCCCCATCCGCGTCGAGCTCGAATCGCTGTCGGTGCAGGATTTCGAGGCCATCCTGACATCGACCCATGCGTCGCTGGTCAAGCAGTACCAGGCGCTGCTGGCCACCGAAGGCGTGACGCTGGAGTTCACGCCCGAGGGCATCACGCGGCTCGCGCACACCGCGTTCCATGTCAACGAGAGCACCGAGAACATCGGCGCGCGCCGGCTGTCGACCGTCATGGAAAGGCTGCTCGACGAGATCAGTTTCGACGCGGTCAAGCTCTCGGGCCAGACCATCACTGTCGACGCCGCCTATGTCGATGCGCGCCTGGAAACGCTGAGCCAGGACGAAGATCTCTCTCGTTTCATTCTGTAACGTTTGCTGGGCGAAAGGCCCAGTGGCGTTAACGCTTGTATACGCCTGACCGCACTTCGTGTGTGCATCTGCATACCGGAGGCGGCTCAGGTTTCACATGCAGTGAATTGAGTAAGTGCTTATGGGGCAAGGAGTTTTTGCCTAAAAGCAGGTTTCGATTGCGTTCTAAGTCCTTGATTTCATTGCAAATAATTGTCACACCCCCTGTGGCCTGTTCATGATTTGCTGCTACAGTGGAAAAAAGTGCAATTAAGTGGTGAAACTTGCCGTTCCCGGCGGTTTTAGGCGGTGAACGGCGGCAGCCAGTCAAGGGCAATTCATGTTTCAAGGGGCCTCTTCGCTCAGTCTCGACGCGAAGGGTCGGCTTTCCGTGCCGACCCGGCATCGTGACGCCTTGAACGAGATGGCCCAAGGGCAGGTCACGATCACCAAGCATCCCCATGGCTGTCTCATGCTGTTCCCCCGGCCGCAATGGCTGCTGTTTCGCGACCGCATCGCCCAGCTGCCGATGTCCGCGCAATGGTGGAAGCGGATTTTCCTGGGCAACGCCATGGACGTCGACATGGACGGGACCGGCCGCGTGCTGATCTCGCCCGAGCTGCGCCAGGCCGTGGGTCTGACGCGGGACGCCGTGCTGTTGGGAATGGGCAACCACTTCGAGCTTTGGGACAAAGCCACTTATGACGCCCAGGAGGCACAGGCCATGCAGGCCCAGATGCCCGACGTTTTCCAGGATTTTGCTTTCTAAAAAAGGGCGTGCGATTGAACCAGCCCCTCCAACACATTACGGTACTGCTCGATGAAGCGGTAGATGCCCTGCTGGGCGCAGCCGGCGAGTCACCCGCGGGCGAGTTTGTCGACGGGACCTTCGGACGAGGGGGCCACTCCCGGCTCATCCTCGAGCGATTGGGGCCCGAAGGCCGGCTCAGGGCCTTCGACAAGGACCCCGAGGCCATCCAGGAAGCTGCGCGCATCACCGATGCGCGTTTTTCCATTCAACACGAGGGCTTCAGCCATCTGGCTGATCTGCCCACCGCCAGCGTGCAAGGCGTGCTGATGGATCTGGGCGTGAGCTCGCCCCAGATCGACACGCCCGAGCGCGGCTTCAGTTTCCGTTTCGACGCGCCGCTCGACATGCGCATGGACACCACGCGTGGCCAGAGCGTAGCCGAATGGCTGGCCGATGCGGAAATGCAGCAGATTGCGGAGGTGATACGTGACTATGGCGAAGAACGGTTTGCTGGGCCTATTGCAAAGGCGATTGTTGCGCGGCGCGAGGAAAAAGGCCCTATCGCAACCACCGGCGAGCTTACCGAGCTCGTGGCTGGCGCCGTCCGCACGCGTGAGGCGGGCCAGAACCCCGCCACCCGCACATTTCAGGCTCTTCGGATTTTCATCAATGCCGAATTGCAGGAACTTGAGCAGGCGCTAGAAGCCAGCCTGCGCGTGCTCGCGCCCGGCGGCCGGCTGGTGGTGATCAGCTTCCATTCGCTCGAGGACCGCATCGTCAAGCAGTTCATCGCCAAGCATTCCAAGGAAGTGTTCGACCGGCGCGCGCCGTTCGCGCCGCCCGTGCCCATGCGCTTGGTCGGACTCGAGCGCATCAAGCCCAGCGCCGCCGAAGTCGCGGCCAACCCGCGCTCGCGCTCCGCCGTGATGCGCGTGGCGCAGCGCACCGAGGTGCCCGCATGAAGTTGCTCGCGCGTCCCGGCCTTCTTTGCCCTGCCGGTGCGCCGGCCGGCATGGCAGTGCGCGCGCAGAAAGGCCGGCCATGCTGCGTCTGAACCTCGTGCTGCTGCTGGCCGTGATGGCCAGCGCCATTTTCCTGGTGCATTCCCAGTATGAATCGCGCCGGCTGTTCACCGAGCTCGACCGCTCGATCAACGAGTCGCGCCGGCTCGCGACCGAGAACCAGCGCCTCGAAGTCGAAAAGCGCGCCCAGGCCACGCCCCAGCGCGTCGAAGTGCTGGCGCGCGATCAGCTCAAGATGTTTCCGGCCACGCCCGCCATCACGCAGTATGTGCAGGACAACGCCCGCTCGGAGGCCGCGCAATGACGCGCAGCGTGCTCTACACCTCCAGCCCCTTGCTCGCGAGCAAGACGCCGCTGTGGCGCAGCAAGATGATCGTCGCCATGCTGGCGCTGGGCTTTGTCGGTCTGGGCGCACGCGCTGCCTATGTCCAGGTGTTCGGCAACGACTTTTTTCAGCGCCAGGGTGAGGTGCGCTTCGCGCGCACGCTGGAGCTGCCGGCCAACCGCGGTCGCATTCTCGACCGCAACGGCCTGATCCTGGCGTCCAGCGTCCCCGCGGCCAGCATCTGGGCCATTCCCGAAGACGTGGACAAGGAAGATCCCGAAGTCCGCGCCAAGATGCCGCAGCTCGCCAAGCTGCTCGAAATGACGCCTGCGGCCCTTGAAGCCAAGCTCGCCGACGAGGACAAGACCTTTGTCTGGATCAAGCGCCAGCTCGACTGGGACATAGGCGAGCAGATCAAGGCGCTGGGCATCAAGGGCATCTACCAGCGCAAGGAATACAAGCGCCAGTACCCCGAAGGCGAACCCGCGGCCCACGTCGTCGGCTTCACCAACGTCGAGGACCAGGGCCAGGAAGGCATGGAGCTGGCGTTCAACAAGGAACTCGGCGGCAAGGCCGGTTCGCGCCGCGTGATCAAGGACCGCATGGGCCGGGTCGTCGAAGGCGTGGGCGAGGAAGTGCCGCCCATGGACGGCCAGGACATCCAGCTGTCGATCGACAGCAAGGTGCAGTATTTCGCCTACCAGAAGCTGCGCGACCAGGTCGAGAAGTTCAAGGCCAAGGCCGGCAGCGTGGTGGTCATGGACGCGCGCACCGGCGAGCTGCTGGCGCTGGCCAACTACCCCAGCTATGTGCCCGACAAGCGCAAGAACCTGACGGGCGAACAGCTGCGCAACCGTGCGATCACCGATGTGTTCGAGCCCGGCTCGACGATGAAGCCCATCACCGTCGGCATCGCGCTCGAGACCGGAAAGTTCAAGCCCGACACGCCTATCGACACCACGCCCGGACGTATCAACGTGACCGGCTCGACGATTTCCGACACGCACAACTACGGTCTGCTGACGGTCGCCGGCGTGATCCAGAAGTCGAGCAACGTCGGCACGACCAAGATTTCCCAGCAGCTCACGGCGCAGCAGATGTGGGAAGGCTTCTCCGCGGTGGGCTTCGGCCAGAAGCCGCAGATTTCCTTCCCCGGCGCGGCCAGCGGCCGGCTGCGCCCCTACAAGACCTGGCGGCCGGTGGAGCAGGCGACGATGTCGTACGGCTACGGTCTGTCGGCCAGTCTGCTGCAGATGACGCGTTCGTACACGGTGTTCGCCAACGACGGCCGCGTGATTCCCGCAACCATGCTCAAGCGCGACGAACCGCCCGTGGGCGTGCCCATCTTCTCCGAACGCACGGCCAACCAGGTGCGCCAGATGCTGGCGCTGGCCGCCGGCCCCGGCGGTACCGGCCAGAAGGCCCAGACCGTGGGCTATTCGGTGGGCGGCAAGTCGGGCACGGCGCGCAAGCAGGTCGGCAAGAACTATGCGGCCGGCAAGTACCGCGCCTGGTTCACGGGCCTGGCGCCCGTAGACAAGCCGCGCGTGATCGTTTCCGTGATGGTCGACGAACCCACCACGGGCAGCGTCTACGGCGGCACGGTCGCCGCACCCGTGTTCAGTGAAGTCGTGCAGCAGACGCTGCGGCTGATGGGCGTGCAGCCCGACGTGGCCGTCGTGCCGCAGATCGTCGCCAACCCGGTGGAGGAGTCGCTATGAGCATGGTGCAACTGACTTCGGCGACCGAAGCCGTGCAATGGCTGCGCGGCCGCATCACGGGACGGCTGCAGACCGACAGCCGCCAGGTCGCCAAGGGCGATGCCTTCATTGCCTGGCCCGGCGCGGCGACCGACGGCCGCGCGCATGTGGCCCAGGCGCTGGCGCGCGGCGCCGCGGCCTGCCTGGTCGAAGCCCAGGGCGTCGAAGCCTTTGATTTTTCCGATGAGCGCATTGCTGCCGTGCCCGGTCTCAAGGCCGCGAGCGGCGAGATCGCGGCGCTCTGGTACGACCGCCCCAGCGAGCAGCTGCAGGTGCTGGCCGTGACCGGCACCAACGGCAAGACCACGACCGCCTGGTGGCTGGCGCACGCGCTGGCGCAGCGCGGCTTCGACGGCCGCCAGGGCTGCGCCATGGTCGGCACGCTGGGCGTGGGCGTGCCGCCGCGGCTCGAAGACACGGGCCTGACCACGCCCGATCCCGTGCGCCTGCAGCGCGTGCTGCGCGAATATGTCGATGCGGGCGTGGCCGCCTGCGCGATGGAAGCTTCGTCCATTGGACTGGCCGAGCACCGGCTCGCGGGCACGCGCATACGCGTGGCGATCTTCACCAATTTCACCCAGGACCATCTCGACTACCACCTGAACATGCAGGCCTATTGGGAAGCCAAGAAGGCCTTGTTCGACTGGCCGGGCCTGGAGGCCGCGGTCATCAATGTCGACGACGCGCATGGCGCACGCCTGTGGGCCAGCCTGCAGTCGCGCGACCTTGATGTCTGGAGCGTCTCCACGCAAGGCCCGGCGCGCCTGCAGGCAAAGGACATCAGCCTGGGCCGCGAGGGCCTGCAGTTCACGGTGATCGAGGACGCGCACAGCCATGTGCTCAGGACGCGTCTGGTGGGCCAGTACAACGTTGCCAACCTGCTGGGCGTGATTGCCGCGCTGCGCGCGCTGGGCCTGAGCCTGGACCAGGCGGTCGCCGCCTGCGACCAGCTCGAGCCCGTGCCCGGGCGCATGCAGCAGATCGCCGAAGCCGGCAAACCGCTGGTGGCCGTCGACTATGCCCATACGCCCGACGCGCTCGAGCAGGCGCTCAAGGCCTTGCGGCCCGCGGCGCGCCAGCGCGGCGGCCGGCTGTGGTGCGTTTTCGGCTGCGGCGGCAACCGCGACGCGGGCAAGCGCCCGCTGATGGGCGAAATGGCCCAGCGCCATGCCGACGGCGTGGTCGTGACCAGCGACAATCCGCGCGGCGAAGACCCCGACGCGATCATTGCCCAGATCCTGGGCGGCATGTCGCCGTCCGCCAATCTGCATTCGGAGTCCGACCGCGCGGCCGCCATTGCCTACGCGCTGGGCGAAGCCGGCGCCAAGGACGTGGTGCTGATCGCCGGCAAGGGACATGAGGAATACCAGGAGACCGCGGGCGTCAAGCGCGCGTTCTCCGACATGGCCGAAGCGCGCAAGGCGCTGTCGGCGCGAGAAGGAATGAAACGGTCATGATGACCCTGAACCAAGCGCTGGCCCTGATCCAGTCCCAGATCCCCCAGGCCCGCCTCGTCGGCGATGGCGAAACCCGGCTCGCGCGCGTGCACACCGATACGCGCAGCCTGCAGCCCGGCGATCTGTTCGTGGCCCTCAAGGGCGAGCGTTTCGACGCCAATGATTTCCTGGCCCAGGCCAGGGACAGCGGCGCGGCCGCGGCCCTGGCCCATCCCGGCCGCCTGGCCGAAGCCGGCCTGCCGGGCATAGAAGTCGATGACAGCCTGGCCGCGCTGGGCGCGCTGGCCTCGGCCTGGCGCGCGCAGTTTTCGTTGCCGCTGATCGCGGTCACCGGCAGCAACGGCAAGACCACGGTCACGCAGATGATCGCGGCCATCCTGTCGGCCCAGGCGGGCGAGCAGGCGCTGGCGACGCGCGGCAACTTCAACAATGCCATTGGCGTGCCCTTGACGCTGCTGCGCCTGAACGGCGCGCACAGTCTGGCGGTGATCGAGCTGGGCATGAACCACCCCGGTGAAATCGCCGAGCTGGCGCGCATTGCCAGGCCCACGGTGGCGCTGGTCAACAACGCCCAGCGCGAACACCTTGAGTTCATGCACACCGTGCAGGCCGTGGCCGAGGAGAACGGCAGCGTGCTGGAGGCGCTGCCCGCCGACGGCGTGGCGGTGTTTCCGGCCGGCGAAGAATTCACCCCCGTGTGGCAGGCCCTGGCGCAAACGCGTGCCTGCCTGCTGTTTGGCGACCAGGACAGCGGTGCCCAGGTGCATGCGCTGCGGGCAGAGTGGGAGCAGGGCGCGTGGCAGGTGCGCATCGCCACGCCGGCGGGCGCTTTTGATGCCCGGCTGCAGATCGCGGGCCGGCACAACGTGCGCAACGCGCTGGCCGCCACGGCCTGCGCGCTGGCCGCGGGCGTGCCGCTGGCGGCGATCGCCGCGGGCCTGAACGCCTTTGTTCCCGTGACCGGCCGTTCGCGCGCGTTCAGCGTGCGGGTGGCAGGCCACGACGTCACGGTGGTCGATGACAGCTACAACGCCAACCCCGACTCGATGCGCGCCGCGATCGACGTGCTGGCCGAGCTGCCCGCGCCGCGCTGGCTGGTGATGGGCGACATGGGCGAAGTCGGCGACCAGGGGCCGCAGTTCCACGCCGAAGCCGGTGCCTATGCGCGTGAAAAAGGGATAGAGCGGCTGCTGGCGCTGGGCGCGCAAAGCACGCATGCGGTCGCTGCCTGCGGCGCCGCGGCACAGCATTTCGAAGACATGGCAGCGCTGCTTGCAGCGGTGCGCGAAGGGCTGCCCGCGGTGGGCAGCCTGTTGATCAAGGGATCTCGGTTCATGAAGATGGAACAGGTGGTGCAGGCGGTTTCGGCCTGTGCGGACAGCGCAGCATCGGAGGCCGCATGCTGCTGATGCTTTTTCAATGGTTGCAAGGTCTTTCGCCGGAATTCGGTTTCCTGCGCGTTTTTCAATATCTGACGCTGCGCGCCGTGATGGCCGCGCTGACCGCGCTGGTGATCGGCCTGGCGGCCGGCCCGCGCGTGATCCGCCTGCTGGCCTCGCTGAAGATAGGCCAGCCCATTCGTGGCTACGGCATGGAGACCCATCTCGCCAAGAGCGGCACGCCCACCATGGGCGGCGTGCTGATCCTGCTGTCGATCGCGATTTCCACGCTGCTGTGGTTCGAGCTGTCGAACCGCTTTGTCTGGATCGTGCTGCTGGTGACGCTGGGCTTCGGTGCCATCGGCTGGGTCGATGACTGGCGCAAGGTCGTCAACAAGGACCCCGAAGGCATGCGTTCGGGCGAGAAGTATTTCTGGCAGTCGGTGATCGGCCTGCTGGCCGCGCTGTATCTGGTGTTCAGCATTTCCGAGAACAGCAACGTGCAGGTGTTCGAGCTGTTCATCCGCTGGGTGCAGTCGGGCTTCTCCATGGACCTGCCGTCCAAGGCCGGCCTGCTGGTGCCGTTCTTCAAGGAAGTCAGCTACCCGCTGGGCGTGCTGGGCTTCGTGATCATGACCTATCTGGTGATTGTCGGCGCGAGCAACGCGGTCAACCTGACCGACGGTCTCGACGGCCTGGCGATCATGCCGGTGATCATGGTCGGCTCGGCGCTGGGCGTGTTTGCCTATGTCACGGGCAGCGTCAACTTCGCCAAGTACCTGCTGTTCCCGCACATCGCCGGCTCGGGCGAGCTGCTGATCTTCTGCGCGGCCATGGCCGGCGCGGGACTGGCCTTCCTCTGGTTCAACGCCCACCCGGCCCAGGTGTTCATGGGTGACGTGGGCGCGCTGGCGCTGGGCGGCGCGCTGGGCACCATCGCGGTGATCGTGCGCCAGGAAATCGTGCTGGCCATCATGGGCGGCATCTTCGTTGCCGAGGCGGTGTCGGTGATGCTGCAGGTGGTCTGGTTCAAGTACACCAAGAAGCGCTACGGCCAGGGCCGGCGCCTGCTGAAGATGGCGCCGCTGCACCACCATTTCGAGAAGAGCGGCTGGAAGGAAACGCAGGTCGTGACGCGTTTCTGGATCATCACCATGCTGCTGTGCCTGGTCGGCCTGTCGACGCTGAAACTGCGATGAATACCCCCCACCTCACTCCTGTGCCCACCGACGCCCTGGCGCCGGACGATGCCGTGCTCGCGCCTGAAGAAGCCCGGGTGCAGGAAGACCCCGTGCTGCCCGCATCGGTCGAGCCCGGCGAATCGGCGCCAGCCGCTCCCTTGCCGGCCGAGGTCGCCGACATGGCCGAGCCGCTGCCCGCAGCCGAGCTGTCGGCGCCGGCAGCACCCGTGCCGCCGCTGTCGAGCCTGCGTGCGGCCGAAGACGCGGCGGCGTTCGTCGCGCAGATCTTTGCGCAGGTGGCCGCGCCCGCGGTGGAGGACCAAGCCACTGCGGCGGCGCAGGCCGCACCAGCCGAAGCCGTGCCCGAACTGCCGCCCGTGCCCGCGGGCTGGCCGCAGGCGACCGATGAGCAGGACTTGCCGCTGGCCGGCCAGCAACTGCTGGTGCTGGGCCTGGGCGCCTCGGGCCTGGCGATGGCGCGCTGGTGCGCGCGGCTGGGCGCGCAGGTGACCGTGGCCGATACACGCCAGGCGCCGCCCCAGCTGGCGGTTCTGGCGCAGGAGCTGCCCCAGGTGCGCTTCGTCGCCGGTGCGTTTGATGCGTCGCTGCTTGACGGCCAGAATTTCGCCGCGGTCTACCGCTCGCCGGGACTGAGCCCCGAGCAGCTTGCACCCGTGCTGGCCGCGGCCCAGGCCCAGGGCCTGCGCCAGGGCGGCGAGCTCGATCTGTTTGCGCTGGCGCTGCAGTCGCTGGCCCGGGGCCATGGCTACCAGCCCGCGGTGCTGGCGATCACCGGCACCAACGGCAAGACCACGGTCACTTCGCTCACGGGCCAACTGCTCGCGCATGCGGGCAAGACCGTGGCCGTGGCCGGCAACATCGGCCCCACGCTGCTCGACACGCTTTCCGGCCATATCGATGACTGCACGCTGCCCCAGGCCTGGGTGCTTGAACTCTCGAGCTTCCAGCTCGATGCCGCGACGGGCTTCTCGCCCACGGCCGCGACCGTGCTCAACATCAGCCAGGACCATCTCGACTGGCATGGTAGCGTCGAAGCCTATGCCGCGTCCAAGGCGCGGATTTTCGGCGACGGCCTGATGATTCTCAACCGCGAAGACCCGGTCGTGATGCAGATGCTGCCCGCGCCCACGCGCGTCAAGCTGCAGCGCCCCCAGGAGCGCCAGCATGTCACCTTTGGCGGCGACATGCCGCGCCGCCCCGGCGACTTCGGCATCGAAGTCGTTGCCGGCATGGCCTGGCTGGTGCGCGCGCTTGAAGCCGACGAAACCGGCAAGCGCGCCAAGGCGGCGCAGGACGATCTGCATTTCCAGCGGTTGATGCCCGCCGACGCGCTGCGCATACGCGGGCGGCACAACGCCATCAACGCGCTGTCGGCGCTGGCCCTGGCCTCGGCCGCGGGCTGCGCCCTGGGCCCCATGCTCTACGGCCTGCGCGAATACCGCGGCGAGCCGCACCGCGTCGAGCCCGTGGGCGTGGTCGGCGAAGTCGAGTTCTTTGACGACAGCAAGGGCACGAATGTCGGCGCGACCGTGGCTGCGCTCACCGGCCTGGGCGCCGACCGCCGTCTGGTGGTGATCATGGGCGGCGAAGGCAAGGGCCAGGATTTCTCGCCGCTGGCCGCGCCCGTGGCGCGCTATGCGCGCGCCGTGGTGCTGATAGGGCGCGACGCGCCGCTGATTCGCGCGGCGCTCGAGGCCAGCGGCGTGCCGCTGCTCGCGGCCGACTCCATGGCCCAGGCCGTGGCGCTGGCCCATGCGCAGGCGCGCCCCGGCGAGGCGGTGCTGATGTCGCCGGCCTGCGCGAGCTTCGACATGTTCAAGGACTATGAAGACCGCGCGCGCCAGTTCGTGCTGGCGGTGGAAGGCCTGGCGCACGACGCCGGCCATGACCTGGAGGGCTGGGTGTGAGCACCGCTTCCATCTCGCAGCGCATGGCCGCCTGGTTTGGCGGCATCTCGGAAAAGGCCGTCGATGTGCTGCCGGTGCGCGTGGGCGGGCCGCAGTATCGCCGCCCCACGGTCACGCCCGCGAGCGTGCTGGGCCTGGACCAGGCGCTGATCTGGATGGTGATAGGCCTGCTTGCCTGGAGCATCGTGATGGTCTACTCGGCGTCGATCGCGATGCCCGACAACCCGCGCTTCGGCAAGATCGCGCCCACCCATTTCCTGCTGCGCCACAGCATGTCCATAGGCATGGCGTTTGTCGGCGCGCTGCTGGCCTTCCAGGTGTCCATGGTCACCTGGGAGCGCATGGCGCGCAAGCTGTTCCTGGTCTCGCTGATCCTGCTGGTCGCGGTGCTGATTCCGCATGTGGGCACCGTGGTCAACGGCGCGCGCCGCTGGCTGTCGCTGGGCATCATGAACTTCCAGCCGTCGGAGCTCGCGAAGTTCGCGGTATTGATCTATGCGGCCGACTACATGGTGCGCAAGATGGCCGTCAAGGAGCGCTTCTTCCGCGCGGTGCTGCCCATGGGCGCGGCCGTGGTGGTGGTCGGCGTGCTGCTGCTGGCCGAGCCCGACATGGGCGCGTTCATGGTGATCGTGGTGATCGCCATGGGCATCCTGTTCCTGGGCGGCGTGAACGCGCGCATGTTCTTCCTGATCGCGTTCCTGGTGGTCGTGGCCTTCGTCATCATCATCGGCTTCTCCGAATGGCGGCGCGAGCGCATCTTCGCCTACCTCAACCCCTGGGACGAGAAACACGCGCTGGGCAAGGGCTACCAGCTCTCGCATGCGCTGATCGCCATCGGCCGCGGCGAGATCTTCGGCGTGGGCCTGGGCCGCAGCGTCGAGAAACTGCACTGGCTGCCCGAAGCGCATACCGACTTTCTGCTGGCCGTGATCGGCGAGGAGTTCGGCCTGATCGGCGTGCTGACGCTGATCATCATGTTCCTCTGGATCACGCGCCGCATCATGCACATAGGCCGGCGCGCGGTCGCGCTGGACCGGGTGTTTTCCGGCCTGGTCGCGCAGGGCGTGGCCGTCTGGGTGGGCTTTCAGGCCTTCATCAACATGGGTGTGAATCTCGGGGCGCTGCCGACCAAGGGGCTGACGCTGCCGTTCATGAGTTTCGGCGGGTCGGCCATCCTGATGAATTTGGTGGCGCTGGCCGTGGTGTTGCGCGTGGATTACGAAAACAAGGAACTCATGCGCGGAGGACATCCATGAGCAAGACCGCATTGATCATGGCCGGCGGCACCGGCGGCCACATCTTCCCCGGCCTGGCCGTGGCCCAGGCGCTGCGCGAGCGCGGCTGGCAGGTGCACTGGCTGGGCGCGCCGGACAGCATGGAGTCGCGCCTGGTGCCGGCCCAGGGCTTCACGCTCGAGACCATAGACTTTTCCGGGGTGCGCGGCAAAGGCGTGGTGACGCTGGCGCTGCTGCCGCTGCGCCTGCTCAAGGCGTTCTGGCAGGCGCTGGCCGTGGTGCGCCGCGTCAAGCCCGACGTGGTCGTGGGCCTGGGCGGCTACATCAGCTTTCCTGGCGGCATGATGGCCGTGCTGGCCGGCAAGCCATTGGTGCTGCATGAACAGAACTCGGTCGCGGGCATGGCCAACCGCGTTCTTGCCGGCGTTGCCGACCGGGTGTTCACGGCGTTTCCCAAGGTCTTTGCCAAGGGCCAATGGGTGGGCAATCCGCTGCGCCCGGCGTTCACGTCGCAGCCGCTGCCGGCCGCGCGCTTCGCGGGACGCAGCGGCCCGCTGCGCCTGCTGGTCGTGGGCGGCAGCCTGGGCGCGCGTGCGCTCAATGATGTCGTGCCCCAGGCGCTGGCGCTGATTCCCGCCGACTTGCGCCCGCAGGTGCTGCACCAGAGCGGCGCCAAGCAGATCGATGCGTTGCGCGCAAACTACGCCGCCGCGGGCGTGGAGGCGACGCTCACGCCCTTCATCGACGACACCGCCCAGGCGTTCGCCGACGCCGATGTGATCGTCTGCCGCGCGGGCGCAAGCACCGTGACCGAGATCGCCGCCGTGGGTGCGGCCGCGGTCTATGTGCCGTTTCCGTCGGCCGTGGACGACCACCAGACCACCAATGCGCGCTTCATAGTTGACGCCGGCGGTGGATGGTTGCTGCCCCAGGGAGAACTGGGCGCGGAAATGTTGTCCAATATGCTACAAAATATGCAGCGCTCCACGCTTTTGGAGCGCGCAGAACAAGCGAAGAACATGCAAAAGATTGAGGCGACCACCGCGGTGGTGCGCGCGTGCGAGGAGTTGGCGCGATGAAACACGCCATCCACCACATCCATTTCGTCGGTCTCGGCGGCTCGGGAATGAGCGGCATCGCCGAGGTCCTGAAGAACCTTGGCTACCATATTTCGGGCTCCGACCTGGTCGACAGCCCGAGCCTGCAGCGCCTCAAGGGCCTGGGCATCACCACCTGCGTGGGCCATGAGGCCAAGCACATCGACGGCGCGGACGTCGTCGTGACCTCGACGGCCGTGCAGGCAGACAACCCCGAAGTGCTGGCCGCGCGCGCCAGAAAAATTCCCGTCGTGCCGCGCGCGCTGATGCTGGCCGAGCTGATGCGCTTCAAGCAGGGCATTGCGATCGCGGGCGCCCACGGCAAGACCACGACCACCAGCCTGGTGACCTGCGTGCTCGCCGAAGCCGGGCTGGACCCGACCTTCGTCATCGGCGGCAAGCTCAACAGCGCGGGCGCGAATGCCCAGCTGGGCCAGGGCGACTACATCGTCGTCGAGGCCGACGAGTCGGACGCCTCGTTCCTGAACCTGCTGCCCTGCATGGCCGTGGTCACGAACATCGACGCCGATCACATGGAAACCTACGGCCATGACTTCGGCCGGCTCAAGAGCGCGTTTGTCGAGTTCCTGCACCGCATGCCGTTCTACGGCCGCGCCATTCTCTGCATGGACAGCCCCGCGGTGCGCGACATTCTGACCAGCGTCGCGCGCCCCATGACCACCTACGGCTTCAGCGAAGACGCGCAGGTGCGCGCCGTCAACGTGCAGGCGCGCGGCGGCGAAATGCATTTCACCGTGCGCCGCGAAGGCCAGCCGGGCAACGGCAGCTACCCCGATCTCGACGTGGTGCTGAGCCTGCCGGGCGAGCACAACGTGCTCAATGCGCTCGCGGCCGTGGCCGTGGCGATGGAGCTCGAGATCGCCGACGACGCGCTGCTGCGCGCGCTGCTCAATTTCAAGGGCGTGGGCCGGCGCTTCCAGCGCTATGGCGAGCTGCCCAGCCGCGACGGCGGCCATTTCACCGTGATCGACGACTACGGCCACCATCCGGTTGAAATGGCGGCGACGCTGGCCGCGGCGCGCGGCGCGTTTCCCGGCCAGCGCCTGGTGCTCGCGTTCCAGCCGCACCGCTACAGCCGCACGCGCGACTGTTTCGAGGATTTCGTCAAGGTCATAGGCGCGGCCGATCTGGTGCTGCTGACCGAAGTCTATGCGGCCGGCGAGGCGCCCATCGTGGCCGCCGACGGCCGCTCGCTGGCGCGCGCGCTGCGCGTGGCCGGGCGCGTGGAGCCGGTGTTCGTCGAGAACGTCGGCGATCTGCCCCAGGCGATCGTCGACAACGCGCGCGCCGGCGATGTCGTGCTGTGCATGGGCGCGGGCTCGATAGGCACGGTGCCGGCCAAGGTCGTGCTGATGATGGATCAGGCTGAACAGCCAGTCGAAGAGAAGGTCGGGATATGAGCGGATTGGACGCGAAGGCGAATATGAATATCGATGTGGGCGCACTGGGCAAGGTCGCGGTGCTGATGGGCGGGCGCTCGTCCGAGCGCGAAGTCTCGCTGATGTCGGGCAGCGGCGTGCTGGCCGCGCTGCGCGCGCGCGGCGTCGACGCGCATGCGTTCGATCCCGCCGAGCGCGACCTGTCGGCGCTCAAGGCCGAAGGCTTTGCGCGCTGCTTCATCGCGCTGCACGGCCGCTTCGGTGAAGACGGCACGGTGCAGGGCGCGCTGGAACTGCTCGACATCCCCTACACGGGCCCGGGCGTGATGGCTTCGAGCATCGCCATGGACAAGATCATGACCAAGCGCATCTGGCGCTTCGAAGGCCTGCCCACACCCGACTGGCGTCTGGTCGCCAGCGCCGAGGAAACCAGCCAGGCGCTGGCCGTGCTGGGCGCGCCCATGATCGTCAAGCCCGCGCGCGAAGGCTCGACCATTGGCCTGACCAAGGTCACGAGCGCCGAGGAATGCGCCCAGGCCTATGCACTGGCGTCGCAGTACGACCCCGAAGTGCTGTGCGAGCAGTTCATCGATGGCGACGAGACCACCTGCCCGGTGCTCGAAGGTGCGGGCCAGCCTGCCGATGCCGGCCGCGCC
>NZ_JAVWWA010000066.1:0-3020 GCF_036666375.1 Comamonas sp. | reverse complement strand
GCCGATGCCGGCCGCGCCCAGGCACTGCCCGTGATCCGCATCGTCGCGCCCGAAGGCAACTACGACTACCAGAACAAGTATTTCACCGATACCACGCAGTACCACTGCCCCAGCGGCCTGCCCGAGGCCGAGGAGCATGAAATCCAGCGCCTGGTCGAGCGCGCGTTCCGCACGCTGGGCTGCCGCGGCTGGGCGCGTGCCGACATCATGATCCGCGCCAGCGACCGCCAGCCGTTCCTGCTCGAAATCAATACCTCGCCCGGCATGACCAGCCACTCGCTGGTGCCCATGGCGGCACGTGCTTCAGGCATCAGCTACGAAGACCTGTGCCTGCGCATTCTTGCGAGTGCCGCTCTCGATGGAGGCGCTGGCCGACCATGAAGCGCACGCTGCCCGCTCCGCTCGACGTCAAGCTCATGAACGTGACCGCCACGGTCCTGTTCCTGGGCTGCGCCGCGCTGTTGCTGGCGGCGGCAAGCTGGTGGGTGGTGCGCCATCCTGCGTTTTCGATCAGCCGCATCATTGTCGAAGGCGAGCTGGTGCACAACAACGCGGTGACGCTGCGCGCCAATGTGGCGCCCAGCCTCACGGGCAACTTCTTCACCATCGACCTGCGCGCGGCGCGCGAGGCGTTCGAGGAAGTGCCCTGGGTGCGCGAAGCCCAGGTGCGGCGCGAATACCCCAACAGCCTGCGCGTCGAATTGCACGAGCATGTGGCCGAAGCGTTCTGGGGGCCGGACACGGGCGCGGAAATGGTCAACAGCTTCGGCGAAGTGTTCGAGGCCAACATCGGCGAAGTCGAGCGCGAAGGCATTCCGCGGCTGCAGGGCCCGAGCGGCAGCTCGCAGCAGGTGCTGCAGGTCTACCGCATGCTCGCGCCCGCGCTCGCGCCGCTGGCGCTGGAAATCGACGAGCTCACGCTCAACGAACGCGGCAGCTGGAAGGCGCGCCTGGCCCAAGGGGCCCAGGTGGAACTCGGCGGCGGCACGGTGGAACAGATGCTGCAGCGCGTGCAGCGCTTCACGCGCACGCTGGCCACCGTGACGACGCAGTACCAGCGCAAGGCCGATGCACTCGAATACGTGGATTTGCGTTATGAAGACGGCTATGCGCTGCGGCTGCATGGCGTGAGCACAGTACAGGGCAAGCTGCCTCCCCCCCGTCCCAAACCCCAGCCCAAGCCGGCTGCGGCCCGGCGCTGAAAGGAAGGCATATGCAACAGAACGACAAGACGGGACCAACTGAGGGCGGACTCTGATATGGCAAGAGAATACAAAGATGTGGTCGTCGGGCTGGACATTGGCACCGCCAAGGTCATGGCCGTGGTAGCCGAAGTGCTGCCCAATGGTGAACTCAAGCTCGCGGGCCTGGGTGTGGCCCCGAGCAACGGGCTCAAGCGCGGCGTGGTGGTGAACATCGACGCCACGGTGCAGAGCATCCAGCTCGCGCTCAAGGAAGCCGAGCTGATGGCCGACTGCAAGATCCAGCGCGTGTGCACCGGCATCACCGGCAGCCATATCCGCGGACTCAACTCCAGCGGCATGGTCGCCGTGAAGGACAAGGAAGTCACGCCCACCGACGTGGCGCGCGTGGTCGAGACCGCCAAGGCGATCAATATTTCCTCGGACCAGCGACTGTTGCTGGTCGAGCCGCAGGAATTCGTGATCGACGGCCAGGACGTGAAGGAGCCCATTGGCATGAGCGGCATACGCCTCGAAGCCAAGATCCACATCGTCACCGGCGCGCAGAGCGCGGCCGAGAACATCATCAAGTGCGTGCGCCGCTGCGGCCTCGAGGTCGAGCAGCTGCTGCTCAACCCGCTGGCCTCGAGCCAGGCGGTGCTGACCGACGACGAGCGCGAGCTGGGCGTGGCCGTGGTCGATATCGGCGCGGGCACGACCGACGTCGCGATCTTCACCGGCGGCGCGATCCGCCACACGGCCGTGATACCGATTGCGGGCGACCTGATCACCAGCGACATCGCGATGGCGCTGCGCACGCCGACCAAGGATGCCGAAGACATCAAGGTCGAAAGCGGCTACGCCAAGCAGCTGCTGGCCGACCCCGACAGCCAGGTTGAAGTGCCCGGCCTGGGCGACCGCAGCCCGCGCATGATCAGCAAGCAGGCGCTGGCCGGCGTGATCGAGCCGCGCGTCGAGGAAATCTTCTCGCTGGTGCAGCAGGTGATACGCGAATCGGGCTACGAGGAAGTGCTGTCGTCGGGCATCGTGATCACGGGCGGCAGCTCGGTCATGCCCGGCATGGTCGAGCTGGCCGAGGACATTTTCCTCAAGCCCGTGCGCCGCGGAATTCCTAAGTATTCCAGCGCTTTGGCCGACATGGTGGCCCAGCCCCGGTCGGCTACAGTCATGGGTTTGCTTGACGAGGCACGCCTGGCGCGCCTGCGCGGTTTCAAGGTGGCACAAAAGAGTGGGTCGATGAAGACCGCTTTTGGTCGTTTCAAAGACTTCATTGTGGGAAACTTCTAGCCATGAGCGCTTATCGACTGCGCATCACCGGCCCGCCCACGGATGTCCGAATACGCGTGATTCCAGGATTTCCCTTTCAAACGGCCGTGACCCCAATTTTCAGAGTTTCAGGAGCAGCAACATGACCATCGAAATGATCGAAGCCGAAGAGTTCAACCAGGGCACACAGATCAAGGTGATCGGTGTCGGTGGCGGCGGCAGCAATGCCGTCGAGCACATGATTGCCCGCAATGTGCAGGGTGTGGAGTTCGTCTGCGCGAACACCGATGCCCAGGCATTGATCCGCAGTGCCGCGCACCGCACCATCCAGCTCGGCCAAAGCGGCCTGGGCGCAGGCAGCAAGCCCGAAAAGGGCCGTGAAGCCGCCGAAGCCGCCGTGGAAGACATCCGCGCGGCCATCGACGGCGCGCACATGCTGTTCATCACCGCCGGCATGGGCGGCGGCACCGGCACCGGCGCCGCGCCCGTGATCGCGCGCGTCGCCAAGGAAATGGGCATTCTCACCGTGGGCGTGGTGACCAAGCCTTTCGA
>NZ_JAVWWA010000065.1:0-27392 GCF_036666375.1 Comamonas sp. | reverse complement strand
CCAACTTCATCCTGTCCGAAATGCGCGACAAGGGCCTGGACTTCGACGTGGTGCTCAAGGAAGCCCAGCGCCTGGGTTACGCCGAAGCCGACCCGACCTTCGACATCGAAGGCGTGGACGCGGCGCACAAGGTCACGCTGATGAGCGCGATCGCGTTCGGCATTCCCGTGCAGTTCGAGAAGGCCTACATCGAAGGCATCACGGGCCTGGCCGCGGCCGACATCCGCTACGCCGAGCAGCTGGGCTACCGCATCAAGCTGCTGGGCATCACCAAGCGCACCGACAAGGGCATCGAACTGCGCGTCCATCCCTCGCTGGTGCCGTCCAAGCGCCTGATCGCCAATGTCGAAGGCGCGATGAATGCCGTGGTGGTGCATGGCGACGCCGTCGGCACCACGCTGTACTACGGCAAGGGCGCGGGCTCCGAGCCCACGGCCAGCGCCGTGATCGCCGACCTGGTCGACATCGCGCGCCTGGCCGATGCCGACGCCGCGCACCGCGTGCCGCCGCTGGCCTTCCAGTCGAACACGCTCGAAGGCGCGATGAGCAGCCTGCCCGTGCTGCCGATGAGCGAAGTCGTGACCAGCTACTACCTGCGCCTGCGCGTGTCCGACGAAGCCGGCGTGCTGGCCAAGGTCACGGGCATCCTGGCCGGCGCGGGCATCAGCATCGATGCCGTGCTGCAGCGCGAAGCCGACGAAATCGGCGGCGAGGGCTCGACCCAGACCGACCTGATCATTCTCACGCACGATACGCGCGAAGGCGACATGGACGCCGCCCTGGTGCAGATCCAGGCGCTGCCCACCGTGCTGGCTCCTATCAACCGCATCCGCAAGGAAGAGCTGAACTGAAAGCCCCGCCATGCTGTACCTTTCCACCCGTGGTCACCCCGAACGCAAGCGTTTTTGCGACATCCTGCTTGAAGGCCTGGCGCCCGACGGCGGCCTCTATCTGCCCGAGAGCTATCCGCAGATCGACGACGCCCAGCTGAGCGAGCTGCGCCGCGTCTACCACGAGCAAGGCTATGCCGAGCTCGCCTTCCGCATCCTGTCGCTGTACATCGACGACATTCCGGCCGACGACCTGCGCGCGCTGTGCGCCAAGACCTATACGGCCGAAGTCTTCGGCACGGGCGAGATCGTTCCGCTGCGCCATGTCGAGGACGGCCTGTGGCTCGAAGCCCTGTCCAACGGCCCGACGCTGGCCTTCAAGGACATGGCCATGCAGCTGCTGGGCAACCTGTTCGAATACGAACTCGCGCGCCGCGGCGAAACGCTCAACATCCTGGGCGCGACCAGCGGCGACACCGGCAGCGCGGCCGAGTACGCGATGCGCGGCAAGAAGGGTGTGCGCGTCTTCATGACCAGCCCGCACGGCCGCATGAGCCCGTTCCAGCAGGCGCAGATGTTCAGCCTGCAGGACGAGAACATCCACAACATCGCCATCGACGGCGTGTTCGACGACTGCCAGGACATCGTCAAGGCGGTCTCCAACGACCACGCGTTCAAGGCGCGCTACAAGATCGGCACGGTCAACTCGATCAACTGGGCGCGGCTGCTGGCCCAGGTGGTGTACTACTTCGCGGGCTACCTGCAGGCCACCGAGAGCAACGACCAGAAGGTCAGCTTCTGCGTGCCCAGCGGCAACTTCGGCAATGTCTGCGCGGGCCATGTGGCGCGCCAGATGGGCCTGCCCATCGAGAAGCTCGTGGTCGCGACCAACGAGAACGACGTGCTCGACGAGTTCTTCCGCACGGGCATCTACCGCGTGCGCGGCAGCGCCAATACGTACGAGACATCGAGCCCGTCGATGGACATCAGCAAGGCCAGCAATTTCGAGCGCTTCGTGTTCGACCTGCTGGGCCGCGACGGCGAGCGCACGCGCCAGCTGTTCAATGAAGGCGTGGCACGCGACGGCTTCTTCGATCTGAGCGCCGACCCGCTGTTCGCCGAAGCGGCCGGCCGCTACGGCTTCGTCAGCGGCAAGAGCACGCATGCCGACCGCCTGGCGACGATCCGCGATGTCGCCGAGCGCTTCGGCATGGTGATCGACACCCACACCGCCGACGGCGTCAAGGTGGCGCGCGACCAGCACTCCACGGTGCCGATGATCGTGCTCGAGACCGCTTTGCCGATCAAGTTTGCCGAGACCATCCAGGAAGCGCTGGGCCGCCTGCCCGACCGTCCGGCGAAGTTCGTCGGCATCGAAGACCTGCCCAAGCGCGTGCAGCGCATGCCGGCCGACGTCGAGCAGGTGAAAGCTTACATCGCACAACACTGCGACGCCGCCTGATGCCAATGCGCAGCGGGAGCCGGCCATGAAAGTGGTCGGCTTTGCCGGCTATTCCGGCGCGGGCAAGACCACGCTGGTGGAGCAGGTCATAGCGCGCCTGCGCGCGCGCGCACTGCGCGTGTCGGTGGTCAAGCATGCCCACCACCGCTTCGACATCGACCAGCCGGGCAAGGACAGCTGGCGCCATCGCCAGGCCGGGGCGTTCGAGGTGCTCGTGGTCTCGGACCAGCGCCTGGCGCTGATGCGCGAGTTCGAAGCGCCCGCCGCGCTCGATATCCACGCCATGCTTGCCGAGCTCGATGTGGGCGTCGACTGGGTGCTGGTCGAAGGCTTCAAGCATGGCGACCTGCCCAAGATCGAGGTCTGGCGCGCGCCTGCGGCAGGCGAGCCCGAGCGGCCGCTGCGCTGCACCGAGGACGCCGGCGTGCTCGCGCTGGCGACCGACGATCCCGCACAGCTGCCGGTCACGCTGCCAGCGCGGCTGACCCTGCTGGATCTGAACCGGCCCGATGCCGTCGCCGACTGGCTGATTGCCGCAGGCGCGCGCTTCGAATACCGTTCCCTGAATGAAAGCTGATATGCGCGATTCCCTGACTTCCCTTGATTCCGCGCTGGCCGCCGTGCTGGCGCAGGCGCGCACGCTGGATGGCAGCGAGCAGGTCAGCACCTTCGATGCCGACGGCCGCGTGCTGCTGGCGCAGGCGGTGTCGCCGCTGCAGGTGCCGCCGCACGACAACAGCGCGATGGACGGCTATGCGCTGCGCAGCGCCGATGTGGCGGCTGCCGGCACGCTGCTGCCGGTGTCGCAGCGCATTGCCGCGGGCCAGATGGGCCAGGCGCTCGCACCCGCGTCCGCGGCGCGCATCTTCACCGGCGCGCCGCTGCCCGAAGGCGCGGATGCGGTGGTGATGCAGGAAGACTGCGAAGTACAGGCCGACGGCAGCGTGCGCGTCAACGCCCAGCCCCGCGCCGGCCAATGGGTGCGGCGCGCGGGCGACGACATCGTGCGCGGCGCCGTCGTGCTGGAAGCCGGCACGCGGCTCACGCCGGCCGAGCTGGGCCTGGCGGCCAGCATCGGGCTGGCGCAGCTGGAAGTCGCGCGCCGCCCGCGCGTGGCGCTGTTTTCCACGGGCGACGAGCTGGTGATGCCCGGCAGCGTGCGCCCCGAGGACATGCCGCCGGGCGCGATCTACAACAGCAACCGCTTCTTTCTGCGCGCGATGCTGCAGCGCCTGGGCTGCGAAGTCACCGACCTGGGCATTGTTCCCGACCAGCGCGAGGCCACCGTCAACGCGCTGCGCGAGGCGGCCAGCGCGCATGACCTGATCCTGACCAGCGGCGGCGTGTCGGTGGGCGAGGAAGACCATATCAAGCCCGCGGTCGAGCAACTCGGCGAGCTGGGGCTGTGGAAGATTGCGATCAAGCCCGGCAAGCCGTTTGCCTATGGCCGCCTGGGCCCGCAGAACGCCACGCATTTCATGGGCTTGCCGGGCAATCCGGTGTCGAGCTTCGTGACTTTCCTGCTGCTGGTGCGGCCCTTTGTGCTGCGCCTGCAGGGCGTGGCCGATGTCGCGCCGCGCAGCATTGCGGCGCGCGCCGATTTCGACTGGCCGCGCGGCGACCGCCGGCGCGAGTTCCTGCGCGTGCGCTACAACGAAGCCGGCGGCCTGGAGCTGTTCCGCAACCAGACCTCCAACCTGCTGACGTCGGCGGCCTGGGGCGACGGCGTGGTCGACAACCCGCCCGAGAATGCAATTGCGCGCGGCGATACGGTGCGCTTCCTGTCCTTTGCGGAGCTGCTGGCATGACAACCCCGATCACGGTCACCGTGCGCTACTTCGCCTCGATACGCGAGGCGCTGGGCAGCAGCGAAAGCTGCTCCACGAGCGCCGCGACGCTGGGCGCGCTGCGTGATGAACTGATTGCGCGCGGCGGCGCCAGCGCCCAGGTGCTGGCGCGCCACAAGGCGGTGCGCATGGCGCACAACCAGGTGCTGAGCGACGAGTCCGCGCCCTTGGCGGCGGGCGATGAAGTCGCGTTCTTTCCCCCCGTGACCGGAGGCTGAGAATGGCCAAGGAAACTTCCGCGCCGCTGTCCGTCAGCGAGCGCACGCGCGCCGCGCTGGCCGAGGCCAAGGCGCGCGGCGTGGTGCTGGGCAGCGCCGGCACGCGCAATCTGCAGGCCACGCTGGAAAAACGCACGGCCTCGGCCGATGAATTCGCGCGCCTGCAGCAGCCGGTGTTTGCCGAGTTCCAGGCGCGCGGCCTGACGCACCGCGAAATGGCGGCCGAACTCAACCGCCGCGGCATTGCTGCCGCGCGCGGCGGCGAATGGACGCATGGGCAGGTGCAGCGGATGTTGAACAGGCTGGCATCCCAGGCCTGAGGGCAGGCCGTTCAGGCCTGCGCCGCCGCGCCGCCTTCCGGCGCGCTCAGCGCCGGGCATTTCCATTCCAGCAGCTCCGCCAGCCGCTGCACCACCCAGCCGGCTTCGGCGGCGCTCAGCAGGCTTTCGTCGGCGCGCAGCGCGGCATGCATGCCCAGCAGCACGCCGGCTTCGGACGGCGCTTCGCGGTGATAGAGGATCTGCGCCTGCTCCACCAGATGGCTGGCCAGGTCTTCGCAGAATTCATAGCGCGCCAGCACTTCGGCCAGCGCAGTGCGCACCCGGCCGCTGCGGTCGGCGTAGAGCGCCGCAAAGCTGGGCGCGACGGTCAGTTGGTTGCCTTCGGACATGGCTCAATCGGGCGTGAAGTTTTTTTCGAAGTGGATGGCGTCATCGACCTGCTCGAAGGTCGCGAGCTGCCCCATCTTCATGTCCTTGAGCCGGCAGGCGGCAAACAAACTGTACTTGCCCTTGAAGCCGTAGCTCGGCAGATCGATCAGTTCGTAGGGGTAGGGCACGAAGACTTCGAACTCGAAGACCACGCGGTGTTCATTGCGCGGCGACGGGAAAAGCTTGTAGTGGCTGGTGGTGATTGCGAGAGAGGCCATGGTCTGAAGGTTACAGTGCGGGTCAATGCTAACGAAAATGGCATTGCCGTTTTGACTATGAGAGGGCGCCATGGCGCACAACAAGAATGAATGGGCCAACAAAGTGTTTGGCCTGATACGCGCCGGCAATGCCGGCGCAGCTTCCGCACAGATCAAGGTGGCGCCCACCGTGGGCGATCTCCAGCGTCTGCAGGCCCTGGTGGTCGGCCTGCCGAACACCAAGGAGAACCGCCAGCTGGCCACCGTGGTGGAAGAGGAACTGGCGCTATTGTCGGCCCCGCGGCTGCACCGTGCGCCATGAAGGATATGGCGGTTGACGTGCCTGCGGTGCATATCGCCGTGCAGCCCCAGGATTTCGACGCCAGCGCCGAGCTGGCGGCGCTGCGTGCGCAGGATGCGCGCGTGGGCGCGGTCTGCTGCTTTGTCGGCTGCGTGCGCGACCGCAACGACGGCGACGCCGTGGCTTCAATGGAGCTGGAGCACTATCCCGGCATGACCGAGCAGTCGATCGCGGTCATCGTCGACCAGGCGATCGCGCGCTTCGGCATTTTCGGCGCGCGCGTGATCCACCGCGTGGGCCTGCTGCAGCCGCTGGACCAGATCGTGCTCGTGGCCGTGAGCGCGGCCCACCGCGGCGCGTCGTTCGAGGCCTGCGAGTTCATCATGGACTATCTCAAGACCCAGGCGCCGTTCTGGAAAAAGGAGCAGACGCCCCAGGGCGCGCGCTGGGTCGACGCGCGCAGCGCCGACGATGCCGCGCTCGCGCGCTGGAACCGCGACGCGGTCTGAGTGCTGGCGCGGCAGGGGGTTCGGGCCCTTGTCTGTCAACCGGACGCGTCTTTTCTGGGTTGAAATAGTGGGATTCCGCCCCACCTGTGGAGCAATTCGGAGGTATTTCACCCATGCGTATTGACAAACTGACGACAAAATTCCAAGAAGCCCTGTCTGAAGCCCAGACGCTTGCGCTGGGCAACGACCATTCCAATATCGACCCCTTGCACCTGCTGCTGGCCTTGCTGCAGCAGGACGACGGCCCGCGATCGCTGCTGCAGCGTGCCGGCGCCAATGTGAGCGCGCTGCAGGCCGCGACGCAAAAAGCCGTCGACGACCTGCCCAAGGTGCAGGTCCAGGACCAGGTGCAGGTCGGCTCCGACCTGGGCCGGCTGCTGCAGGCAACCGAAAAGGAAGCGCTCAAGCGCGGTGACCAGTTCATCGCCAGCGAACTGTTCCTGCTCGCGCTCAGCGACAGCCCGACGCGTGCCGGCCAATTGCTCAAGCAGCACGGTCTGTCGCGCAAGAGCCTCGAGTCGGCGATTGAAGCCGTGCGCGGCGGCAACAGCGTGGACAACGCCGAAGCCGAAGGCCAGCGCGAAGCCCTGAAGAAATACACGTTCGACCTGACCGAGCGCGCGCGCAGCGGCAAGCTCGATCCGGTGATAGGCCGCGACGAGGAAATCCGCCGCGCCATCCAGGTGCTGCAGCGGCGCACCAAGAACAACCCCGTGCTGATCGGCGAGCCCGGCGTGGGCAAGACCGCGATCGTCGAAGGCCTGGCCCAGCGCATCCTGGCCGGCGAAGTGCCCGAGAGCCTCAAGAACAAGCGCGTGCTGTCGCTCGACATGGCGGGCCTGCTCGCGGGCGCGAAGTACCGCGGTGATTTCGAGGAACGCCTCAAGGCCGTGCTCAAGGAACTGGGCCAGGAAGAAGGCCGGGTCATCCTGTTCATCGATGAAATCCACACCATGGTCGGCGCCGGCAAGGCCGATGGCGCAATGGATGCGGGCAACATGCTCAAGCCCGCGCTGGCGCGCGGCGAGCTGCACTGCATTGGCGCGACCACGCTCGATGAATACCGCAAGTACATCGAGAAGGACGCGGCGCTCGAGCGGCGCTTCCAGAAGGTGCTGGTCAACGAGCCCAGCGTCGAGGACACGATCGCCATCCTGCGCGGACTGCAGGTCAAGTATGAAGCCCACCATGGCGTGGATATCACCGACCCGGCGATCGTCGCCGCGGCCGAGCTGAGCCATCGCTACATCACCGACCGCTTCCTGCCCGACAAGGCCATCGACCTGATCGACGAGGCCGCGGCCAAGATCAAGATCGAGATCGATTCCAAGCCCGAAGTGCTCGACCGGCTCGACCGGCGCATGATCCAGCTCAAGATCGAGCGCGAGGCGATGAAGAAGGAAAAGGACGAGGCGTCGCAAAAGCGCCTGTCGCTGATCGAGGAAGAGCTGGGCAACCTGGAGCGCGAGTACGCCGATCTGGAAGACATCTGGAAAAGCGAGAAGGCCAGCGCCCAGGGATCGGAGCAGATCCGCAAGGACGTGGACCAGATCCGCATCCAGATCGAGGAGCTCAAGCGCAAGGGCGATTTCAACAAGGTCGCCGAGCTGCAATACGGCAAGCTGCCCGCGCTCGAGCAGCAGCTCAAGGAAGCCCAGGACCATGAGGATGGCGTGGGTGCGAGCGGCGCGCCCGCGCACCGCCTGCTGCGCACGCAGGTCGGTGCCGAGGAAATCGCCGAAGTCGTGAGCCGCGCCACGGGCATTCCCGTGGCCAAGATGATGCAGGGCGAGAAGGACAAGCTGCTGAAGATGGAAGACAAGCTGCACGAGCGCGTGGTCGGCCAGGAAGAGGCGATTGCCGCCGTGGCCAACGCCATCCGGCGCTCGCGTTCGGGCCTGTCCGATCCCAACCGTCCTACCGGTTCGTTCCTGTTCCTGGGCCCCACGGGCGTGGGCAAGACCGAGCTGTGCAAGGCGCTTGCGGGCTTCCTGTTCGACAGCGAGGACCATCTGATCCGCGTCGACATGAGCGAATTCATGGAGAAGCATTCGGTCGCGCGGCTGATAGGCGCGCCACCGGGCTATGTGGGCTACGAGGAAGGCGGCTACCTGACGGAAGCCGTGCGCCGCAAGCCCTACAGCGTGCTGCTGCTCGATGAGGTCGAGAAGGCCCATCCCGACGTGTTCAACGTGCTGCTGCAGGTGCTCGACGATGGCCGCCTCACGGACGGTCAGGGACGCACCGTGGATTTCAAGAACACCGTGATCGTGATGACCAGCAATATCGGCTCGCCGCTGATCCAGGCCATGGTCGGCGAGGACACGAACGACATCAAGGAAGCGGTGTGGGGGGAACTAAAAAACCATTTCCGACCCGAATTCTTGAACCGCATCGACGAAACCGTGGTGTTCCATGCGCTGGATGCGAAAAATATCGCGTCGATCGCACGGATACAGCTCAAGCTGCTCGAACAGCGTCTGGCGAAAATGGACCTCACGCTCGAGGTCTCGCCCCAGGCCGTGGACGAGCTGGCCAAGGTCGGTTTCGATCCGGTGTTCGGTGCGCGTCCGCTCAAGAGGGCGATACAGCAGCGCATCGAGAACCCGCTGTCGCGCTTGCTGCTCGAAGGGCGTTTCCCGCCCAAGAGCGTGATCGCGGTGCAGGTCGATCCGGTGCTCGAGCCGGGCGTGTTCCAATTTACATTGGCTGAACCGGAGTAAACCTCCTGGTCGGCGAGAAAGGGGCCTCACTTTGAATGACTTCATGACTCTGGTGGTCCGCTGGTCGGTGCGCATTTTTCTGCTCATCGCCGCGACTGTGTTCTTCCTCAGCCTGTTGGCTGCGGCCAGCTTGCTGGCGCTGGTCTGGGGCGCGCGTGCGCTCTGGGCCAAGCTCACCGGTCGGCCGGTCACGCCATGGGTCATGGGTGTCAATCCGGGTGCGGCCTGGAGCACCGTCTACCGTTCGCGCACCGTATGGACCGGCGCGGGCGCTGCGGCGCCCGCGCCGGAAAGTGCGGCGGACAGTCTGCGCCATCGCGGTGGAATCCTGCGCGGCAACGAGGAAATCGTTGACGTGCAGCCGCGCGAGATCCGTGAACATTGAGTAGCCCGCACGGTTCGTGCGGGTCGCTTTCCACAGCCCCTGAAGCCGGCGCCGCCCCACGGGGGTGCCTGGCGCAGGGGTCCCGCGGCGGCGCACTCGCCCGGCGGGTGTTTACCATTTGATGAGTCTGAATGAATCCTGCCGATCTCCATCGTTTGTTCGAGGCCCAGCATCAGGCCAGTCGTGCCCAGGTCGAAGTACCGTTGCTGGTGCGGCGCGAGCGCCTGCTGCGCATTCGCAAGATGCTCGACGAAAATGGGGCGGTACTCGCTGCCGCGGTGCAGGCCGATTTCGGCATGCGTTCGCCGCGCCTGACCGAGGTGGCCGATTTCTTCGTGCTGCGCAATCTGCTCAATCAATGCCTGCGCAAGCTGTCGCGCTGGATGCGGCCGCAGCGCGTGCGCACGCCTTTGTATCTGCTGCCGGCGCGCGCGCGCATCGAGCGCCAGCCGCTGGGCGTGGTCGGTGTGATCTCGCCCTGGAACTATCCGGTGCAGCTCGCGCTCGCGCCCGCGATCACGGCGCTGGCCGCGGGCAATCGCGTGATGCTCAAGCCCAGCGAGCTCACGCCCCACACGTCGGCCCAGCTCGCGGCGCTGGTCGAGCAGTTCTTTTCGCCGGACGAGTTCTGCGTGGTGCAGGGCGATGCGAGCATCGCGACCCAGTTCTCGGGCCTGCCGTTCGATCATCTGGTGTTCACCGGCTCCACGGCCGTGGGCCGGCGCGTGGCCCAGGCCGCGGCCGTGCACCTGACGCCCACCACGCTGGAGCTGGGCGGCAAGTCGCCCTGCCTGATCGCGCAGGATTGCGACCTCGAAGATGCCGCGCTGAAGATCGCGCACGGCAAGCTGCTCAACGCGGGCCAGACCTGCATCGCCCCCGACTATGTGCTGCTGCCGCGCGGGCGCGAACAGGCGTTTGCCCAGGCCTACCGAGCGGCCGTGGCGCGGCTGTATCCGACCATCGTCGGCAATCCCGATTACGCTTCCATCCTGACCAAGCGCCATCTCGCGCGGCTGCGCCAGATGCTGCGCCAGGCGCAGACCCTGGGGGCGCGCATCGACGTGATGGGCCCGGCCCAGGCCCAGCCCGGCGAGGCCGCGGCGAGCCTGTGGAGCGATGCGGCCGAGCGGCAGATGCCGCCCGCGCTGGTGTTCGGCGCGACCTCGGAAATGCAGTTGATGCAGGAAGAAATCTTCGGTCCCATCCTGCCGGTGATCACTTACGAGCGCCTCGACGACGTGGTGACGGCGCTCAATGCCGGACCCCGGCCCCTGGCTCTATACTGGTTCGGCAGCGATGAAAATGTGCGGGACGGTATACTCCGGCAAACTGTCAGCGGCGGGGTGACGGTCAACGACACCCTGATGCATATAGCGCACGACAACCTGCCGTTTGGCGGGGTTGGCGACAGCGGCTGGGGGGCGTACCACGGAGAGCAAGGCTTTCTGCGGTTCAGCCACCAGAAGTCGGTGTTGCTGCAGTCGCGCTGGTCCATGGGAGCGTTGTTCTATCCTCCCTACGGGCCTAGGCTTGACCGGGTGATGGGGCTGCTCCGGCGCTGGTTATAGCGCCTGTACAGCCTGCGTCAGCCGCAGGATTTCAGGCCCGAGCAAGGCATTTTTGTCACCATCCATCGAACGTTGAAGCCTGTCCGGGTTGGCCAGGCCGACGCCGGTGTTTGCCTGTTTTGCAGGCGTTATCACATCGGCTTTTGCAGGGCAAGGCGATCAAGACAGCCGTACTCGCGTGAATGGCTACACATTCGCGCAAGCCGGCAAAAAAACGTTTGCGGCGACAATTGCCGCTTTTCCCATTTTCACCTGTTTTCGTTTCGGTATTTCCATGTCCAGTTTCCAGGTTCGTCCCGCCACGCTTCGCGATGCCAAGGCCATTGCACAGATCCATACCGCTTCCGCTACGGAGGCATACCGAGGGCTGGTTCCTGACGATCAGTTGAAATCCATGTCGTCGGTTGAAAAGCGCCAGGCGTACTGGCGTGAAGCCATTGAATATTGTGAGCCCCAGGTCCAGGTCGCCATCGATGGCGACAAGATCGTGGGCTTTGTCGGCTTCGATCGCTCGCGCGATGAGAAGTCCCGTCCTACCACCGGCGAGATCTGGGCCATTTACGCGGCTCCCTCGCATTGGGGCCAGGGCGTGGGTGTGACCCTCTGGGACGCAGCCCGCGACGGCCTGGCCGAAGAAGGCTGCACCAATGTCACCGCCTGGGTGCCGCTGCGCAATGAACGCGCTCTGCGCTTCCATGAGATGGCCGGTTTCAAGCGCGAAATGTCGACCGCCAAGACTGCTGTCATTGGCGGCATCAAAATTGAAGAAGTGCGCCTCAAGCGCCCATTGAACTGAAAGCCCCGATGCTGCATTGGCATGAAAAAAACAAGGAGCGCAGCGCTGTCTGGCGCTCCGAAAGCGGTCTCGCGGCACCCCGCAAGGTGGTCATTGCCGACGACACCCTGTCTGCCGATGCGGCCCATCGTCTGGCCTGCGAAGGGACCTCGCTGCTTTGGCGCGGCGACTTCCAGAACGCGCGTCTGCTGCTGCAGGCGTTGATGCGCCGCCAGGAGCGCGATCCGCGCAAGTCGTCGGCCAAGGCGCGCCATCAGAAGCGCCAGGCCGCGCAGAAGCAGGAAATCCTGCCCGAAGAGACCTTCCCGCATGCGTTTCACCTGCACCGCCAGGCGCAGGCCCAGCGCGCGCGCGTGCTGTCGAGCATTCTGATCGAGCTGCAGCCCGACTATGTGATCAGCCTGCGGCGCGCGCCCGATCTGCGCCTGCCGATCACCGAAGGCTGGGGCCAGCCCGGCAAGCTCGACCAGACCATAGTCACGCCGCTGCGTGAACTGCTGGGCCTGGTCGGTGCGCACGAGTGGCGCAAGAAGGGCGTCGAAGTCGAAGCCCTGGGCATTGCGCCGAACAACCGCATCCACCCGCACTACGCGGTGTTCTCGCCGGTGCGCGCCGAGTATGTGGGCCTGGTCGCCGAAGCGCCGCTGCCGCCGGGCGCACAGACGCTGGCCTATGACATCGGTGTCGGCACGGGTGTGCTCACGGCCGTGCTGTCGCGCCGCGGCGTCAAGCGCATCGTCGCCACCGACATGTCGGCGCGCGCCATCGACTGCGCACGCCAGAACCTGCAGACACTGGGCTGCCTGAACAAGGTCGAGCTGCTGGAGACCGACCTGTTCCCCGCGGGCCGTGCGCCGCTTGTGGTCTGCAACCCGCCCTGGGTGCCGGCCAAGCCCAGCTCGGCGCTTGAACATGCGATCTACGATCAGGACAGCAAGATGCTGCGCGGTTTTCTCGGCGGTGTCGCCGAGCATCTGACGCTCGACGGCGAAGCCTGGCTGATCCTTTCGGATCTGGCCGAGCACCTGGCATTGCGCAGCCGCGAAGAACTGATGGGCTGGATCGATGCTGCGGGCCTCAAGGTCGTCGGCCGTCTCGACGCCAAGGCCCAGCACGGCAAGGTCGCTGACACCACCGACGCGCTGCACGCCGCGCGCGCGGCCGAAGTCACTTCGCTGTGGCGGCTTGCGGTGCGCTGATCCAGCGTCTGCGTGAAATCCGCGAAGCCGGGACTCCCATGGGAGCCCCGGCTTTTTTCATGGCGCATGGTCATGGGATTCCAGGCTCCAGTCGGGCACCAGATGCACCAGCTGCTGGCTCAGCTGCGTGGCGCGCTCGGCACCCGCATGCTGGGCGACGGCGTTGAGCATGCTGTCGCAGACGCTGCGCAGCGCCTGCGCATCGCGAGCCTCGCGCAAGGCCTGGCGCAGCCGGTCGGCAAGCAGTTGCTGGCGATTGGCAAACAGCCGCTCGACCATGTCGAACAGATACATGCGCGTGCCGGCCAGCGTCATGGCAGCCGGCGCGGGCGGGGCCGGAGTTGGGGCCACGGTTGCGGGCGCAGGGCCGGGCGGGAGCGCATCCGTGTTGCGGCATTCCAGATAGCCCGATTCCAGCAGCTGGCCCACCAGGGCCTGGCCCTGGCCGTGGTACATCTGCGCCAGCTGCATGTACGGCGTGCCTTCGGCGAGCAGCAGCAGCGAGCGCTGGCGCAGGTTCAGGCTGCGCGCGCCGGGTGCGAGTTCCTGATGGGCTTTGGTCGTCTTGTACAGCAGCATGGGCAGACCATCGATCCGAGAAACGCTGATTGCACTCCATGCAGATGACGGGGCTGTGACTTGCGTGGCGGCGGGACATGCGCCTTGGCGCGACAATGCGGGTCGAATCAGTGGGAATGCGGAAATGTTTATGAAGAACAGGGTGAGCAGGGTGGGCCAATGAAGCTGTTGCTTGCGCCCATGGAAGGGCTGCTGGATTTTGTGCTGCGCGATGTGTTGACGCGTGTCGGCGGCGCCGACCGCTGCGTGAGCGAGTTCATTCGCATCACGGGCAGCGTGCTGCCCGACAAGGTGTATCTGCGCACCATGCCCGAGCTGCGCAACGGCAGCCGCACGCTCGCCGGCGTGCCGGTGCGCGCCCAGCTGCTGGGCTCGGACCCCGAAAGCCTGGCCGAGAACGCGGCCAATCTCGCGCGTCTGGGGCCTGAAGGCATTGACCTCAATTTCGGCTGCCCGGCCAAGGTGGTCAACCGCCACGGCGGCGGCGCGGCGCTGCTGCAGGACCCCGAACATATTGCGCGCGTGGTCGGCGCGGTGCGCGCCGCCGTGCCCGCTCACATGCCGGTATCCGCCAAGATGCGCCTGGGCTTCAACGACACCAGCCTGATGCGCGAATGCGCCCAGGCCATGGCCGCGGGCGGGGCCTGCGAGATCGTGGTCCATGCGCGCACCAAGCTCGATGGCTACCGGCCGCCGGCTTACTGGGAGCTGATTCCGCGCATCCGCGAGGCCGTGGCCGTGCCCGTGATCGCCAATGGCGAGATCTGGACGGTGGAGGAAGCGCTGCGCTGCCGCACGCAGTCGGGCTGCGACGACCTGATGCTGGGCCGGGGCATAGTCGCCGATCCTGGCCTGGCGCTGGCCATACGCGCCGCGGTCGACGGGCCCCAGGCACAGGCGGCGCTGGTCGAGGTCAGCTGGGCGTCGCTGCTGCCGCAGATCGCGCGTTTCTGGGAAATGGTCTGCGAAGACCTTGAGCCGCGCCAGCGTGCGGGCCGGCTCAAGCAATGGCTCAACCTGCTGCGCCGACGTTATCCCGAAGCCGAAATCGCGTTCCAGGAAGTGCGCGTGCAGACCGATCAGGCGGCGATCACGCGCTGGGTCGAAGATCTGCCCCATCGCTGGGGCTAGGCCGGGCGAGAGCTGCCCGGCCTGGGGGCCAGGCGGCTCGCCTTACAGCAGATGATCGGGCGCCAGCGGGCCCAGCAACTTGAGCATCCAGCGCAGCGGCAGGCTCGCGTCGGGCTCGGTATGCGCGTCTTCGAGGCCGCTGCCCTGCGGCGCACGCCACAGCAGCTGCTGGTCTTCGGTCAGCACCACGTTCCAGGCGCTTTCGGCCAGGCCGGCTTCGATGTTTTCCGTGGCCTGGCGCCCCAGCGCCTGGCTGGCAATCAGCAAGGCAATTTCGGTGTTGTGCAGCTGCGAGCGCATGTCGAGGTTCATGGAGCCGACCGCCACCAGGCCGCCGTCAATCACCAGCAGCTTGGAGTGCAGCATGGCGCGTGAGGCGCCGGCGCCGCTGCCCGACGACAGACTGTCGCGCAGGCCCGCGCGTTCGCTGCGCATCTCGTAGAGCTGCACACCCATGTCAAGCAGCTCCTTGCGGTGGCGCGCATAGCCTGCATGGGCCACGGGTGCGTCGTTGGAGGCCAGGGAGTTGGTCAGCACGCGCACGCGCACGCCGCGCTTGCGCGCCGCGGCAAACGCCTGCTTCATGTCGTCGCCGGGAACGAAATAGGGCGAGACCACGAGCAGATCGCGGCGCGCCTGGCGTATCAGCGCCAGCAGGCCGTCGACCACGGTATCGGCCTGCAGGCCCACGGCCGCCAGGTTGCCGCCCGAGCGCACGGCCATGGTGCCGGTTCCGGGGCGCAGGCCGGGCGGCTGGGTGGTGGTGGCGCCTGCCGCGGGCGCATCGGCTTCATCGCGTGATTCACCGGGCTGGCCAGTCGCTGCGGCCGCGGCCGCCGTGCTGGCAACCGTGGGCGTAGGGCCTTCGCCTTCCAGTGCGATCTTGGCGGGCTTGTCGGCCAGCACCGCGGCGCGCGCCCAGACCCAGGGCGCCTTGTCCAGATCCATGGGTGTCTGGTCCCAGATGGTGGAAGAAGGCTTGTCGGGCGGCGGAGGTGCCGCGGCCGCCGCGGGCAGCAGGCTGTCGCCGGTGGCCGGCGCCGGCGCCGCCTGCGGCATGCCGTTGGGCAAGCGGGCCTGGGCCGCCTTGCGCGCCGCGGCCTGCTCGGAAGTCTCCATGCGCTCGAGCTCCTCGCGGCTGACCAGCGATTGCACGGGATAGGCGCGCTGGTTGTTCCAGTAGCTGTCGAAGCTGCGCGACAGGTCCTGCACGATGGGGCCGGCGGCCATCACGTCGAGATCGACGAAATTGCCGCTCTCATCCTGGTCGAAATAGGCATCGCCCAGGTTGCGTCCGCCCGCGATGCCGATGACGTTGTCCGCGAGGAACAGCTTGTTGTGCATGCGCTGCTGGGCGCGGTGGAAGTCGGTCAGCGTGCTCAGGGCGCGCATCACCGTGGAGTTGCGCGGTCCGGGAACGGGGTTGAACAGCCGCATCTCGATGTTGGGCACATAGGCCAGGCGCAGCACCTGGGCGTTGTTGCCCACGCTGTGGAAGTCGTCGAGCAGGATGCGTACGCGCACGCCGCGCTCGGCGGCCGTGACCAGGCCGCGCAGCAGCCGCCCCGAGCTCGCATCGGCATGGATGGCGTAGTACTGCAGGTCCAGCGTCTTTTGCGCGCCTTCGATCAGCGCGAGCCGGCTGCCATAGGCCGCGGGCGCACCCGAAAGCAGCATGAAGGCCGACGGGTGGCGCGCCTTGTCGGCCACCTGCCGCTGGCGCACCCATTGTCCCAGCGCGGTCTGGCCGGGCTGGTCCCAGGCCTGGGACACGGGACGCACCACGTCCTTGGGAAGACTGCCGCAGGCGCTCAGGCCCAGCGTCAGCAGCACGGTGCACAAGGCCCCGCGCCAGCGCAAGCTCCTCGGACGGGGGATCGTGTCCAGCCGGTTATCGGGGGCAGTAGGCATAAGGAGGGGCGCAGCAGAGGTGGGATGGAGGGCCGGCGTCAAGCCAGCCCCGCTGCCCTAGGTATAGCTGGAGTTGCCAGGCTTTCTTGTAAGACAAGGCTGGCTTGCGCGAAGATCAGGCGCTGGCAGCAGGCCTGTCCATCATGCGGCCTACATAGCGCGCAATCAGATCGATTTCAAGGTTGACCAGCGAGCCCGCGCTCAGCACGCCCAGCGCGGTGTGTTCCACCGTGTGCGGAATCAGGTTGATGCTCAGTTCGCAGCCGTCGGCCTGATCGCGCACCTGGTTGACCGTGAGGCTCACGCCATTGACGGTGATCGATCCCTTGTAGGCCACATAGCGCGCGAGCTCGGCAGGAGCATGGATGCGCAGCTCCCAGCTTTCGCCCAGCGGCGCGAAATGCGTCACGCGGCCCAGGCCGTCCACATGGCCCGAGACCAGATGTCCACCCAGACGATCATGGGCCTGCAGGGCTTTTTCGAGATTGATCGGGCCGGTCTGCGCCAGGCCCGAAGTCTTGTCCAGCGATTCGGCGGAAATGTCGACCGTGAAGGTATTGGCGGACTTGTCGAACGTGGTGACCGTCATGCAGGCGCCGTTGAGCGCGATGCTGTCGCCCAGGCCCACATCGTCGAGGTAGCCCGCGGGCGTTTCAATGACCAGGCGCTTGCCGTGGGCCGCAGTGTCGCCAAGCGACTGCACGGCGGCAATGCGCCCCATGCCGGTGATGATTCCAGTAAACATGTGCTTGATTGTGGCAGGTGAAAAAAAGAAGGGCAGGGCCAGGGCTAGAACGCGGGGCGCTGGGCGAAGCGCGCAAGCACGCGGATATCGGGGCCTACGCTGGTCACGCCGTGGAACGCGAGTTCGGGCCCGTCGGCCAGCGCGCTCAGCGGGCCGATATGGCAGATGCCGCGGCCCGAGCCCAGCAGCTTGGGCGCGAGGTAGAGCAGCAGTTCGTCGACCAGGCTTTCACGCAGCAGCGAGCCGTTGAGCTGGAAGCCGGCTTCGACATGCAGTTCATTGATGGCGCGCTGGCCCAGGTCGCGCAGCATGGCCGCGAGGTCGACCTTGCCCTGGGCATTGGGCAGGTGGATGACGACCGCGCCCAGCGCCTGCAGGGCCTGGGTCCTGGCCGCGCTGTCGCTGGCGGTGTAGATGTAGCAGTTGCGGCCGGGCACGAACAGCTTGGCGTCCAGCGGCGTCTGCAGGCGGCTGTCGACGATCACCACATGCGGCTGGCGCGGGGTGTCCAGGCCGCGCACGTCCAGGCGCGGGTTGTCCTGCAGCACCGTGCCTATGCCGGTGAGCACGGCGCAGGCCCGGGCGCGCCAGGCATGGCCGTCGGCCCGCGCTTCGGGCGAAGTGATCCATTGGCTCTGGCCATTGGCCAGCGCCGTCGTGCCGTCAAGCGAGGCCGCGGCTTTCATCCGCACCCAGGGCGTGCCGCGGACCATGCGGCTCAGAAAGCCGATGTTGAGTTCGCGTGCTTCCTGCGCGCCGGTACCGACCTCGACCGCCACGCCCGCGGCGCGCAGCCGCGCAAAACCCTGGCCCGCGACCAGCGGGTTCGGGTCTTCGAGCGCGGCGACGACGCGGCCGATGCCGGCCGCGACCAGCGCATCGCAGCAGGGTCCGGTGCGGCCCTGGTGGGCGCAGGGCTCCAGCGTCACATAGGCGGTCGCGCCGCGCACATCGTTGCCCAGCGCCGCGGCGTCGCGCAGCGCCATGACTTCGGCATGCGCTCCGCCCACGGGCTGGGTGTGTCCCTGGCCCAGCACGCAATGGCCGTCGGGCGCGACGATCACGCAGCCGACGCGCGGATTGGGATTGCTCGAATGAAGCGCCCGGGCGGCTTGCGCCAGCGCTTGTTGCATAAAGTCAGGAGAGGCCGTCATGTGGCCGCCATCCTAGCGCACAAGTGCCTGGTCTTCGCGCGCGCTCAGCGGTTCCAGCAGTCGGCCGAGGTCACTCCCGATTTCATGCCGGTATTGTTGCGCTCGCCATTTTGCGCCAGCGTGAACGTGCCACATCTGTCGCCCACCTGGGCATTCTGCGGTGTCGCGGTCAGCACAAAGGCGGTGTTGGTGCTGCTGGCCGCCGGCAAGGCAATGGCGTAGCGGTCGGACGGCACGCTGCGCAGTCCGGAGGGAAAGAAATTCGCATTGTTGGTGTTGGCCACGGTCGGATAGACGCCGGAGACCGTCGCCGCGCGCTCCATCCACTGCGCGGCCTGCAACAGGCCGGCCTTGGCTTCGGAGCGCGCGCCGCGGCGCAGGTATTCCTGGTAGTTGGGAAGGGCCACGGCCGTGAGAATGCCGACCAGGGCCACGACAATCATCATTTCAATCAGCGTGAAGCCGCGTTGGGAAATTGCTGGCATGGATCTGGCCTTTGTGTGGGGGGGACGCGTTCAGCGCAACTGGCGCCAGCTGGGACGCAGCGGTTGTTCGGGCAGCTTGTTGAACGCGTCGACGATGTTGTCGGAGCCGGTGCGGATTTCCTTGCTCTGGTTGCTGGCCTTGCTTTCCTTGACCGAAGCCGTCATGCGCGAGGTCCCCCTGTCCGTGGTGCTGTTGTAGATGCCGTCGCCGTTGGTGTCCATGAGCTGCACGCTGGGCTTGCGGCCGTCCATGATGTTGATGAAAGTGCGGAACAGCTTGGGCACGGTGGCCGGCGGCGAGCAGCTTTCCTCGAGCACGCTGCTGCCCGAGCCCGGCACTTCGGTCAGCACTTCGAGGATGTTGCTGCCGTCGAAGAACGATGGGGTGGTCAGCAGCCGTTCGCCGGTCACGGGCAGATGCAGGTACCAGCCCTTGCGCGCGTTGCTGCCGGAGAACTCCACCGTGTTCTGACTCACCGTGTAGAAGGTGCGCGCGCTGCTGCTTCCCGTGCCGGGAATCGCGACGTTGGAGATGGTCTGCTGCACCAGGTTGGCCCAGCCCGTGCCCACGGGCTGGGCCGCGCCCTTGGCCGAGTCGACGGCGAGCTTGCCGTCGACAAACTTGTAGACCGTGCTGTCTAGCACCGAGTAGATCGACTGCACCGATGTGTCGGTGCGGTCGCCTTCGGTGATGTTGCGGCCGGTGCCGAAGGCGACCATCAGACCCAGGCCGTCGCGGTCGTTGAGCTTGACCACGGGAGCGGCGGTGATGGGCTGCACGCTGCTTGAATTGCCCGAGGTGTAGACCGCGGAATACAGCGGGCGGCTGCTGAACGCCGTGTTCCACAGACCCGGGTCGGCGGCGCCTATGTCGAACTTCCACAGATTGCCGCGCAGGTCGCCCGCATAGACGATGTCGGGCGTGCCGTTGCCGTCGAGGTCCACCAGGCGCGGCGCCGACAGGCCGTTGCTGGCCGCGTTGTCGCCGGTCGTCGCGGCCACCAGCGTCTTGAGTTCCCTGGCGCCGTCGAGGTACTGGATCAGCAGCACGGGGCGCTCGTTGCGGCTGTTGTAGCCATTGCCCATGACCACGGCCCAGCGGCCGTTGTTCAGGCGCACGACCTGGGTCGATTTCTGCGGATTGTTGTCTTCGACGACAGGCGCGGCGAAGATGTGGCCGATGTCGGCGGCGTCGCCCGTGGCGGCGTCGCCGGCCACGGCGGTCTTGTCCATGACCACCAGGCTGGTGGCATTGGCCGCGGAAAAGTTGCTGGCCACGGCCGTGGCGCCTGTGGTCGCGGTGCTGCCCGGCGTGGTGATGTCGAGCACGAAATAGCCTTTGCCCCCCGCGCCCAGTGTGCCTATCAGCATGGTGCGCCAGTTGGGCGCGGTGCTGCCTGTGTCCACGTCGCCGCTGAACGGCGAGCCGTCCACATAGTAGCGGTGGGTATAGCCGGACAGGGCCAGGTCCTTGAGGTTGGGAACCACGCCCTTGGGCACATAGGCGATCCTTTCCGCGCCATTGAGGGCCGAGAAGCCATGCAGCATGCCGTCGTTGCCCCCCACATAGACCATGGGGCTGCGTGCCGCCTGCTGGGCGGCAAATGCGCGGTAGCCGTCATAGGTATGGTTGCTCACGGGCGGGCCCACGTACCAGAGCGCCGAGTTGACGATGTCGCCCTGGCGTGACTTGCGCTGGCGCACCGTGCCCGTGCCTTCGGTGCTGCGATCGCCGCGCAGGAAGTTGACGCGTGCCGTTGCGCTGGCGTCGGTTTCTGCCGTGGTGAGCTTGATTGCGGCTTTCTGCGTGGTGCCCAGGTTGGCCCAGGTGAAGGCCACGGGCGCTTCGGCGCTGTTGGTCGCGGTGGCCGTCGCGGTGGTGAGAATCAGCCGGTTCGTGATGTCGCCGGCGCTGAGCGCATCGAGCTTGTCGGCCGTCGTCGTGGCGTTGGCGGGTGCGGCCACGCCGGCCTTGACGCCCCAAAGGGGGTTGGGCGTCGCGGCCGCCGTGCCCCGGGCCAGCGTATCGGAGCGCACATAGCCGGTCCAGCCGTCGGCGTTGTAGCCCGATGAAAATTGCGAAGTTCCGCTGCGTGTCACCGACGAGGAGGCGCTGGTGAAACTGGTGACCGGCGTGGAAGTGTCCTCGACGATGTTGCTGACGATATCCTTGAATGCCTTGGTCAGTTCATCGGCCGTGGGCGCGGGCGTGAACTTGCCGCGGCCGTTGAGCGCCGCATGCCACAGTTCGATGCGCCGGCCGTTGTCCTTGGCGGTGGCGGCGTAGCCGGTGCTGCCGTCGCAGGCGTTGTTGCCGCTGCCGGTGTTGTTGTTGCCGCACAGCGGAGAGGGCCAGCTGAGGTCGCCGGTCACGAGGCGGTTCAACTCGCCGGAATAGGTGTCGCTGCCGAAGGTCGGGCTGCCGCTCCAGGCCGAGGCCCCCGTGCCGAAGCCTATGGTGTAGGTCGTCATGTGCTGCCAGGTCGCGGGATTGTTCCTGGGGTTCCAGAACTGCGGCAGCGTCGTGGTCTTGAGGCTGCTGCCCGCGCCCGACGTGAAGGTTTCGTCGCCGCTTTTCTTGATCAGCGGCTTGATCTCGTTGGCAATGCCGGGCTGCAGGTCGGTGGCCCAGTAATGGAATGCCAGGTCGGACAGCGTATTGAGGCCGTAGGTGGTTTTTGTGACGTCCTTGCAGATCAGGAACAACGTGCATTCGCGCTCGACGGTGGTCGTGGTGTTGAAGCCCCAGTCGTCCTTGTAGAGCCGCGAGGTCACGGCCGCGGGGTTGTAGGCGGTGCTGCCGTCGCCCAAGGTCGTCGCCGTATTGTCGATATTGCCGATGTTGTTGATCGCCTGGTAGGCCGCAAGATCGCGGTCGCCGTCGACATGCTGCGAGGTATTTGCCGTGCCGCTGTTCCAGGCGCCGTCGGTCATGAAGATATGGTACGAGCGCCGGCAACTGATCAGCGGCGCTTCCTTGGTGCCGGGGTCGGAGGCCCAGGGGCTGTTGATTCCCAGGTCGGTGCGCTTGAGGTAGTCGCCCGCATTCCTGACCATGCGGTGCGACGGCGTGCCGCCCGAAGGCGTGAGTGTCTCGACCCAGCCCAGGAAGTTGGTGCGGTGCGTGTCCTTGAGGCTCTTGAGCGCGTTCTTGCAGTTTGTGGTGTTGAGCGGAATGGTGTCGCAATCGCTGTTCATCGACTGCCAGCTCAGGCGTATCAGGCCGTCCGCGACGTTCTCCGAGGAAAAGGTCTGGCGCAGCGCGGCCTTGAGCGTGTTGATGCCCGTGGTTCCCATGCTTCCCGAGTCATCGACCGACACGATGACATTGGGTGCGGGTTCGCGGCTGGCGGTGCCTGCCGGGTATTGCACCAGGCCCAAAGGCGCGGCCAGCGCGGGCTGCAGTGCGGCGCCCGCAGCGGCCAGCATGACGGCGCCTGGCAAAAGGGATAGGTTGTTCATGCGCACTCCCTCAGTCCTTGATTTTCTGCCGTGCCAGCGTCGACTGCAGCACCACCTGGGTGCCCGACTTGAGCCCCTGGGCAATGGCCGTGATGCGGTAGACCAGTGCCGGTTTCAGATTGAGCATCAGTGGCTCGGCGCGCGGGTTGTTGGTGATCAGCGCGCCCGCGCTGGAGGCATAGGGCATGACCTCGATCCAGTACCAGGCACCCGCGCCGTCGGCCGTGGCCTGCAGGATGGGATTGCTGTAGCTGCCTTTTTGCGCGCCGGTGTACATGCCGTAGCGTGCGCCCTGGGCGCGCATCTTGACGAGCAGTTCCTTGTCGTTCCAGAAGTCCTGTTTGCCGGTGCGCTTGGCGCAGATGGCGTCGAGGCAAGGTACATTCGGCGCGGCTTCGAGCGTGGCCAGCAGCGCGACGAAATCCTTCTCCTCGCCTATGAACCAGACGTTGCCCGCAGTGCGGCAGACCTTGGCGTCGCTGGTGGGCACGCAGGTGCTGCCGTCGATGTTCTGTCCCAGAATGTCCTGTTCCGCGTCCTGGAGCATGGCTTGCGCGGCTTCGAACGCGCGCTGGTAGTCGGCGTCATTGCCGACGATCAATTCGTTGAGCAGCGCCGTCTTGGATGCCCAGACGGTCATCAGCATCGTCAGCAGCACGACGACGATGACGATCAGCAGGGAGACGCCGCGCTGGCGTTGGCGGGCGAATGTCATGGCGGCGGGGTGCTGGGACGGCCCTGGCTGCGCAGCTGATAGGTATTGCGAAACACCATGCGCAGCCGGCTGCCGCGCGCGACGGTCTGGTTGGCGCAGTTCACGTACTGCGTGGCGCCGGTGTCGGTCTGGTTTTCCGAGCCTTCCATTTCAAGGCAGACCTCGACTGCATGGATGCGCGGCCAGGCATCGGCGGCGACCGCTTCGGCCGTGCGGTACTGCATGGTCGGAATTCCGGTGGCGACATTGGCCTGCTGTTCGACGAAGCGCACGCGGAAATCGGCCACATTCGCGATCACGGGCTGGCTCACGTCATTGGTGCCCGCGCAGCGCAGCTCGCCGCTGGTCGCGCCCACGGCCTTTTCGAGCACGAAGCCGCTGCGAATGGCGCTGGTCGACGGCGCCTGGCCCAGGCAGTCGCGGAACATCGACTGTTCGGTGGCGCTGCCGACCACGCTCTCACTGTAGTTCTGGTAACCGAGCACCAGCTGGTACTCGTTCTTTCCCGGAGCACTTTTGCCGCCCACCGTCGTGACCCCCTTGGGCACTTCGAACGCCACGCTGTCGCCGGCGTCTATGGGCTGGGTGCCGTCCTTGGCGATGGCCAGGTTCAGGCGCACCGAGCCCGCCTGGCGCGCCTGCTGGCCTATGGTGCGAAACGCCTGCGCCGCCTGCTGCTGCAGCTGGCTCGCGTCGTTGACCGTGCCCGACACCTGGCGCGATATCACCAGAGTGCCTATCGCCACCGCGATGGTCAGCAAGCCTATGGTCAGCCCGACCAGCAGCTCGATCATGCTCAGACCGTGCTGGCGCTGCGGGCGGCGAGGGGCGTGCGGGGCGCGCATGGTGTCAGCCCGGGCAGATGGCCAGATTGGAGCCCGCGGCGCCCGCGCTGTAGGGCAGGCAGCGCGCGCTGGGCTGGATGTACTGCAGATGGCAGCTGCGGTCGGGCGGGCAGACCGGCTTGTTGGCGCCGGTGGCCACGGGCTGCAGCACCGCGCGGTACCTGGCCTGCTCGGTCTTGTCGGCGGCGGAAGTGCCCGAGGGCAGCTTTTCGTTCTCGCGCCAGCTGATCATCACGCCCAGCTGCCGGCGGTTGGCATTGTTGGTTTCGTCGGCCGCGAGAAAGATGGTGGCATCGCCCAGCGGCAGCGTCTGCTGGACATTGGCCAGCCACAGGTTTCTGTCGTCGGTCGCCAGATTGGAGCTGGTGCAGGCGGCGGCCGTGCAGTTGCCGGCCTTGGCCGGCTTGGTCTCCCAGGCGACGACGTACTGGTTCAATTCGGCCAGGCCCCGCGGGTTCATGCGTATGCGTTCGCTCAGGTCTTCGATCAAGCGCACGGCCTGGGCGCGCCGCACGCTGGTCTGGCTGTCGGCCAGCGTGCGCATCTGCACGCCCAGGATGCCGAGCACGCCCAGCGCCATCACCACGATGGCGGCCAGGGACTCGAGCAGCGTGATGCCGCGCTGGTGGCGTGTCAGCATGTCGTACCGACTTTCTCGGCGATGCGCCCGCCCGCGGAAACGCACAGAGTGCGGGTGACCGGTGAGCCCGTTCCTTCGGCGTACGGGTAGACGATGATGCTCTTGGCGTTGATGCCGTCCATGTTGCCCCAGCGGTTGATGGCGATGGTCTCGGCGTTGGTTCCGGCCGCACCGAGAACATGCGTCACGCCGACTCCCGGGGGCACGCGCGCCGCGAGCAGGACTTCCTCGCCTGCGGTGTAGTTGCCGCTGGCATCGCTGTCGACAAACAGCCGCCAGCCGCAGCCCCAGTCGACCGCCAGAGGAGCGGTCGTGCAGCCATCGGTGTTGTTGGGCATTTTCTGCACCACCACATTGCCGCCGCGCTTGATCGCTTCGGTGCGTCCCAGCCGTATGGTGTCCGTGACCGCGCCCTCGGCCTGGCGCACGCGCCAGCGATCGAGCAAGGGCTTGAACGAGGGCACGGCCAGCGTCATGAGCAAGGCCAAAATAGACAGCGTCACCAGAATCTCGACCAAGGTCAGCCCTGCCGCAGGGCGCCGGCAAAAATCTGCTGGGCTGGAAGATCGGATCTTCATGCGTGCACTTGAGCACACAAAGACATGCTGTTCCAGCAAATTGCCGACAGGCGGCATGATGCACCCGACCAGCGGAGCAGATCGGGCCTCAGCGCTGGCCGGATGCGGCGCGCGGCGGCGCTGCAGCGTAGCCCAGGCAGGCGCCCGCATTGGGCAGGCCGCGGCATTCGCGCGCCAGGCGGCGGTCGCGCTGCGCGCGGCTTTCTTCCGAGGGGCTGGGAAGATGCACGATGCGGGGTTTGCGCCGGCTCGCGCGTTCGCGGTGATCGGCAGCCAGCGCGCTGCTGCGCGCGTCCGGCGGAGCTTGCCTGGTGGCTGCTTCAGCGGCGGCATCGCCCAGGAACAGCGCCAGCGCGATACCGCCCAGTGTCAACATGGAGGGCATGGCAGGCCTTTCCAATGGGAAAATGGACGGCGGAAATTGTCTTCCCGGGCAGCCTGCCGCAGCGCATTCGACCCTGGCCGCATCGCGGCAAAGCGGCCGGCCATCGAAGTCGGAAAACACCGCGCGCTATAATCACAGGGTTTTGCATGGTGCAAGACGCACGCCGATGGCCGTTCCAGCCGCCGGCGCAAGTCATCAGGGGCGCGTTCACGCCGCTCCACATACAGGAAAAAATAATGATCGCATCCTCTATCAAGGCCGAAGTTGTCAAGGCCAATGCCCGTGCTGAAAACGACACTGGCAGCCCAGAAGTGCAAGTCGCGCTGCTGACCGCTCGCATCAACGAACTGACCCCCCACTTCAAGCAACACGCCAAGGACCACCACGGTCGCCGCGGCCTGCTGCGCATGGTGAGCCGTCGTCGTAAGCTGCTGGACTACCTCAAGTCCCGCGATGCAGACCGTTACACCGCGCTGATCGCCAAGCTGGGCCTGCGTAAGTAAATCGAGTCAGAGATAAAAACGCCTGAGTTAGCCTGCTAGCTCAGGCGTTTTTTACTTCGGAGGATGGATAACAGAGCGAAGCTATGTCATTCCAACAGCCCTGTGGGGCCATGCAAGCCACTGGTCTGCTGGAATGGCATCGTGTTCTGGATTGTCCTCCAAACTATTGCTGACTATGAATAGTTGGCTATCAATCTAGGAGCAAAAATGAGCATTTTCAACAAAGTGACCAAGACTTTCCAATGGGGCCAGCACACGGTCACCCTGGAAACCGGCGAAATCGCCCGCCAGGCATCCGGCGCGGTGCTGGTCAACATCGACGACACCGTGGTGTTGGCAACGGTCGTGGCCTCGAAGAAGGCCAAGTCGGGCCAGGATTTCTTCCCGCTGACCGTGGACTACATCGAGAAGACATACGCCGCAGGCAAGATCCCCGGCAGCTTCTTCAAGCGCGAAGCCAAGCCCAGCGAACATGAAACGCTGACCAGCCGCCTGATCGATCGCCCGATCCGCCCGCTGTTCCCCGAAGGCTTCTACAACGACGTGCATGTGGTGATCCACACCGTGTCGCTGAACCCCGAAGTCGATGCCGACATCGCCGCGCTGATCGCCTCGTCGGCCGCGCTGGCCATCTCGGGCATCCCATTCAGCGGCCCCATCGGTGCCGCCCGCGTGGGTTACATCAACGGCGAATACGTGCTCAACCCCGGCCAGACGCAGCGCAAGGGCTCGCAGATGGACCTGGTCGTCGCCGGCACCGAAGCCGCCGTGCTGATGGTCGAGTCCGAAGCCCAGCAGCTGTCGGAAGAAATCATGCTGGGCGCCGTGGTCTTCGGCCACGAGCAAAGCCGCATTGCCATCGACGCCATCCATGAGCTGGTGCGCGAGGCCGGCAAGCCCGTCTGGGACTGGCAAGCTCCCGCCAAGGACGAGCCGCTGATCGCCCAGGTCGGTGCACTGGGTGAAGAAGCCCTGCGCAACGCCTACCAGATCCGCAACAAGCAAAGCCGCACGCACGCCTGCCGCGATGCCTACGCCGCCGTCAAGGCCGGCCTCACGGCGCAAGGCGTGGTGTTCGACGAAGTCAAGGTCGAAGGCATGCTGTTCGACATCGAAGCACGCATCGTCCGCAGCCAGATCCTGGCCGGCGAGCCGCGCATCGACGGCCGTGACACACGTACCGTGCGCCCCATCGAGATCCGCAACTCGGTGCTGCCCCGCACCCACGGTTCGGCCCTGTTCACGCGTGGCGAAACCCAGGCGCTGGTCGTGGCCACGCTGGGCACGGAACGCGACGCCCAGCGCATCGACGCGCTGGCCGGCGAGTACGAAGACCGCTTCATGATGCACTACAACATGCCTCCCTTCGCCACCGGCGAAGTCGGTCGCATGGGTTCGACCAAGCGCCGCGAAATCGGCCACGGTCGTCTGGCCAAGCGCGCGCTGATCGCCGTGCTGCCGACCAAGGAAGAATTCCCCTACACCATGCGCGTGGTGTCGGAAATCACCGA
>NZ_JAVWWA010000064.1:0-27560 GCF_036666375.1 Comamonas sp. | reverse complement strand
GCCTTATTTGAAGGATTGCACCATTTCAAATGCCAGCCGGCGCAGTGCCTGCCAGCCGTCCTGCGGCCAGCCCGGAGACTTGAGGCCCTTGACGATGCCGTCGACGGTGTGTGCCGACTGCAGCAGCTGCGCCGCGGCCTGGTCGTTCAACCGCGGCACGATGCGCTCGAAGAAGCGCTCCTTCGCACCCCAGATGCGCTGCTCGCGCAGCGCCATGGGCAGCGGACGCCCGCCCGCAATCGCGTCCTTGACACGATGGAGTGCACGGATGTCCTCGGCCAGCGCCCAATGCACCAGCACTTCGGCCACGCCTTCGGCCTGCAGGCCGTCGAGCATGCGCTGCACGCGCGCCAGCTGCCCCGACAGCACCGCGTCGGACAGCTTGAACACGTCGTAGCGCGCGACGTTGAGCACGGCCTGCTCTATTTGCTCGCCGTGCAGCTCGCCGGCCGGGTACAGCAGCGCGAGTTTCTGGATTTCCTGGTGCGCGGCCAGCAGATTGCCTTCGACGCGGTCGGCGAAGAACTGCAGCGCGCGCTGGCCTTCCTCGCCCGCGACCACGCGCTGGCCCTGGGCCGCAAGCCGCTGGGCGATCCAGGGCGGCAGCGCCGCGCGCTCGATGGGATCGATCTGCAGCGTGACGCCATGCGCGTCCAGCGCCGAGAACCAGGCGCCGGTCTTGGTCGCCTTGTCCAGGCGCGGCAGCATGACCAGCGTCAGCGTGCTGTCGTTGCCCTGGGCGGACTCGGCAATCTGCTGCAATGCCTGGCTGCCGTCCTTGCCCGGCTTGCCCGAAGGAATGCGGATCTCGAGGATCTGCTTGTCGGCGAACAGCGACAGCGAGCCACCCGCGGCCAGCACGGCACTCCAGTCGAAGTGCGCGCCGGCCACAGTGTGGCTGCTGCGCTCGGAATAACCCGCGGCGCGCGCCGCGGCGCGGATCGCGTCGGCAGCTTCCTGCTGCTGCAGCGGCTCGTCGCCGTGCAGCGTGTAAAGCGCGCGCAGACCCTTGCCGAGGTGGGCCTGGAGCTGGTTCAGGCCAAGCTGCATGCCGCCCTCACAGTGTCTTCACGGCCGCGAGCCGGCGCAGCAGCTGCTGCACCAGATCGGTCTGCATGTTGCGGTAGAGCAGCAGCTCTTCCGCCTCTTTGGACAGCGCAATGGTTTCGTTGTAGCTGATGTCGCGCTGCTGCAGCAGTTCGGTGTCGGGAATCACATCGTCGCCATTGGGCTTGCGCAGCTTGAAGCGCAGGCGCAGGCGCAGCTGCAGTTCGCGCACCTGGCCCGAGGCGTTGAGACCCACGACCACGCGCTCCTGGCGCTCGCTGATCAGCTCGAAGATGACTTCGGCGTCATCGGGCGAGCGCGGATCGCGCAGCACCGTGAGCTTCTCCGTCGAAGACGACAGCGTGCGCTCGAGTTCGCGCGCCAGCATCGAGCCGCGCGGCGCCTGGATGAACAGCGAATGGAAGGCGAACTGGGGCACGCCGCGCAGGCGGAAGCCGCACGCCGCAAACAGAGGCACCACGGACACCAGGGAGAGCAGCGTGCGTTTGCGCATGTCAGACCACCACGTTCACCAATCGGCCCGGCACCACCACCACTTTCTTGGGGGCGGCACCTGCGGCCTGTTTCAGGAAAGCGTCGCTGGCCAGGGCCAGGCGCTCGATCTCGGCCTTGTCGGCCGTCGCGGCGACGCGGATCGAGCCGCGCAGCTTGCCGTTTACCTGCAGCATGAGTTCGATCTCGTCCTGGACCAGGGCATTGGCATCGACCTGGGGCCAGGGCGCGTCGAGCAGTTCGCCCAGATGCTGGCTGTAGCCCAGGCTGCTCCACAGCGCATGCGTGACGTGGGGCGTGGCCGGGTAGAGGCAGCGCAGCAGGATGCCGAAGCCTTCGATCGCCGCGATCTGGCCGTCGGGCGTATCCGTGCCCTTGAAGCTTTCGAGCGCGTTGATCATCTTCATCGCGCCCGAGACCACGGTGTTGTACTGCATGCGCTGGTAGTCGTAATCCACCTGCTTGAGCACGGTATGGATTTCCAGGCGCAGCGCCTGGGCGTCCTTGCCGAAGGCCACGCCCGACAGGTCGCGCGCGCTCGCGCCCACGGCATCCGCCGCGGCATAGTCGCCGGCCAGCAGCTTGAAGCCGTAGTTGTAGACCCGGCGCAGGAAGCGGTAGCTGCCTTCGACCGCGGCGTCGTTCCACTCGAGCGTGGCTTCGGGCGGCGCGGTGAACATGGTGTACAGGCGGGCGGTATCGGCGCCGTACTTGCTGATCAGCTCCTGCGGATCGATGCCGTTGTTCTTGGACTTGGACATGGTGCCCACGCCCTCGTAGTCGATGGCCGTGCCCACGGGCAGCAGGCCGTCGGCGCTGTCGACCGCGGTCTTGAGCTGGGCGCCGACAATCTTGCCGGCGTCATCGAGCACATGCTCGACGTCCTTGGGCCAGAAGTATTCCTTCGCGCCCTTGGCCGTGCGGCGGCTGTAGATGTGGTTGAGCACCATGCCCTGGGTCAGCAGCTGCGAGAACGGCTCGTCGAAGGTCACCAGGCCCAGGTCGCGCATCACCTTGGTCCAGAAGCGCGCATACAGCAGGTGAAGAATCGCGTGCTCGATGCCGCCGATGTACTGGTCCATGCCGCTGCCGCGCATCCAGTACTCGGTGCCCGCACCGACCATCTGTTCGCTGTTCTTGGCGTCGCAATAGCGCATGAAGTACCACGAGCTGTCGACGAACGTGTCCATCGTGTCGGTCTCGCGACGCGCGGGCTTGCCGCAGCAGGGGCAGACCACGCCCGCATGGAAGACTTCGCTCTTGACCAGCGGATTGCCCGAGCCATCGGGCACCAGGTCCTGCGGCAGCACCACGGGCAGGTCCTTTTCGGGCACCGGCTGGGCGCCGCAATCTTCGCAATGGATGATGGGGATGGGCGTGCCCCAGTAGCGCTGGCGGCTCACGCCCCAGTCGCGCAGGCGCCAGGTGGTCTTCTTCTCGCCCAGTCCCTTGGCGCCGACCAGCTCGGCGACCTTGTCGACCGCCTGCGCATGGCCCAGGCCGTCGAGCACGCCGGAGTTGACGCAAACCGACTTCTGCTTGTCGCCGTAGGAGTCGGCCCAGGCTTCGGTCGAGAAGCTTTCGCCTTCGACAGCCACGACCTGGCGGATAGGCAGGCTGTATTTCTTGGCAAACGCGAAATCGCGCTCGTCATGTGCGGGCACGCCCATCACGGCGCCGTCGCCATAACCCATCAGCACGTAGTTGCCGACCCACACTTCGACCGACTCGCCGGTCAGCGGATGGGTGACGAACAGGCCCGTGGCCATGCCTTCCTTTTCCTTGACCGCGAGTTCGGCTTCGGTGGTGCCGCCCTTCTTGCATTCCTCGATGAAGGCGGTCAGCGCGGGGTTGGACGCGGCCGCATGCGTGGCCAGCGGGTGCTCGGGCGCCACGGCGCAGAACGTCACGCCCATGACGGTGTCGGCACGCGTGGTGAACACGTACATCTTGCCGTCCTGGATCAGCTGGCCCTGGGCGTCGCGGATGTCATGCGTGAACGCGAAGCGCACGCCGCTCGACTTGCCGATCCAGTTTTCCTGCATCAGGCGCACCTTGTCGGGCCAGCCGGTCAGCGTGGCCTTGTCGTTGCCGACCTGCACGTGGTCCAGCAGCTCCTGGGCGTAATCGGTGATCTTCAGGTAATAGCCCGGGATCTCGCGCTTTTCGACCAGGGCGCCGGTGCGCCAGCCGCGGCCGTCGATGACCTGCTCGTTGGCCAGCACGGTCTGGTCGACCGGATCCCAGTTCACGACCTGGGTCTTGCGGTAGGCAATGCCCTTGTCGAGCATCTTCAGGAACAGCCACTGGTTCCAGCGGTAGTACTCGGGGTCGCAGGTCGCGACTTCGCGGCTCCAGTCGATTGCCAGGCCCATCGACTGCATCTGCTTCTTCATGTAGGCGATGTTGTCGTAGGTCCACTGCGCGGGCGGCACCTTGTTCTTCAGCGCCGCGTTTTCCGCGGGCAGGCCGAACGCGTCCCAGCCCATGGGCATCAGCACGTTATAGCCCTTCATGCGCAGATGGCGCGTGAGCATGTCGTTGATCGTGTAGTTGCGCACATGGCCCATGTGCAGCTTGCCGCTGGGGTACGGCAGCATCGAGCAGGCATAGAATTTCTTCTTGCTGTCGTCTTCGGTGACACGGTAAGCGTCACGGGCGGCCCAGTGCTCATGCGCCGCGCGCTCGAGCTCGATATGGTTGTATTTGTCTTGCATGATGGAGAGCGGGTTCCGGCAGCAGGGCGCCGGTGAAAGCCAAGGTCAACCGGGATTTTAGGCCGGACGCCACACCGCACCGCCGTGACCGGCTATCTCCCTGCGCAAAGCCCCGTGCGCCAGCGCTTGAAAAAGGGTTTTGGACGCGCTGCGCGCCGGCCCGTGCGGCTCTTGCCTATGCTGTGAAACCGTCCGGGCCGGCGCGGCTCGGCGCATGGAACTTGTGTCCCGACCTTCGGTCTCACCCCGTCTTTCCCCCCTTCCCCCGCTTTCTTGAGGAGCCATTTCTGGTGCATTGGTCATTGATTTCCGAGCTGGAGCCCTGGATGCAGTCCATCGCGGGCCTGGCCCTGCTCGCGCTGCTGGCGTTCGTCAGCCGCTATCTGGCGCAATTCTTCCTGCAGCGCGTCGTGCGCCGGGTGCGCCTGGGCCTGGCCGCGAACTGGGCCGAGATTCTGCTGCACGACAAAGTCATGCGCCGGCTCGCGCAGACCGTGCCATGGCTGGTGGTGCAGATCGGCATGGCGGGCGTTCCCCATCTTCCGCCACGGTTCCATGGCCTGCTGCTGAACCTTGCGGTCGCGGTCAGCATCGTGCTGGTGCTGCGCACCTTCAACGCCCTGCTCGATGCGATGAACGAGGCCCACGAGCGCAAGGAGCGGCTCAAGCCCTCCATGCATTCGATCAAGAACTATGTGCAGCTGGGCCAGCTGCTGGCCGTGCTGGTCGCGGCCGTGCTGATCATGGCGACGATGCTGGACCGTTCGCCGCTGCTGCTGCTGTCGGGCCTGGGCGCGCTGTCGGCCGTGCTGATGCTGGTCTTCAAGGACACCATCCTGTCGTTCACCGCGGGCGTGCTGCTCGGCTCGAACGACATGATCCGCGTCGGCGACTGGGTCGAAATGCCCCAGGTCGGCGCCGATGGCTTCGTGATCGACATCGCGCTCAACATCGTCAAGGTGCAGAACTGGGACAAGACCATCACCACCATTCCCACCTGGAAGCTGATGAGCGACAGCTTCAAGAACTGGCGCGGCATGTCGCAGTCGGGCGTGCGCCGCATACGCCGCGCGCTGCGCATAGACGCCGACACGATTCGCGTGCTCGACGCGACGCAGCTCGAGCAACTGTCGCGCATCGCTCTGCTCAAGGACTATCTCGCCGAAAAGCGCGCCCAGACCGCGGCGCTGCCGGCGTCCGCCATGGCACAGTCGGCGCCTTTCCACCCGCTGCAGCTCACCAACCTGGAGCTGCTGCGCGCCTATGCCTATGCCTATCTGAACGTGCACCCGGGCATACAGCACGACACCTACCTGCTCGCGCGCACGCTCGAACCCACGACCGAAGGCGTGCCGCTGGAGCTGTACTGCTACACCTCGACGTCGGTCTGGGTCGAGTACGAAAACATCCAGGGCAGCATTTTCGACCACCTGATAGGCGTGCTGCCCGAGTTCGGCCTGCGGCTTTACCAGCGGCCGTCGGGCAGCGATGTGCTGTCGGGATTGCGCCCATTGGCGCAGGGCAGCCTGGCGCAGGGCCTGGGGCCGCGCGAGGGGCCGCCAAGGCAGGCGGATCAAGGGCTTTGACGCCAAGCGTGCGTTCATCCTTCGACCAGCTCAGGACGAACGGATAGCCGTCTAGCGCTGCGCGGTCTGCGCCGGCTCGGCGACAAAGCCTATGCGCGTGAGCCCGGCCGCATGCGCCCAGCCCATCACCGCCACCACCCGGCCATAGGGCACGGCGGCATCGGCGCGCAACTGCAGTTCGGCCTGGGGCTGGGCCGCTCCCAGCGCCGCGAGGCGTTCGCGCAGCGCGGTCTCCGGCAGTTCCTCGCCATCGACCCATAGCCGTCCCTGGGCGTCGACTTCGAGCGCAATCGCTTGCGGCGGCGTAGGCGGCGCGACCGGCGTCGTGCCCTGGGCCTGGGGCAATTGCACGCGCAGCGCGGCCGCCAGCACGGGCGCGGCAAGAATCAGAATGACGACCAGCACCAGCATCACGTCGACCAGCGGCGTGACGTTGATACCGCTCAGCGGCTCGGGAGAGGAGCCGGTGCGACGGTCGAAGCGGCCGAATGCCATGGCGCCAGCGTCAGGCAGCAGGCCCGGCGGCTTCGCCAAAGACGGCCTGCAGATCGTGGGCAAAGCCTTCGAGATCGGCTTCGATGCGACCCGCGCTGCGGCCCTGCAGGTTGTAGCCCAGCACTGCGGGAATCGCCACGGCCAGACCGGCCGCGGTCATCACCAGCGCTTCGCCCACCGGCCCCGCAAGCTGGGCGATGCCGATTTGCTGGCTGTCGGCCAGCAGCGTCAATGCATGGTGAATGCCCCAGACCGTGCCCAGCAGGCCGACAAATGGCGCCAGCGTGCCGACCGAGGCCAGCAACACCTGGCCCCATTGCAAAGGGGTGCTGCCGGCCTGAAGCGCGGCGCGCAGGCCGCGCGTGAGCTGGCCCGAGGCCGCGCCTTGCTGGGCCAGCGGCAGGCCCGCGTCGGTGGAGGCAATGGGGGGATGCTGGGCGGCCAGCGCATCGACCAGCGGCAGCACCAGGCCGCTGCGGTCCAGTGATGCAACCTGCTCCCGGGCCGTCGCCAAGGAAGGCGCGCGCCAGAATGCTGCCACACACTGCGGCACCTCACGGCGGCTGCGCGCCAGCAGCCAGGCCTTGTAGCCCATGACCACCCAGCTGGCGACCGACAGCAGCAGCAGCAGCAAGGCCGTGGCCTGCGTGACCGCGTCGCCTTGGGTGAGCCAGAGCCAGCGGTCCATGGTTTGGATCAGCGCAGGCCGAGCACGTCGAACATGTCGAACATGCCCTGGGGCTTGTCCGCGAGGAAGCGCACGGCGCGCAGGCTGCCCTGGGCGTAGGTTTCGCGGCTCGAGGACTTGTGCGTGATTTCAATGCGCTCGCCGATACCGGCAAACAGCACCGTGTGGTCGCCGACGATGTCGCCGCCGCGCACCGTCGCAAAGCCTATGGACGAGGGGTCGCGCGCGCCGGTATGGCCGTAGCGCTCGTAGACCGCGCATTCGGCGAGGTCGCGGCCCAGCGCGTCGGCGATCACTTCGCCCATCTTGAGCGCCGTGCCCGAAGGGGCATCGACCTTGTGGCGGTGGTGGGCTTCGACGATTTCGATGTCATAGCCCGTGGACAGGGCCTTGGCCGCCATTTCGAGCAGCTTGAGCGTGACGTTCACGCCCACGCTCATGTTCGGCGCGAGCATCACCGCGACCTGCTTGGCGCCTTCGGCCAGCGTCTTCTTGTCTTCATCGCTGAAGCCGGTCGTGCCTATCACCAGCTTCACGCCCAGGTCCTTGCAGACTTCGAGGTGGGCCAGCGTGCCTTCGGGGCGCGTGAAATCGATCAGCACCTGGGCCTGGGCCAGTCCTTGGCGCAGGTCGGACGTGATGACCACGCCGCTGGCGCTGCCCAGGAAGGCCGTGGCATCGATGCCCAGCGCCGGGCTGCCCGGCACGTCGAGCGCGCCCGCGAGCACGCAGTCCTCGCTGTTATGGATGGCTTCGATCAGCATGCGGCCCATGCGGCCGGAAGCGCCGGCAACGGCAATACGATGGCGCCCGGCGGCGGGCGAGGAATTCGCGGTCATGGTGGTAATCCTGGGAAAGCGGCCGGCAGCGCAGGCGGCCGGCAAAAAATTCAGCGGCCTGGCGCTTCGAGCGGCGGGTACTGCTTGGTGGCGTCCGCGGGCGCGAGCACTTCGGCATCGGCGGCCGACGGGGCGGCCGCGGGGAAGCGCGCGAGCTGCTCCGGCGTGGCCTCGAGCTGCGGCACCTTGCCGCCGGCTTTCTTCGAGCCCAGGGTCGCGACGAAGTCGGCTTCGGACGGCATTTCATCGCCTTCGTGGCGCACCAGGCGGTCGCCTTCGAAGAACACCGTCAGCTTGCGGGTCTGGATCTCGACATCCTTGCGCTTGAGCGTGAACACATATTCCCAGCGATCCGCGTGGAACACGCTGGTCAGCAGCGGCGTGCCGAGGATGTCGCGCACCTGCTGGCGGCTCATGCCGGGCGCCAGGGCCTCGACCTGTTCACGGGACACGAAATTGCCCTGAACCACTTCGACCTTGTAAGGAGTGATTGCGCTGGCAGCGCTGGCGATGCGCTGGCTCGCGCTGTCAAGGCTGCTGCAGGCAGCCAGGACGGCAACGACCACAACAGTCAGCGCCAGACGGGCACTGCAACGGGCTTGGACATGCATGGGTATGGCTTAGGGGATATGATTCAAATCATTGTAGCGGCTGGTCCTTCCAGTACTCGACATTCTCCACACCCTCGGTGCGAGGGCCATTTCTGTTGCCTGTGCTGCGCCGGTACCGGATATGCTCGCAGGCACTCCCAAAGACCCTGTCATGACGAATATCGACGAACTCAAAAGCACGGGCCTCAAGGCCACCCTGCCCCGCCTCAAGATTCTGGAAATCTTCCAGAAAGGCGCGCAACGCCACATGACTGCCGAAGACGTGTTCCGCGTGCTGCTCGACGAGCGCTCCGACATCGGCCTGGCCACGGTCTACCGCGTACTGACGCAGTTCGAACAGGCGGGCATTCTGATCCGCAGCAATTTCGAAAGCGCCAAGGCGGTCTACGAACTCAACGAAGGTCAGCACCACGACCATTTCATCTGCACCGTCTGCGGCAAGGTCGAAGAGTTCTACGACGCGGAAATCGAGAAGCGCCAGGTGCAGATCGCCAAGGCCAAGGGCTGGGTGATCCATGACCACGCGATGTCGCTGTACGGCCAATGCACGACCTGCGCCAAGGGCGCTCCCGGCCACCGCTGAAACAGTCACACACAAAAAAGGCGCCTTTCGGCGCCTTTTTGCATTGGGCTGCATTTCAACCCTTGCCCTGCTCCATCGCGCGGCGATGGCGGTCAATGAATTCCTGGTAGGTGTCTATGCCCCGCAGCTGCAAAATGGTGTTGCGCACCGCGGCTTCGACCAGCACGGCGATATTGCGCCCCGCAACCACCTGAATCACGGCCTTGAGCACGGGCACGCCCAGCACGTCCTGGGTCAGCGGCTCATACGGCATGCGCTCGTATTCGCGCTCCAGCGTTTCCTTGCGCACCAGATGCACGATCAGCTTGAGGCGCATCTTGCGGCGCACCGCGGTCTCGCCAAAGATGGCGCGGATGTCGAGCAGGCCTATGCCACGCACTTCCAGCAGGTTCTGCAGCAGCTCGGGGCATTTGCCCTCGATCGTCGCCTGGTTGATGCGATACAGGTCGACGGCGTCGTCGGCGACCAGGCCGTTGCCGCGCGAAATCAGTTCGAGCCCCAGCTCGCTCTTGCCCAGACCCGACTCGCCGGTGATCAGCACGCCCATGCCCAGAATGTCCATGAACACGCCATGCATGGTGGTGCGGTCGGCGAAATGCTTGGACAGATAGGCGCGCAGCACGTCGATCACGAACGCCGAGTTCTCGTCGGTCGAGAACATCGGAATCTGCGCCTGCTCGCACATGGACAGCAGCTCGGGCGGCGCGACCTGGCCGTCGGCCAGCACCAGCACCGGCGGCTGCAGGGTCACGATGCGGGCGACACGGCGCTGGCAATCCACGGAGGTCGACTTGGAGAGGTAAGCGATTTCGCGCTCGCCGAGCACCTGCAGACGATAAGGGTGGATGTAATTGAGGTAACCGACGAGGTCGGCACCGGAGCGCGCCGAGCGCACGGCCATTTCATCGAAACGCCGCTCCGAAGCCCCCAGGCCCGCAACCCACTCCCAGCGCAGGGAGGTACGGAACGCCTGAAACAACAGGTCGGCGCTGATTGCATTCGGTCGCATGGAGGGGACCGGTCAGGTGATCAGGACAGCGGCGCTGCCGTCGACTGCCAGCGGGCCAGCATCTCGTGCAGCAGCTCGGCGTCGTCGCAGGCCTTGATTTGTTCGCGCAATCCGGTGTCGCTGAGCAGTTCGGCGATCTCGGACAGGATTTCCAGGTGCTTTTGCGTCGCCGCTTCGGGCACCAGCAGGAAAATCAGCAGGCCCACGGGCTGCTCGTCCGGGGCATCGAAGCCAATCGGATTGGCCAGCTGGAAGACGGCCGCCATCGGCGCCTTCAAGCCCTTGATGCGGCCATGGGGAATGGCGACACCATGACCCAGCCCGGTGGAGCCCAGGCGCTCGCGCGCGAACAGGCTGTCGGTGATCAGCGCACGGGACAGACCATGCAGACTTTCAAACAACAGCCCGGCTTCTTCGAAAGCGCGTTTCTTGCTGGTGGCGTCGACGCTCACGAGGACTTGAGCGGCAGGCAGGATGGAGGCTAGACGGTTCATGGTGTTAGGGAGGAATTATGCACGCTCCGCTCCAACGGTGCCGCGAATACCCGAGGCACGTGAAAAAGCCGCCTTGCGGCGGCTTTTGCTGTCAGATGGCTCCTATATTTCGCCAACGTGGCGACAGGGACTACATATCAGGCCTGGGCGAGCACCATTGCGTCACGCTTGGGCGTATCGAAACGTCCTGATTGCAAGCGTGTCTTGTGCTCCACGACCTTGCGGTCCAGCTTGTCGACCAGTGCATCGACGGCGGCATAGAGATCGAAGTGCGCACTCTGGGCAAACAGGTCACTGCCCTTGACGCGTACCGTACATTCAGCGCGCTGGCGTTTGTCTTTTTCCTTTTGGTTCTCCACGGTCAGCAAAACCTTTACATCCACTACCTGATCGAAGTGTCGAAGAATCCGCTCGAGCTTGCTCATCACATAGCTGCGCAATGCCGGGGTCACCTCCAGATGGTGACCACTGATAATCAAATTCATACGAAAGCCTCCTTGCCCAAGGTAAAGAAAGCCCCTGCCAGCAACACTGTCACTGGCCGGGCTTGCAAGCTTGAATGCGCATTCGTTGCTTGGGTTCACTATGCGCCCAGCACCAACCAAATGCAAACCGATACCGGTATTCCGCAGTAGGTTTTGGGTCGGCTTTGCCCAAATGTCGGAAAACCACGCACAATCGTTGGAGTTGATGCACTACGCCCGGCCGGCCTGCTTTCACCGCGCCGCGCGCCGCGCGCGGATGCAAGAGGAACAAGACCGGCCCCGGGCCTTAAAATCCTGTCAGGTAAGGACCCGCACCCTGCCCAGGCCTTGATCGCAACCATTCGTACCCATGAACCAGTCCAGCCTTTCCGCCCTGCACACCTCTGCCCTGACTTCGCTGCCCCTGCTGGCGCGCGGCAAGGTCCGCGACAACTACGCCGTGGGCGACGACCGCATCCTGATGGTCGCCAGCGACCGCCTGTCGGCCTTCGACGTGATCATGGGCGAGCCCATTCCCGGCAAGGGCGTGCTGCTGACGCAAATGGCCTTGTTCTGGTTCGACAAGCTGGGTCACATCTGCCCCAACCACCTGACGGGTGAATCGCCCGAGAGCGTGGTGACTCCGGCTGAACTGCCCCAGGTGCAAGGTCGCTCGATGCTGGTCAAGCGCCTCAAGCCCATCCTGGTCGAAGCCGTGGTGCGTGGTTACCTCGCCGGCAGCGGCTGGCAGGAATACCAGGCCACCCAGTCGGTCTGCGGCGTGCCCCTGCCTGCCGGCCTGACCAATGCCGCCAAGCTGCCCGAGCCCATCTACACGCCCGCGGCCAAGGCCGAAATGGGCGACCATGACGAGAACATCACGTTCGAGCGCACGGTCGAAATGGTCGGAGTGGAACTGGCCACGCGCATCCGCGACCTGAGCATCCAGATCTACAAGGAAGCCGCGGCGATCGCGCTGACCAAGGGCATGATCATTGCCGACACCAAATTCGAGTTCGGCCTGACCGACGACGGCGAACTGGTGCTGATGGACGAAGTGCTGACGCCCGACAGCTCGCGCTACTGGCCCGTCGAAGGCTATGCCGACGCGCTGGCCGCGGGCACCAACCCCCCGAGCTACGACAAGCAGTTCGTGCGCGACTGGCTCGAACAGGCCAAGGTCAACGGCAAGGCCTGGGACAAGACCGCGCCCGCACCGCGCCTGCCCCAGGAAGTGATCACCAAGACCGCGGCCAAATACCGTGAAGCCTTGGATCGCCTGACGGCCTGATTCTTCCTGCGCGTCTCAATGAACCGGCCCTTGTGGCCGGTTTTGTTTTTTGGGGCTTTTCTGCGGGCAGGCCGTTCATCCTTCGAGTTCAGGATCAGGGCTCACAGGGTTTTTCCGAGGCATGGGTGAAGTCAACCGTTAGCGAGCGCCCGCCGCCCCGTTCGTGGTGAGCCTGTCGAACCATGAACGGCTGTTCTCAGACCTGGAGCGCAGGCCGTTCATCCTTCGACGCGGCCGGCGAGGCAAGCTCAGGACGAACGGGGAAAGAGATCAGTTCAATGCCATGCTCAGCTTGCGCCGATAGCTGTTGAGCATGGCCGTGGTCTCGTCTTCCTGATGCGCCGACTTGCCCATCAGCTCGATGCCGCCGGCGGTCTTGCCCGGCACGCTGGCGTCGGCCTTGGGCTTGGCTGGCGTCAGCAACTCGAGCACACCGACATACAGCTTGCGCGCCGCGTCCTGGTTCCAGGTCTTGTCGCGCATGATGATCTCGAGGAGTTCGTCCATGGCTTCGGTCCACTGGCCTTCGGCGACCAGCACCCGGGCCTTGTCGAAGCGGGCTTCGAAATCGCGGCGGTTGGCGGCGATCAGCGCGTCGAAATCCTCGAGCGGCCAGTTGCCGCGCTCGTTGGTGTCGACAAACTTCAGCGCGTCGAGCCAGCGCGACAGCGCGTCGAAGCGCAGCGCCAGCGGAATGCGCTTGAGCGGCTCGCGCAGCAGGGCCTCGGCTTCCTCGAAACCGCCGGTGGCGATCAGCAGGCGCAGGTAATCGAAGCGCGCATCGTCATTGCCCGGATCGGCGGCCAGCGCATCGGCGAGCTTTTGCAGCGCCGCGCCGGTGTCGCCGGCTTCTAGCAGCTGCTGGGCTTCGTCGACATCGGATTCGGCCGCGAGCGTGGCTTCGGAAGGCAGGTGCTTGTCGAGGAAGGCGCGCAGCTGGCCTTCGGACTGGGCGCCCATGAAGCCGTCGACAGGACGACCGCCCATCATCAGCACGCAGGTCGGCACCGAGCGGATACCGAACATCCCGGCGAGCTGCTGCTCCTGGTCGGAATCGATCTTGACCAGCTTGAAACGGCCGGCATAGTCGACCTCGAGCTGGTCGAGCAACGGGCCCAGGGTCTTGCAGGGACCGCACCAGGGGGCCCAGAAGTCCACCAGCACAGGCACGTCCATCGAGGCGGCAACCACCTCGGCTTCAAAATTTTCTATAGTGACATCGATCATGGCGCGAAGCCCTTTGACGGGCCGGTGGATAAGGGAAAAGTAAAATCACGGGTTCCACTTTGGACGGCGGCTGCACAGTCGCCCCGCTTGACATGAAACCCATTCAAATCGGCGTAGTCATGGGCTCCAGCAGCGACTGGGACACCATGCAACACGCAGTGCAGATTCTCCAGCAATTTGGCATCGCCCATGAAGCGCAGGTCGTCTCGGCGCACCGCATGCCAGATGATATGTTCGCCTATGCCGAAGCGGCTGCAGGCCGAGGCCTCAAAGCCATCATCGCCGGTGCGGGTGGCGCAGCCCACCTGCCAGGCATGATCGCGGCAAAGACCCCGGTGCCCGTGCTGGGTGTTCCGGTTGCGAGCCGCCACCTGCAAGGGGTCGACTCGCTGCACTCCATCGTGCAGATGCCCAAGGGCGTGCCCGTGGCAACCTTCGCCATCGGCCAGGCCGGCGCGGCCAATGCGGCGCTGTTCGCGGTCGCACTGCTGGCCAATGAAGATCCGGCACTGCGCGCCAAGCTCGAAGAATTTCGCGCAGAGCAGACCGCCGCAGCGCGCGCAATGACCTTGCCGCCGGTGGCGGCATGAGCGCGGCAAGCGTGGTGAATGCGCCGATCCTGCCCGGCGCCACGCTGGGCGTGCTCGGCGGCGGCCAGCTCGGACGCATGTTCGTGCATGCGGCGCAGTCCATGGGCTATTTCACGGCCGTGCTCGACGCCGACCCGACCAGCCCCGCGGGGCTGGTGAGCCACCACCATGTGCGCTCGGGCTACGAAGACCCTCAGGGCCTGGCCGAACTGGCCCGGCTCAGCGCGGCCGTGACCACGGAGTTCGAGAACGTTCCCGCGGCTGCATTGCAGACGCTGGCGCTGACCCGTCCGGTCGCGCCCGCGGGCGAAGCCGTGGCCATCGCCCAGGACCGGGCAGCCGAGAAAGCGCATTTCTTGCGCTGCGGCGTGCCCTGCGCGCCCTATGCGGAAATCACCACGCCCGCGGAGCTCGCGGCCGTGAGCGCCCATTTGCTTCCCGGCATCCTCAAGACTTCGCGCATGGGCTACGACGGCAAGGGCCAGGCGCGGGTGCGCACCGCCGCCGAACTCGCCTCCGCCTGGGACGACATGGGCCGCGTGGCCTGCGTGCTGGAAAAGATGCTGCCGCTGGCGCATGAATGCTCGGTCATCGTGGCGCGCGCACGCGACGGCAAGATCGTCAATCTGCCGGTGCAGCGCAACCTGCACCGCGACGGCATCCTGGCCGTAACCGAAGTTTATGAAGGCAATGTGCCGGCCACGCAGGCGCAGCAGGCCGTGGCCGCGGCCCAGTCGGTGGCCCAGGGCCTGGACTATGTAGGCGTGCTGTGCGTCGAGTTCTTCGTGCTCGAGGACGGCAGCCTGGTGGTCAACGAGATTGCTCCGCGCCCGCACAACAGCGGCCATTACAGCCAGAACGCCATGGACGTCTCGCAGTTCGAACTGCAGGTGCGCTGCATGACCGGCCTGCCGCTGGTGCAGCCGCGCCAGCACAGCGCCGCCGTGATGCTCAACCTGCTGGGCGACCTGTGGTTCAAGGACGCGACGACGGCCAGCACGCCGGCCTGGGATCAGGTGCTGGCCCTGCCCGGTGCCCACCTGCACCTCTACGGCAAGGCCGAAGCCAAGCCCGCGCGCAAGATGGGCCATCTGAACATCACGGCCGCCACGCCCGAGCAGGCGCGCGCCGTGGCCTTGCAGGCCGCTGCCATCCTGGGCATAGCGCCCTTCTGAGCCAAGGGCCCGCGATGATCCTCCCAGGGAACCTGCCCGCATCCATCGACGAGGCAGCGCATGCGCTGCAGCGCGGTGCGCTGCTGGGTCTGCCGACCGAAACGGTCTACGGTCTGGCCGCCGACGCCGACAACGACGCGGCCGTGGCCGCGATCTTCGCGGCCAAGGGCCGGCCCAGCAACCACCCGCTGATCGTGCATGTGGCCGATGCCGCGGCCATCACGCGCTTCGCCAAGGAAGTGCCACTGTTCGCGCAGCAGTTGATCGACGCGTTCTGGCCCGGCCCGCTGACGCTGATCCTGCCGCGCCGCGCGGGCATGGTTGCGGCAGCCACGGGCGGCCAGGACAGCGTGGGCCTGCGCTGCCCCTCACATCCGGTTGCACATTCGGTGTTGCAAGCCTGTGCGCAATTGCAACCACCTGTGTGGGGCGTGGCCGCGCCCAGCGCCAATCGCTTCGGCCGCGTGAGCCCGACCACGGCCGCCCACGTGCAAAGCGAATTCGGCGACGATCTGCTGGTGCTCGATGGCGGCGAATGCGAAGTCGGCATCGAATCGACCATCGTCGACTGCACGCGCGGCGTGCCGGTGCTGCTGCGGCCCGGCGCGGTCTCGCGCGCCGACATCGAACGCGCCTGCGGGCTGCGACCGCTGTCGAAGGAAGAACTGCCGGCCCATACGCCGCGCGCCTCGGGCACGCTGCTCGCGCATTACGCGCCCGACGCCAAGGTGAGGCTGATGGATGCCCAGCAGCTGCAGTCCGGGCTGGACCTGCTCGGCAACGACGCCGCCCATCTGGGGGTGTATGCTCGGAGCCCTTTGCAGGTGCACTCTCGGGTGGAACTGCGCCGCATGCCCGAAGATGCCACCGCCGCAGCACAGGAGCTGTTCTCCATGCTGCGTGAATTCGACACTGTTGGCGTGCGCCTGCTCTGGATCGAAACACCGCCTGCCACGCCCGCGTGGGAAGGCGTGCGTGACCGCCTGCAGCGCGCCGCGGCCGCCTAGGGCCTGGCCCGCGCCTCGTTAAACTCTTGTCCATATCCCTTCTGGAGAATCTCATGGCAGCAAATTGGATGCGTCGGACCGCTTTGGTCACCGCCTGTGCAACGGCGGTACTGCTTGCGGCCTGCGGCTCAAGCACCACGGAATCGGCGATCACGCCCAGCCGCTTCATCGCCTTCGGCGACGCCACCGCCGATGCCGGCCAGAGCGGCAACAGCTACACCGTCAACAACGGTTCGGTGAACAACTGGACCCGCTATGTGGCAGCCCAATATGGCCTGGACCTCAAGGCGTCCAACCAGGGCGGTCTCAACTACGCCTTCGGCAACGCGCGCATCGCGGCCACGCCCGACGCCGCCGGCAAGTCCTCGACGCCTACGCTGGCGGCGCAGATCGACACCTTCCTGGCTTCGGGCAGCGCGCTGCAGAAGAACGATGTGGTGCTGCTCAGCGCCGGCGTGAGCGACATGATCGTCGGCCTGTCGGCCGTGATCGCTGGCACGCAGACTGCGGCCCAGTTCGAATCCTCGGCACGCGCACTCGGCACGCAGTACGCCGACCAGATCCGCCGCCTGACCAACGCCGGCGCCAAGCAGGTGGTGTTCTCCGGCACCTATGACCTGGGCAAGTCGCTCTGGGCCATCGAACGCGGCCAGGTTGCCGCCGCCGAAGCCGCGAGCAAGGCCTTCAATGAAGGCCTGCTGATCGGCCTCAACGACCTGGGCAACTCCGTGCTGTACGTTGACTTGGCCTACTACGTCAATCTGTACACCTTCTCGCCCAGCTCCTACGGCTTCTCGAACGCCACCACGCCCGTGTGCACTTCGGTGGATTCGGGCCCGGGCATTGGCATTGGCAGCGGTCAGATCAACTCCGAGAAGTGCACGGCCTCGACGCTGATTGCCGGCGCGAATCCGGATGTCTACCTGTTTGCCGACAAGGTCTACTTCACTCCCGCAGCCTACCGCCAGTTCGGCACCTACGCCTACGACAAGCTGCGCGTGCGCTGGTAAGAAGCCCCGCATCGCTGCGCGCACCAACCGACCTGCGGGTCGGTTTTTTATTGCCCGGAAGCGATGACGCGATCGAAGAAGCCGCGCGCCGCGAGGTGGCAGAACGGCGGCACCAGCACGCCGTGGTACAGCGTCAGCGCGGCCGCGGGCCCGCCCTGGGCCGTGGCCCCCGCCTTCGACAACGCGAATCCCGTCTTGACTGCGGCGAACGGGTCGTCGACGCCGCTCACGGGCGCATCGACATCGAGCACGCTCAGCAGGCCGGGCGCCATGGCCGCGGGTGACGGCGCCGACCAAAAGGCCTGCATCACGCCCGTATTGAGGCCGAAGAACACCGTCGGGTCGGCCTGGCCGCCGCACAGCAGCAGGGGACGCGCGGGCACCCAGTCGCGCAGGTCGTTCGCCCTGAGCGCCTGGCGCATCGGGTGGCCGGGCGCGGCCGCGGGCCGGCCCGTGGTCCATGCGGGCACCACGCCGTCGGGCCGTGCGGCCGCATCCTGCAGATAGGCCAGGCGCTGGCCATTGCCCACGAGATGGTCCAGGCCAAAGCCCAGCGCAAACAGCGGCGCCTGCGCCGGCGGTGTGGTCGGCGGCGTGATGGCTTCGAGGCCGGGTGCGGGCGCGCTGCTGCTGAACAGCGCGCTGACCGGCAGCCGGCCCTGGGCCCAGAGCGTGGCCAGCGGCACTTCGGCCGGCAGCAGCGTCGCCATATGCGGCGCATAGCGCGGTGCATAGACTTCATCGGGCTGACGGTAGAGATTGCCATAGGCCTGCTGATAGGCGGTCACCAGCAACGGCGTGAACACCGTGCTGCCCAGCGGCACGCGGCCCAGGAAAATGGCCTCGCCATAGCTGGCCAGGGCATAGGGCCCGGACATGGGCGCCGACGCCGTCACGCGCTCGCCTGCGGCCTGCAGCGCGCGCTGCGTCGCCAGCGCCACATGGCCGCCCTGGGAATTGCCCGACAGCAGCAACTGGCCGCTGTCGCGCGCCGAAAGCGCGGGCAGCGCCTGGCGCGCGGCCGTGAGCGCGTCGATCATGTCCTTGGACTGCTGGTCGGCGACGAGATAGGGGTGATAGGGCAAGCGCGACCGGTCATAGCCCGCGTAGTTGGGCGCGACGACGATGTAGCCATGCGCGGCGAAGGTCGCCGCGAGCTGCAGCCCGGAAGCCGCGCCGGGAAGGGTCAGGTCGCTGATCTCGGCCTGGTTGTAGGCGCGCTGCGGGTCGGTGCCATGGCCGTAGAGCAGAATGGGCCGCGGGCCCGAACAGGCAGCCTCTTCACCCCGGGGCAGCATGAGCGCCGCCGTCGCGTTGGTGGCCTCGCCCCTGGCGCCCACCGTGTGATATTCGATCGAGTGCACCTGCACGCCGCAAACCGGTGCGCCGGCCACTGCGAGCATCTCCCGCCCTGTCGGCGTGGCCGAAAGCTGGGCGCCCAGATCGGGCGCCGATGCCGCAAAAGTGCGTGGCGGCGGGTTCTGCAGCAGCGCGCCGCGCGCGCCGCCGGGGTCAGGGTCATTCGCGCCGCCACAGGCCGCGAGTGCCGCGGCAACGATCGCCGCCATCCAGATTGCTGTCGATTGCATCCCCATGCTGCGCCTCCTGATTGTGGTTTGACGGTCCGCCAACACGACGGCCCGTCACCACCTTATCGGGGCGCGAGGTCGGCGACCACCCATTCCACCAATGCGTCCAAGGCCGGCCGTGCGGCCGCCGCTCGGCTGTCGTTGACCAGCGCGACCAGCACATAGCGCCGGCCGCTGGCCGCATGCACATAGCCCGCGATCGCCGATGCATCGCGCAGACTGCCGGTCTTGAGGTGGGCCTGGCCGCTGGCGCGCGCCTGGTTGCGGCGCAGCGTGCCGTCCACGCCGAGAACCGGCAGCGAAGCGAGGAACTCAGGCATCACGGGCGAGCCCCAGGCAACCTGCAGCATGCGCCCCAGGCCCTGGGCCGTGACGCGCTCCTCGCGGCTCAGCCCCGCGCCGTTCTCGACGATGGGCAAGGCCTGGGCGCCGACCCTGCGCTGCCACCACTGGCGCAGCGCGGCCTGCGCGCTGTCCCAGCTGCCCACGCCGTCACGCTGGCGGCCCATGGTCAGGAAAACCTGCTGCGCCATCACGTTGTTGCTATATTTATTGATGTCCCTGACAACCTGGGACAGCGCTTCCGACTCGATCACCATGGCCGGCTCCAGCCCCTGCGGCACGCGGCCGTCGCGCACCCCGCCGCTGAGCTGGCCGCCGAGTTCGCGCCACATGCCCTCAATGGCCCGCGCCGCGAACTGCGCGCCGTCGACCGGTGCCACGGCCCAGTTGCGCGCACCGCAGGCGGCCGGATAGCTGCCCGCGAAGTCCATGCGCCCGGGAGCCTCCAGACTGGCCTGCAGGCGCAGATGCCAATCGCCGCAGGGGGTTCCTTCGGGCGCGAGCGGCACGCTGGGCTGCAGCGCCATGCCGGCCAGCGGCGGGTCGTACTGGATGCGTGCCAGCCCCCCCTTCACATCCGGAAGAAAACCCATCACCAGCGACTTGTAGTTGACCAGCAGCGCATCGGGCGACACGTTGTAGGGGCGCAACGGCTCGCCATCGAACAATGCCGGGTCGTGCGCGGCCAGCGCAAACGCCGAGCGGTCAAGAATGATGTCGCCGTCGATCGCGCGCACGCCCATGGCCTGCAGCCGGCGCAGCGCCAGCCACAGCCGCTCCATCACCAGCCGCGGATCGCCCTGGCCCTGGATGTAGAGCGGACCGCGCAGCACGCCGGCCTGCAGCGGACCGCCGAAGTAGAACGGCGTGCGCCAGGTATAGGCCGGGCCCAGTTGGTCCAGCGCAGCAAATGTGGTCACGAGCTTCATCACCGAAGCGGGGTTCATGGGCCGCTCGGGCTGCCAGGCCAGGCGCGGCGCCGCGCCTCTGGCCGCCTCGACATCCACCACCAGCACCGACAGCGCGTCGGGCGGCAACTGGGCTCGCGCCAGCGCGGCCGTGACCGCAGGCGGCAGGGCCGGCTGGGCCTGGGCGCTGCTCCACAGCATCAGGGACAGAGAAATACCAAGAACGGCGCGCGCGCGCTGAGGAGCGCGCCAGCGCGCCAGGACAAACTGCAAAGACATGCCGACCAGTTTAGGGCCTGCCACGCGCCGCGCTGGCGGCGGGCTTTAGCGGCGCGACGCGCAAGGAGCGCCGCCGGCACCGATAATCGAGGGCTTGCGCAATTGCGCGTGGCCGCCCACGCCTTGCCGCCCTCTACGGCACTCCCCCATGAACCTGCTTGCCTTCGATACCAGCACCGACACCCTTTGCATTGCCGTCCAGCGCGCCGACGCGCTCTGGCAGCACCGCGGGCCCGGCGGCGCGCAATCGTCGGCCCAGCTGCTGCCGGCCATACGCCGGCTGATGGACGAAGCCGGCCTCGAGTTCAAGGCGCTCGACGCCATCGTCTTCGGCCGGGGACCGGGCTCGTTCACCGGGCTGCGCACCGCCTGCGCGATCGCGCAAGGGCTGGCGTTTGGCGCGGATGTGCGCGTGCTGCCCGTCGATACGCTGCTGGCCGTGGCCGAGACCGCGCGCGCCGAACATGGTTGCTGCGATGTCGTGGCGGTGCTCGATGCGCGCATGAACGAGGTCTATCACGCGCCCTACAGCTACCGTGATGGCGTCTGGCAGGCCGCCGGCGATGCCGGCGTGTGCGCGCCCGAAGCCCTGCAGGTGCCTGCGGGCTGGAGCGTCGTCGGCAACGCCCTGGCCGCCTATGGCGAGCGCCTCGCTCCCGAGGCCCTGCATCTGACTGCGCTGCCGACCTCGGCGGCGCTGCTGCGCCTGGCGCCCGCGCTGCTCGCAGCACATGGCAGCCTGCCGGCAGCGGCGGCACTGCCCTTGTATATTCGGGACAAAGTGGCGCAAACTACGGCTGAACGTGCCGCTGCACGCCTTGCCGCCACACCATGAGCCCAGCCAGCCAGCCAGTCCCCCAGGAAGCCATACGCTTTGCGCCCTTGACCGCAGCCTGGCTCGATGTCCTGTTGCCGATCGAAAATCAGGCCTACAGCCACCCGTGGACGCGCGGCAACTTCATTGACGCGCTGGCCGCGGGCTACGAAGCCCAGATGCTGCTCGACGCCGATGACCGGTTGCTGGGCTACTTCGTCGCCATGACGGTACTCGACGAAGTCCATCTGCTCAACCTCACGGTCGCGCCCGCCCACCAGGGCCAGGGCTGGGCCAGGATCATGCTCGACGGCCTGGCGCTGTGGTCGCGCCAGCGAAAGGCGATCTGGCTGTGGCTCGAAGTGCGCGCGAGCAACGCGCGCGCGCGCGGCATCTACGAAAAGCACGGCTTCCAGCAGATTGCCGAACGCAAGAACTATTACCCGGCGGCCGACGGCCAACGCGAGCACGCCATCATCATGAGCCGCAAGCTATGGCCCTGAATCTCGACGCGCGCCAACGCGCCATGCTGCAGGAAATGGGCATCACGGTCTGGCAGCCCGCGCCGCCCGAAGCCGCACCCGCGCTCGCAGCCGTGGCAGAACGTCCCGCGCCGGCGCCCGTGGCCCAGCGCCCGCAGCCTGCGCCGGTGATGCCACGCCCCGCGGCCCCGGTCCGGCCCGCGCCAGCCCCCCAGCACGCGCCCGCGAGCGAAAGCGCCGCGGCCGCGGGTTGGCGCCTGCACCCTGCACGCCCGGTCTATGGCCCGGGCACCCATACCCAGAATACCCAGGACCCTGCCGACGGCGGCTGGCTGATCCTGCTCGAACACCCCACGGCCGTGAGCCTGGCCGCTCCTGCCGCCGCACCCGAATCCACGGGTACGGTGCTCGAAGGCGATGCTGCAAGGCTGCTCGACAACATGCTGCGCGCGCTGCGCCTGCACCGGCATCCGCGCGTGTGGAGCGCGGCGCTGGAGCGCGACGGCGCCCAGGCATCGGCTGCGGCTGCTGCAGGCGACTGCGCACCGCTCGACTCCGGTCTGCAGGCGATGGTCAGGCAACTGCAGCCCGCGCGCATCCTGGTGCTGGGCCTGGCAGCGGCGCGCGCCGTGCTGGGCCGCAGCGATGCGCTGGGCCGGCTGCGTGCCGAGCCCCATCAGGTCGCGGGCCTGCCGGCGGTGGTCACCTACGACCCGAGCTACCTGCTGCGCGCCGCGCATGCCAAGCCCGCGGCCTGGGCCGACCTGTGCCGTGCGCAAATGCTGGGACAGACCATTACGCCGCGATGAAATCCGCGCCTGCACCCTTGCGGCGCGGGCTTTTCTGCGCCGCGCCGCACGTGCGCAATGCCATAATTCCCCACTTCAAGATAACTGGAGATCGCTCCGTGGAAACCTACCCTAGTTGGTAGCTTTCAACTCCCATCGTATTTGCCGTTCGCGCCTGCTGCGCGCGCCGCTGCGGGGGTTGAAAGCATGACCTCTTTCACCGCCGCACGACGAAAAATGACATGGGAGTGAGCAATGCTCAACATCTTTACGTTGGCCAATGGCCGCCTGGTCCAGGAAGAAATCGACTCGCTCGAGGACCTGGCCAAGTTCCAGCCTATCTGGGTCGACCTTGAATCGCCTACGCTCGAAGAAAAGCGCTGGATCAAGCAGCACTACGGTCTGTCGATTCCAGAAGACGCGATGGACGAGGACATCGAGGAATCGGCGCGCTTCTACGAAGAAGACAATGGCGAGCTGCATATCCGCAGCGACTTCTTGATCGATGACGACGAAGACCCGCGCTCGGTGCGCGTCGCTTTCATCCTGAACCAGCACAACGCCGAGCTCAAGAGCCGCGGCGTGCTGTTTTCCATCCACGACGAAGACGTGCCGGTGTTCCGGCTGCTGCGCATGCGCGCGCGCCGCGCGCCCGGCCTGCTCGAAGATGCCAAGGAAGTGCTGCTCAAGCTGTTCGACGCCGACGCCGAATATTCGGCCGACACGCTCGAACGCATCTACGATGCGCTTGAAAAAGTCAGCACCCAGGTGCTGTCCGGCGAAGTCGATGACGCACGCGCCAGCGAAGTGCTGTCGGCCATCGCCCACCAGGAAGATTTGAACTCGCGCATCCGCCGCAACGTGATGGACACCCGCCGCGCCGTGAGCTTCATGATGCGCAGCAAGATGCTCAACGCCGAGCAGTTCGAGGAAGCCCGCCAGATCCTGCGCGACATCGAATCGCTGGACAGCCACACGGCCTTCCTGTTCGACAAGATCAACTTCCTGATGGATGCGACCGTCGGTTTCATCAACATCAACCAGAACAAGATCATCCGCATCTTCTCGGTGGCCAGCGTCGCGCTGCTGCCGCCCACGCTGGTCGCCAGCGCCTACGGCATGAACTTCAAGTTCATGCCCGAACTCGACTGGACGCTGGGCTATCCGTTCGCGCTGGTACTGATGGCCGCCAGCGCCGTCGGGCCGATGCTGTACTTCCGCAAGCGCGGCTGGCTGAAATAACCCCGCCTGTGCATGCAGGGCTTCGACAAGCTCAGCCCGAACGGTGCTTGTGCTGCGCGGAGGTTCAAAGCCGCTGCAGGAACCCCGTAAGAATTTGCTGCGCGTAGCGGCTGGCGACATTGCGCACGAAGTCGGCGAAGTCGACCGACGCGCTGTCGTCGGCGCGGTCGGAGATGGTGCGCATGGCGGCGAACGGCACGCCGTAGTCGTGGCAGGTCTGGGCCACGGCCGCGCCTTCCATTTCGACGGCCAGCACGGGATGGCCCGCGGCCTCTAGCCCCGAGCGCAGCGCCTGCGAGGCCAGCGCCGTGCCGACAAACTGGTCGCCGCTGACTACCAGCCCGTGGTGGGCACGCGCCGCGCTGCCGACGCAATCCTGGCTGGCCGCATGCAGCGCGGCGCTCATCACCGGATCGCAGGCCAGGCGCGTGCGGCCATAGCCGGGCAACTCCCAGCGCGGGAACAGCGGAGACGCGTCGAAATCATGCTGCAGGTATTCGCTGGCCACAACCACGTCGCCGACCTGCACGCCCGCGCCCACGCCGCCGGCCACGCCGGTGAAGACGATGCGCGTGACGCCGAAGCGCTCTATCAATGCAGCGGCCGTCGTGGCGGCGGCGACCTTGCCTATGCCCGAGAGCGCGCAGACCAGATCATGGCCGGCGCCCGCTGCGTCAGCCTGCCAGCGGCCCTGCCAGAACTGACGGCCCGCATGCCGCGTGCCGCGCACGCCTTGCAAACTCTCAACCCAACCGGCCTGCTCTTCGGGCAAGGCGCTCAAAATGGCAATCGTCATGTGTATCCAGGCAACCGCCGTGTGCGGCAAGGCCTCGATTGTGCGGCGCAACGCCGCCGCCGCTCAGGCCGCGCTCTTATTTCCCCGCAGTTCGCGGCGCAGTATCTTGCCCACGGGCGTCTTGGGCAGCTCGGTACGGAACTCGATCACGCGCGGCTGCTTGTATCCCGTGAGGTTGGAGCGGCAGAAGTCGCGCACCACCTGCTCGTTGAGCGACGCATCTTTCTTCACGATCACCAGCTTCACGGCCTCGCCCGTCTTCTCGTCGGGAATGCCGACCACCGCGCACTCGAGCACGCCCGGGCATTTGGCGACCACATCCTCGACTTCGTTCGGGTAGACGTTGAAACCGCTGACCAGCACCATGTCCTTCTTGCGATCGACCACCTTGAAGAAGCCGTTCTCATCGAAGGTGCCGATATCGCCCGACTTGAAGTAGCCGTCGGCGGTCATGGTCTTGGCGGTTTCATCGGGCAGTTGCCAGTAGCCGGCCATCACCTGCGGGCCCTTGATGGCGATCTCGCCCGGCAGGCCGGGCTCGGTCACGTCGTTGCCGGCGTCGTCGATCAGCTTCATGTACGTGCTCGGCAGCGGCACGCCTATGGTGCCCGTGAACTGGCTCACGGTGACCGGATTGCAGCTGACCGATGGACTGGTTTCGGACAGGCCGTAACCTTCACAGATAGGGCAGCCGGTCTTCTCCAGCCACAGCTGCGCGACCGCGCTTTGCACCGCCATGCCGCCGCCCACGGACACCTTGAGGTGCGACCAGTCGACGGTGTTGAAGTCGGGGTGATGGGCCAGGCCGTTGAACAGCGTGCTCACGGCGGGGAAACTGTGGAAGCGGTGCTTGGACAGCTCCTGCAGCGTGGCCTTGAGGTCGCGCGGATTGGGAATCAGGATGGTCTTGCCGCCGGTGCGCATCGACAGCATCATGTTCACCGTGAACGCGAAGATATGGTAGAGCGGCAGCGCGCAGACGCTCGTGGGCTGCTCCCCTGTGGGCACCTTGCTCATGGCCGGCTGGTTCCAGGCCTCGGACTGCAGCACGTTCGCAATCACGTTGCGGTGCAGCAGCACCGCGCCCTTGCTCACGCCCGTGGTGCCGCCCGTGTATTGCAGCAGCGCGATGTCATCGGGCAGCAGTTGCGGCGCCTGGAAACTCAGATGCGCGCCCTTGGCCAACGCATCGTTGAAGCGCACAGCGCCCGGCAGCTGGAACGCGGGCACGAGCTTCTTGACCTTGCGCACCACATAGTTGACCAGCGCGCCCTTGACCAGGCCCAGCTGGTCGCCCATGGCGCACAGCACCACATGCTTGACGGCCGTGGCCGCGATGCAGGTCTGCAGCGTGGTCGCGAAGTTCTCGATGATGATGATCGCCTTGGCGCCCGAGTCCTTGAGCTGGTGCTCCAGCTCGCGCGCGGTGTACAGCGGGTTCACGTTGACCACCACGTAGCCCGCGCGCAGCACGGCGGCGACGGCCACCGGATACTGCGGCACATTGGGCATCATCAGCGCCACGCGATCGCCCTTGGTCAGGCCCAGGCCCTGCAAGTAGGCTGCCAGGATGCGGCTTTGCACATCGGTCTGGCCGTAGGTGACTTCCTTTCCCATGAAGCTGTACGCCACCCGGTCGCGGTACTTGGTGAAGGCCTCTTCCATCAGGGCCACCAGCGACGTGTATTGGGTCGCGTCAATTTCCGCAGGCACCCCTTCGGGATACGCGCTCAGCCAGGGACGATCACTCATAGTCTTTGTGCCTCCAGTATTTTTTGCCAACGCTGAAGGCATTGTCAGCCGAGGCCCGCAAGCTCGCAGCCTGTAATTACCCTAGGCCGCAGGCCTGGGCCAGGCTCAGACCGAGCCCGGAAACGGCGGCAGCACCAGCGTGCCGTCGAGCGAAGACAGGCTGTCGCGCGCCGCGCTGGCCACGGCCAGCGCCCAGTCGCGCTGCATCCGCGACTGACTGCCTTTTTCAGGCTGCAGCAGACGCTGGTCGGCGAGGATCTGCAGCTCCACCATGCCGCCGTCCTCGGTCGCGAAGCGGTAGCTCAGATGGCTGTAGGGCAGCAGCGGCAATTGCTGCCGGCTCTCGAGCCAGGCCTGGGTCTCGGGCTTGCTGCGCTTGAGCCATTGCTGGGTCTGGGCATTGCGGCGCAGCCGCAGGCAGTCCATGCGGTCAGGGCTGCCGGCGGCTTCGTCGAACAGCAGCACGTCGAGCTCGCGCGGGCAGTTGATGCCCCAGGCCACGGGCTTCCAGAACAGATTGGAGGCATTGGTGCGCACCAGCACCACGGCCAGCGGCTCCTGCTTGGCGCCGCGCAGCACCAGCGCGCGGCTGCGCAGCGCAATCTTGCCGCTCGCGGTCGGCAACGGCGCCCAGGCTTCATCGGCCGGGCCCAGATCGGTCCAGGCCCCCGCAGGCAAGGCCAGCTGCGCGCGGCCCGCGGTGTATTGCACCGAAGCCGCGCCATGCGGCTGCGCGGCGCAGCCCGCGAGCAGTACCACCACCGCTGCACTCCAAAGCGCAGAGCGCACCATCGGCCGTCCCATTCTCTTCATTGCGAGTCCTCCCTGCGCATAGGCACGCACGTGCATGTCGGCCTGTGTAATTTGTCAGCAAACGCCATGCTGCACGCTGACCGGGAAAAACGCAAACGGATTGGCGTCAAAAAGCGCAAAAAAGCACCCGCCCAAAGGCCATTGCAGGGCCTTGGCGCTGCAAATGGATGCTTGCGCCCGCGCAGCGGCAAAAAAAAAGCCCCCGGGCCGGGAGCCAGGGGGCTTTGCAATGGCCGGTGCCAGTGCTTCAGTTCACGACTTGCTTGAGCGTGCCGTCGGCATACATGCCGGCGACGATCTGCAGGTTGTGGCCCTTGATCTTGCCGGCCTGGCCTTCGCAGCCGAACTCGACATAGCGCTGCTTGCAGATCTGCTTGGCGGCTTCGCGCGCGGGCTTGAGCCATTCGCG
>NZ_JAVWWA010000063.1:0-27658 GCF_036666375.1 Comamonas sp. | reverse complement strand
TAGCTCACAACCGCCAATGCTCCTTGCCATTCCACTCAGGCCCATGCGCACAAAGCTTCTGCAGCAAGCCTTCGAACGTCGCCCGTTCCGCGGCCGATAGGCAGGACATCATGTCGTTTTCCCGCTTCTCCAGCGCCGGCATGAAGGTGTCATGCATGCGCCGGCCCTCTGCGGTGATGTGAATGGTGAGTCGGCGTTTGTCCTGCGGATCGGACTCGCGGCGCACCAGGCCCTTGGCTTCGAGGGCGGTGATGGCGCGGCTGATATTGTTTTTCAGGTGACCGGAGAAGTCGCAGATGTCGGCCGCCGAAATGCCATCGCGGAAGTAGAGAAAGATCAGCGACAGGATCTCCGGGCGCGTGAGCCCGTGCGTGGCCTCGATGGCACGGAATGATGGCTCGCGGTAGGAGTTAATCATGTAGCCCAGCTTGTAGGCGAAGGGGATTTTCACCCCGTCGAGTATGTCTCTGATGGGCGGCTGCATGGCGAGGTCATTGGGCATGCCGCGAGTATAGGAACAGCGCATGCACCTGGGGAATACCCAGGCCGCATATAGTTCCATATGGAACCATATCGCCCTATACTGCCCTGGCTTCAACCGACAAAGTGACAGCCCTCGATGACCCGAAACTACCTATACAGCGGTACCGCCGAGCACCCGGTATACGCCGATATCGTCGCCGCCCAGCCCGGTGCGCACAAGCCGCCTATCGTCATGGTGCATGGCGGATTCCACAACGGCACGGCCTATCTGGCCACGCCCGACGGGCGCGAAGGCTGGGCCCCGCTCTTTGCACGGCGCGGTCACGATGTGTATGTGATGGACTGGCCCGGCCATGGCCGCTCGCCAAGTTCTACCGCATTCAACGAACTCTCGACGGTGGACGTCGGGCGCTCGCTGGGCGCGCTGCTGCAGGAAATCGGCCCGGCCATCGTGTTCGCGCATTCGGCGGGCGGCCCCATCGCCTGGTGGGTGGCGGAAAATTTCCGTGAGCATGTGGTCGCCGTGGTCGGGCTCGCACCGGGCGCGCCTGCCAATCTCGTGCCCGCGCTTCCGACCGAGCCCGCGGCAGACCCTGGCGGCCATGCCATCTATGCGCCCGCGGATCGCCCAGCCTTTGTCGACCGCGATTTCATTCGCAAGTTCTGGGCGAACAGCCCCAGGTTTCCACCACAGGCGTTCGAGGTCTATGCCCGTTCCATAGGGCCGGAAAGCCCGCGCATCCTGAACGAGCGCTTCAATATTGGTGCCAGCGGCTTGTACTTGCAGCACCCCCAAGGGCTCGCCGGCTTGCCCATGCTGGTGCTGACAGGGGACCACGACCCGCGCCACCCCAAGGACACAGACGGCCCACTGGCCGCCTTCCTGGGGGCCGACTTCGTCTGGCTGCCCGATCGGGGAATCCTGGGCAACGGCCACATGCTGATGATCGAAGACAACAGCGCGCAGATCGCCGCGCTGGTCGCGGACTGGCTGGATGAACACGGTATTTGAGACAGAACAACAAGGAGACAAGATGCAATCTCACCTGACGCGCCGACAGGCGCTCCAGCTGCTGGCCATTCCCGCGACCGGCGCAACGGCACTGGGCAGTCTGGCGCAGGGCAGCGCCTACCCATCGAAGCCCATCAAGATCATCGTTCCCTGGACCGCGGGCGGCGGCGGCGATGCGCTGGTGCGCGCCATGGCACCCGTGCTGGCGCAGCGTCTGGGGCAGCCCGTCATCATCGACAACCGCCCGGGCGCAATAGGCACCATTGGCAGCCTCGCGGGAGCCAGAAGCCCGGCAGACGGCTATACGCTGATCTACGGCACGGCAGATTCGCATTCCATTGCGCCGCACATTCTCAAGCCCACGCCGTATGACGCGCTCAAGGCGTTCACGGCCGTCGCGCCTTTGGGGTTCACGCCGCTCACGGTGATGGTCCATGCCTCGCACCCCGCGAAAACCTTGGCGGAATTCCTGCAACTGGCGCGCCAGGCCAAGGAGCCGCTGACCTATGGCTCCTGGGGGCAGGGAAGTTCGGGCCAGATCATCATGGAAGTGCTCAAGCAGGCCACGGGCGCCGACCTGCTGCATGTGCCCTACAACAGTACCGCGCCGCTGATGCAGGCCCAGCTCGGCAAGCAGATCGATTGCGCCATCATTCCGACGCTGGTCGCGGAGCAGCATGTGGCGGCAGGCACGGTGCGCATGCTGGCCATCACCGCGCCGCAGCGCATGCCGGCCTACCCCCAGGTGCCCACGCTCAGGGAGTTTGGCGTGGCTATCGACATCGGGCCCTGGCTTGGCTTCCTGGCGCCTGCCAGGACACCTGCGGACGTGGTTACCAGGTTGCACTCTGCCATCGAAAGTGCGTTGGGCGAGCACCAAGTCATAGAGAGCATGCGCAAGATGTCTATGGTGATGACGCCCATGGCGATTGCCGCCTACCAGCAGTTCTACGAGCGCGAATACGCGCGCTGGGGAAGCTATATCCGTTCGGCGAACATCGCGCTCAGTTGACAGGGCCCTGTGCATTGAGTTTGGACTTAGCGGTTCTATGCGCCATCCGGCGCCCCGCCCATGCGCACCGGGCCGCTGCTGATTTCCTCAAGGTGGCAGTGGGCATCCACGCCGCCGGGCGTGACGGCACGGCCTTGGGCGTCGACTTCCCGGATGCCGCCCGCCAGGCCAGCGCCCAGCTGCATGATGCGTCTGTCCTTCACGCCAATGTCGCGGTGCATTTCATCGGCCGCGGTGATCACCCGGGCATTGCGCACCACCAGGTCAAAAGCCGCGGCAGCGGGGGGCGCTCATAGGTGTTCTAGCTTTCTTGACCGGGGCCGTGACGGGTGTTCAGTGCATACGCCAGCCAACAGCGCCTGGCCGTATCGCTGCATGCGGCACGGTAGAAGGCAAATCGTGTGCCAACTTGCGCAACATCCACCACAAAACAAGCAGTATGTGCATACAAAAGCTCAGATGAACAAGCCGATGCTGGCGCCGGATTTGCGTACAGGTCTACCTACTCGGCGCTTTTTGCGCCCTGTCGCAGCCAAACAGTGGGATGCGCGTGTGCCATTGGTGCAGCCGCCCCACATTCGACACAACGTTTTCTCCACGCTGCCCAGCACCGCCCTTCATCAAGGGGCCGCTCAACCCGCACATCAATGCCTTCGCCTTCTTCGATGTCCCATGGCCTACAGGTCGATGCACGCGCGCAGCCCCCGGACGCGCGACGATGGGGCGCTTATCTGCCCGATTTGAGACAGGCAGGCCTTTGACACAACCGGCAGCTTGAACACTGCACCCGTGCATTGCCCGCAGGTACAAGCCTGCCCATTGCCGTCGGCACTGTTCCACTTTGAGCATGTTGTTACAACCGTCTATGATGGAATCTCCACCGAGAGCGACAACAACGACTGCCTTGGACTGCACGCGTCTGAACAGGGCGGAGATTGGGTCATCAGTGCGGCTGCCAAGTTGCCAGTCAGATCGCTGTTGTGTTGACTCGAGTTAAAGCCAACGCCACGCCCACAGGCGAGCCGAAAAAGGGAATGTCCATGCTCGCTACGCATCCAGGTGCCCGGTCGCTTCCGTTGCTCAATCAACTCAGAATGCCGAGAGCGAGAAAGGTGCCGTCCTTTGAACGCGCGCGCTCGATTGGCGCCTGGCTTGGCGGCGGCGTCGGCCTGATGGTGCTGAGTCTGTATGCGTTGGGCTTTCACCCAGCCTCGCCGTGGCTTGCGGGCCTGCCGACGACGCATCCGCATACGGCACTGTGTTTGATGCTGCTCGCGCTGGGCATTGCGCCTGCGTCCGGGCGATCGCCGCGGTGGGCCATGCTGACCAATGTCGCGTTGGCGGCGCTGATCGGGTTTCTCGTGGTCCGATTGACTGTTCCCGCCCTCAGCCATGAGTGGTTCGATGGGTTGGCTGCGTTCGGCGCCGATGGGGTGCAAGGCGTCGCGAATGAACAGCGCACCGCCATGCCGGGTAACGTCGCGACAGCGCTGCTGATGCTGTCCTTTGGCGAGGTGTTGAAGCGCCATCGCCGTCCAGTCGCGTCACAGCTTTTCGCGTGCTGCGCGCTTTCGCTGCTTTTCATCGGCCTGATGTGTCACCTCGGCAGGCTGTCGGGCTTTTGGGGGGCGATCGGGCCCATGACTTTTCTGGGACTCGGAGCATTGGCGGTGGCCTTGCTGCTGGGGACCGCGCGCCATGGCTTCATGCGCGCGCTCACCGCGGACTCCGACGCGGGCCATGTGGCCAGGACGCTGTTGGGAAGCGCCAGCGTGATGGTCTTCTTGATAGGCTGGCTGGTGTCTCGAAGAATCGACAGCCCGGGCATTCCCTTGCCTGCGGACGGTCCTTTGCTGGTGTACCAGATCATGGCCATCATGACCCTGACCTGGGTGGTGATCGCGATTGGCACCAGCCGCGCCGACCGGCTCGACCGCCATCGCCGCGTTGTCGAGCGCCTGTTGTACCGCACCTCGACCAACGACAGCCTCACCGGGCTGCTGACCCGCAACAGCATTGCGCAGCAGCGTGCCCTGCATGCGCCCGAGGACCAGCCCTCGACCAATCTTTTCATTGACCTCGACCGTTTCCGAACGGTCAACGAAGCGCTTGGATCGGTGGAAGGAGACCGGGTGCTGAAGGAAGTTGCGCGGCGACTGCTGAAAGTCACGGACCGGGGGCTGGTCGCCCGCCTGGGAGGCGATGAGTTTGCGCTGTTCGTCGTCGGCATCACCCTCGTCGAGGCCAAGCAGCTCAGTGCCGCGGTAATGGAAGCCCTCAGGCAGCCGTTTGAAATCAAGGGCCGCCACCTGCGCCTGACCGCCAGTGTCGGCATTGCGCACACGGACAACGCCGGCCTGACCGACTTGCGCCAGGCGTCCGACGCGGCGATGTATGTGGCCAAGAGCCGAGGCGGCAATCAGGCCGTGGTGTTCGCTGCTGCGATGCACGATGCGCGGCGCCAGGAAGCCGAACTGGAGCAGGATTTGCGCGAAGCCCTGCTGCGCGAAGGCGAGTTGGGCATGGCGTACCAGCCTGTCGTGCGGGTTTCGGACCGCCAGGTGCTGGCGGTCGAGGCATTGGCGCGCTGGAACCATCCGCGGCTCGGTCTGGTCCCTCCGGACCGTTTCATACAACTCGCGGAGAGGACCGGCCTCATGCTCCCGCTGGGCCTGAAACTCATGCAGATCGCCGTGGCACAGGTCGCCATGTGGGAAGCCACGAGCCCCGGACTGTGTCCGGTACTCAACCTCAACGTGTCCCCGACCCAGTTCGACAGCGGCGACGTCGTGGCCGACATCGCCGCGATGGTGCAGGGCCATGGCCTGACAGCCCATCGCTTCTGTATCGAAGTGACCGAAAGCGCGTTTGCCACCCCCGCCGCCACCCAGGCCCTGACCACCGCGCGCACCCAAGGATTCGGGGTGTCCATGGACGACTTTGGTGTGGGCTACTCCGCACTGTCCCAATTGTCGAAGCTGCCTCTTACATCGGTCAAGCTGGACCGGAGCTTTGTGGTGAATGCCGGACTGTCCAGCGGCGATGGACTGATCTTCGCTGCCATGGCGCAGCTCATCAACTCGCTGGGTTTGACTGTGGTGGCCGAAGGGGTGGAGGACCAGATGCAATACGACTTGATCATGCGCTGCGGCTGCGCCGCGGTGCAGGGCTATCTCATTGCCAGGCCGATGTCTGCTTCGGCGCTCGAAGCCTGGCTGCGCAGCGGCGCGGCAGGCAGCGAGCGACCGCCTGCCGTGGAGATGGCAGCGCCGGCTGCTGCGATATCCTGAAGCCTTGGCGGCCGGGTCTGCCTGGCTTTGCTGCTCAAGCAGCTTGGAGACAATGCGGCGTGCGCGGATACCGCCCACATCGATGTCGCTCGCCAAACGCCGGTGGGTCCAACTGGACAGAAGCAGTCCGGAACTACCGCAGCAGGCTGGTCAGCGCGCTGCGTTCCGAAGCACTGTCCGCCATGGCCACCGGCAAGCGCAGCATCGTCGATGGCTGCTGGTGGGCGGAAAACAGAACGCCGGGCGCCAACAGCACGCCGTCAACCGCGGCTTTGCGGGCCAGCAGTTCGGTATCGCGGGCTGCGTCCACCCAGACAAACATGCCCGCATTCGGCTCCTGGTGCACTTGCAGACCCAGATGGTTCACGAATTTGAGGCAGCGTTGCCGCGCTTCGTCCAATCGCTCGCGCAGGCGCAGCACATGTTTGCGGTACAGGCCATCGGCCAGAATGCGATGCACCACGCGCTCGCCCAGTTCCGATGTGGTCAGGCCGCTGAGCAGTTTGGCATCGGTGAGCGCGGCGATGCGCTGGGGCTGGGCCGCGATGTAGCCCATGCGCAGACTGCCCGCCAGGGTCTTGGAGAAACCGCCGACCAGCATGACGCGGCGCAGCCGGTCCAGTGTCGCCAGGCGCACGGGCTGGTCGGGGTGAAAGTCGGCGTAGGTGTCATCCTCCAAAATAGCAAAGTCATACTGTTCGGCCAGCCGCAGCACGTCATAGGCCACGCCCAGCGTGAGGCTGAAACCCGTGGGGTTGTGCACCGCCGTGTTGGTGATGAACAGTTTGGGGCGGTGGGCTCGCGCCAGTTGCTCCAGCACCTGCAGATCCGGGCCCTCAGGCCCGCGCGGCACGGCCTGAACCTGCAGCCCAAGGGAACGCAGCATGCCAAACACCATGAACCATGCCGGGTCCTCGACCAGCACGGTGTCGCCGGGGCGCAGCAGGCTGCGCAAGATCAGGTCCATGCCGTGGGTGACGCCGGCCGTGGTCATGAGCTGCTGCTCGGGGTCCACCGTCAGACCCTGTGTCATCAAATAGCCGGCCAATTGCTGGCGCAGCGCAGCGTAGCCTTGCGGCGCGCCATAGCCCAGCAGCTGAATGCCCGCGCTACGGCCCACGGCACGCACGGCGGCGTTGAGCATGTCGTGGTCCATCCAGCTGGAGGGCAAGGTGCCCGCGCCGCCATCGAACTGCGTGCCGTCCACCGTACGGAACATGCTGCGCAGCAGGTAGGGCGTGTCAAAGGCCTGGTCTGCGGCCAATATCGGTTTCTTGTCCTTGAGCGGTGCTGGTGCTGTGCGCTGTGCGGTCACAAAAAAGCCAGCCCCGGGGCGCGATTGCAAGGCGCCTTGCGCCACCAGGCGGTCATAGGCCAGCACCACGGTGTCGCGGCTCACGCCCGCGTCATCGGCCAGCTGGCGCACCGAGGGCATGCGCGTTCCGGTGCGCAGGCTGTGGCTGTGCAGCAGTTGCGTGCAGTGCGCCACCAACTGCTCCACCAAGGGCGGCAGTCCCGGCCCGCGCAGCGGCTGCCAGCCCAGGTCGTTGCTGGCCGCGGCGGACTGGCCGGGGACTGGAGGTGCATCTGGCCGGTTGTTTTTAGCCATACAGTGGGTGTATTGATTAGTGAAACTGTACTGAGACTGTACTGCTTGAGCTACCTAGAATGCAAGCTCTGCATTGGGAGCACGTTATGAATTGGATGCCTGTCAATACCGAGTTTGCCGCGTTGCTGCCGATGGCGATGTTCATCGTCGTCAGCTCCATCACGCCGGGGCCGAACAATGTGATGCTGGCGGCGTCGGGTGCCAACTTCGGCTACCAGCGCAGCGTGCCGCACATGCTGGGCATTTCGGTGGGCGGCGCCGTCATGCTGCTGCTGGTGGGCGCGGGGCTGGGTCAGTTGTTCGAACAGATGCCGCAGTTGTATGTGCTGCTTCAATGGGTAGGCGCGGTATACCTGCTCTGGCTGGCCTGGAAAATTGCGCACAGTGGACGCATACAGCTCGCCCAGGCGCGCCCCAAGCCCCTCAATTTCCTGCAGGCCGCGGCTTTCCAGTGGGTCAATCCCAAGGCCTGGATACTCTCGGTGGGGGTGATCGCCGCCTATACCAACCCGGGTAACTATTGGGCCAGCTTGCTTCTCGGGGCGGTCACCATGCTGGTGGTGAACTACCCCTGCATCAGTGTGTGGACGCTGTTTGGCGCCATCATCGGCGGTTGGCTGCAGTCACCGCGGGCGCTGCAGTTCTTCAATTGGGCCATGGCCGGGCTGCTGCTGCTGTCGCTGTGGCCCCTGCTGGCGGGCCTGCGGTAAAGCACAGGCGCCGCCCGCAGGTTGCGCGCTGGCGCGGCTGCCTGCCGCCCTGGCGGGCTTGCAGCGCACCTATTCAGCCCGCCTGCTGCTCCAGCAACCGGGAGACCACGCGGCGCGCGCGGTTGCCGCCCACGTCGACATGGATGTCGGTCCAGGTCGCGCGCTCGCCGAACTCCTGCATGTTGCGGTACTGGGCTTCGATCACGATGCGGTCTTCGTCGAACGTGAACGCGGTCTGCTGGATCACGGCGTCGATGTTGTCGGGCATATCGGGATGCTTGGTGCTCGACATGCTCCAGAAGTAGTGGCAGGTGTCTTCGGTCTCGGGCGTGATGCCGTGGAAGCCGCGCATGTGAAAACCGCCGCGTTCGGGGTCGTCGATGGCGTCGGTGCCGGGCTCGAGGGCGCCGGTCCAGATGCGCAGATGGCTCACGTCGAACTCGATTTCCTGCCAGCGGTCGCATTTTTCGCCGAACGGCCAGGCAGCCCTGTAGGTAGGCGGCGGCGTGGAGCCCGGCATCAGGCGCACGACCTTGACGCGGTCGCCGTCGGCCGTGACCTTCATCTCGGCGTTCATGTGCAGGCGCGCATTGCCGCCAATCGTCTGCAGGTGCACATAGCCCAGGTGGCTCAGGTCCAGCAGGTTGTCGTGTATCAGCTGCCAGGGCGCGTTGTAATGGTAGTTGCCGCTGCCGAACTTGTAGCGCGGGTCGTCGTGGAAGGGGTAGTCGGGCGGCGCCTTGTCGGGCGCGGCGCCTTCGGCGCGCGGCATCCAGATCCAGACGATCTGGTTTTTCTCCTGCACCTGGTAGGCCTTCACTTTCGCCTTGGACGGAATGCGCTCCTGGCCGGGAATCTCTATACATTGCCCGCTGGGCGCGTAGAGCATGCCGTGGTAGCCGCAGCGCACGCCCGCGCCCTCGACGGTGCCGCACGACAGCGGCAGCGAGCGGTGGCAGCAGCGGTCTTCCAGCGCCGCGACTTCGCCTTCACCGGTGCGAAACAGCACCACCTTCTGGCCCAGGAAGGTGCGCGCCAGCGGCTTGTCCGTGAGTTCGGACGAAAAGCCGGCGACATACCATTGGTCGAGCGGAAAGCGGCGGGCGTCGGGCGCGCTGGACGCAGCCTGGATGGGAATGCAAGCGGTGGCGGTCATGGAAGTCTCCTGTCTCGTTTTGGGGTGGGGAAATGCAACTGCGGCCTTCAGAGATCGAGCACCAGCAGCGGTGTCTGCGCGCGCGAACAGCAGGGCGTGAACTGGTCGTTGGCGGCGCGCTCGCTGTCGGTGAGAAAGCTGTCGCGGTGCTCCGGCACGCCTTCGAGCACGCGCGTGAGGCAGCTGCCGCAGATGCCCGATTCGCACGAGTACGGCACGTCGACGCCCGCGGCGGTGAGCACTTCGAGCACGCTTTTGTCCTTGGCAATGGCATAGCTCTGGCCCGTGCTGGCCAGGCGCACGCTGAAGGCGCCGTCGGATTCCAAGGCCGTGGCCGTGCCGGCAAAGAACTCGCGGTGCAGCTGCGCCTCGGGCCAGCCATGGCGGCGGGCCGTTTCGAGCACATGGTGCATGAAGCCCGCGGGACCGCAGACATAGAGATGGGCGCCGGCTTCGGGCGCGGCCAGCAGCGCATCGGCGTCGAAACGCTGTGCCGGCTCGCCATCATCGGCATGCAGCTGCACCCGGCCCGCAAACGCCGCTTCGCTGAGCGCTGGCACAAAGGCCATGCGCGCCGCCGACCGGCCGCAGTAGTGCAGCGCGAAATCCTCACCCCTCGAATGCAGCGCCTGGGCCATGGCCCAGATCGGCGTGATGCCTATGCCGCCGGCCAGCAGCAGGCTGCGCGCCGCCCCGGGCGCGAGTTCGAAATGATTGCGCGGCGCGCTGATGGTCAGCAGCTGCCCCTCGTGCACCTGCTCGTGCATTGCCACCGAGCCGCCGCGCGACTGCGGCTCGCGCAGCACGGCGATGCGGTAATGGTCGCGCGTTGCCGGGTCGTTGCACAGCGAGTACTGGCGCACCAGCCCGGGCGCGACATGCACGTCGACATGCGCGCCGGCGCTGAACGCCGGCAGCGCCTGGCCTTCGGGATGGACCAGCTCGAAGCTGCAGATGCCTTCGGCTTCCACGCGCCGGCTGTGAACGATGACTTGCAATGCACTCATGGTGGGTAAGGGGCGTTGACGCCCGGCTCGCTGTTGAAACTAGTCTTCGGCCCGACGCCGCTTGGCGCCCTTGGCCTGGGGAAAATGGGTGGCCGCGTATTCCTGCGTCGCGGTCTCCACCGCGGGCAGGTTCTCGTGCAGGCGCCGCAGCATGCTCATCAGCAGTTCGGTCTCGCCGTCATCGAGCACCGACAGAAAAGCGCGCTCGCGCTCCAGCGCCATGCCCATGATCTGGTCGTGCAGCGTGCGGCCTTCGGGAGTGAGCACGGCAATGCGCAGCCGGCCGTCGGCGGCATCGAGCTCGGTGCGAATCAGCCCGCGCTCCTGCATGCCCTTGAGGCAGCGGCTGATCGAGCCCTTGTCCATGCCGATCACGCGCGAGATCTGCTGCGCCGAGATCGCGCCCTCGATGGCCAGCAGCACCAGGCAGCGCCAGGTCTCTATGCCCACATCGAAGATCTCGAGGTAGTGCTGCGAGGCGCCGCGCGAGAGCTTGTTGGCGATCCAGGTCAGATAGGCCGGAACGTAGTGCTCCAGATCCACCACGCGCGGGGCGCTGGAAACGGGGGCGGCGGAAGGCTTGCTGGCGTTCTTTTTGGTCATGGTCGATGAAGTTGGAAACAGGAGGTTGTCAGTGGACAGCCATGCCCACCCAACGCTCTAGCGTAGCTTCGTCTGCAAGCAGTTCGGCGGCCGGCGCCGCATGCACCACCGTGCCGTGGTCCAAAATGAGCGCGCGCTGCGCGTAGCGCAGGGCTTCGTCGACCTGCTGCTCGACAATGATGGTGGCGATGCCGGTCTGCTGCGCCATGCGCGCAAACGCCTGCAGCAGCTCCAGCCGTATCAGCGGCGCCAGGCCTTCGAGCGGCTCGTCCAGCAGCAGCAGTTTCGGCTGGCCCAGCAGCGCGCGCGCCACCGACAGCATCTGCTGCTCGCCGCCCGACAGCTGGGTGCCGCCGTTGCGCCGGCGCTCGGCCAGGCGCGGAAACAGCGCATAGGCTTCGTCCAGCGCGCTGCGCGGGCGGCGCTTGAGCCCGGCCAGCAGGTTCTCCTCCACCGTCAGCGAAGGAAAGATGTCGCGCGTCTGCGGCACATAGCCCAGGCCCAGCGCGGCGCGCTGGTGCGGCGCCAGGCCCGCGATGTCCTGTCCCATGAACTGCAGGCTGCCGCTGCGCAGCGGCACCAGGCCCATGATGGCGCGCAGCGCCGTGGTCTTGCCCACGCCGTTGCGGCCTATCATTGCCAGGCGTTCGCCGGCCTGCATCTCGAAGGACAGGCCGTCGAGCACCGTGGTCGGGCCGTAGCCCGCAACGACAGCGCGCAGCGCGAGCACGGGAGTGGAATTTGCGGTCGTCATCTCTTCAGCCTCCGAGGTAAGCGGCGCGCACCGCGGGATCGCGGCGTATGGCGTCGGGGCTGCCGTCGGCCAGCACCGCGCCTTCGGCCAGCACCACGATGCGCGTGGCAAAGCGAAACACCAGGTCCATGTCGTGTTCGATGATCAGCACCGCGAGATCGCGCGGCAGCGCGTCGAGCGCGGCCAGCAGCCGGGCGCCGTCGCCCTTGGGCACGCCGGCCATGGGCTCGTCGAGCAGCAGCACCTTGGGCCGCAAGGCCAGGGCCAGGGCCATTTCAATCAGCCGCTGCTCGCCATAGGCCAGGTCCTGGGTGGGCGTGGCGGCGTGGGCGCGCAGGCCGAAACGCGCGAGGATGTCGCCGGCCTCGGCCTGCAGCGCGGGGTAGCCGTCCATGCTGCGCCACAGGCGCCCGGTCAGGCCTTCGCGCTCGAACAGCGCGAGTTCGATCTGGCGCTGCACCGGGAAATGCGGCGCGAGCGTGGTGATCTGGAAGGTGCGTGCCAGGCCGGCGCGCACGCGTTCGGCCTGGCTGGCGCGCGTGACGTTCTCGCCGCGCAGCCAGATGTCGCCGGCGCTGGGGGCCAGCACGCCGCTGATCTGGTTGACCAGCGTGGTCTTGCCCGCGCCGTTGGGGCCTATCAGCGCCAGGCGGTCGCCGGCGCGCAGCGCGAACGAGACATTGCGCGTCACATGCAGGCCGCCAAAGCGCTTGTCCAGCGCCTGCACATCGAGCAGGACTTCGGCTGCGGCGTTCATTGCAGACCTCCCGCGCGCCGGCGCAGCCAGGCCCAGGCCCGCGTGGGCGGAACGAACACCACCAGCATCAGCAGCCCGCCGACGACAAACAGCCAGTGGTAGGGATTGATGGACGCCGCCGTGTGGTGCAGCAGCGTGAACACCGTGGCGCCGAGCAGCGCGCCGGTCAGCTGCCCGGCCCCGCCCAGAATGAGCATCACCAGCGCTTCGGCGGACAGCGCAAACGACAGGCTGTCGGTGCCGACCACGGCATTGGTCTGGGCCGACAGCGCGCCGGCGGCGCCGGCCAGCGCCCCGGCGACGGTGTACAGCAGCCACAGGCGGCGGAACACCGGCGTGCCCAGCGCCGCCATGCGCGCACGGTTTTCATGAATGCCGCGTACTGCGAGACCGAACGGCGACTGCACCAGGCGCTGGGCGGCGTAGAACATGAGCACCAGCACCGCCAGCGCGTAGACGGCTCCGACCCGGCCCTCGAGATCGAACTCGAAGCGGCCCAGCAATGGCGCCATCGCAAAGCCCGACAGGCCGTCGTCGCCGCCGGTCCAGTCGCGCGCCTTCTGCACCAGGCTCAGCACGATCTGCGACACGGCCACCGTGAGCATCAGAAAGGTGAAGCCCTGGTAGCGCAGCAGGAAGGCGCCCGAGACCAGCGCCGTCAGCGCGCCGGCGGCGCTGCCCACGCCCAGGCCCAGCAGCGGATCGGCATGCACCTGCAGCGCAAAGATGCCGGCCGCGTACGCGCCCAGGCCGAACAGCGCCGCGTGGCCCAGCGTCGCCAGGCCCGCGACGCCGACCACCAGGTCCAGCGACAGCACGAACAGCCCGGCAATGAAGATGCGCGTGATCAGCCCGAGTTGATCGGGAAACAGCGCGCAGGCCGCGAGGCCGGCGATCAGCAGCAGCAGCGGCGCGCGCCAGGGCGGCGCGCAGCGCACGGCCTGGGCCGGAACCGGCTGCGCGGGCGCTTTCGCGGCCGTGGACACGGTGGAGGTCATGGGGGAGTTCATCGCTTGAGAAGTCCGTTGGGACGCCAGGCCAGCAGCGCGGCCATGGCGACAAAGAAGAACAGGCTGCCCCAGCCCGAGGCCAGGTAGCGGCTCGCGGTTTCAATCGTGCCCAGCAGCACGGCCGCGACCAGCGAGCCCGCAATCGAGCCCATGCCGCCCACGGCCACCACCACGAGCACCAGCACCAGGTACTTGAGCGCGTAGTACGGCTCCAGCGGCATGAGTTCGGCGCCCAGAATGCCGCCGAAGCCGGCCAGCGCCGCGCCCGCGGCAAAGCTCGCGCACTGCACGGTGCGAATCGGAATGCCCAGCGCCGAGGCCGTGCCGCTGTGGTCCACGGCGGCGCGCAGCCAGACGCCAAAGCGCGTGCGCGTGACGGTCCAGGCGGCGGCGGCCGCCACGGCCAGGCCCGCGCCTATGACCAGCAGGCGCTGCGCGGGCAGGGTGCGAAAGCCCAGGTCGACCGAGCCCGCGAGCAGCGGCGGCAGCGTGATCAGCTGCACCTGCGGGCCCGCAATCGCATTGGTCGTGGCAATCAGCACAAAGCTCAGGCCTATGGTGAACAGCACCTGGTCGAGCTCCTTGCGGCGGTAGAGGTGGCGCAGCACCAGCGCCTCGAGCAGCGCGCCCAGCAGCGCCGTGGCGGCGATCGCCAGCGGCACGGCCAGCCAGAAGCTCCACTGCGCTTCGCGCGTGAGCCAGGCCGCGCAGTAGCCGCCGACCATGGCGAACGCGCCATGGCTCAGGTTGACAAAGCGCATCAGCCCCAGCGTGACCGACAGGCCCACGGCGATGACGAACAGCACCATGCCGTAGGCCAGGCCGTCGATCAGGATGTTGAAAAGCGTGTTCATGGCGAACGGCGGCGGCTCACTTGCCCAGGCCGAAGTCGGTCTGCGGGCCGAAGCTCTGCTGCTCCTTGTTGACCAGCTGGCCGCCCGCGCGCTCCACCTTGCGCAGGTAGACGTTCTGCGTGATGTGCCGCGTCTTGGCATCGATGCGCACCGGGCCGCGCGGGCTTTCCCACTGCAGCGTGCGCGCCGCGGCCAGCGCCTTGGCGCCATCCTTCCTGCCGTCCGTGGCTTCTATCATCTTGTGGATCACGTACATGCCGTCCCAGGCGCCCACCGAGGCGTAGTTGGCGACGGCCGCCGGATCGCGCTTCTTCAGCGCGTCGACGAACTTGCGGTTCTCGGGCGAGTCATGCGCGCCGGAGTAATGGAAAGCGGTGGTCAGGCCCAGCGCGGAGTCGCCGAACTTCTGCAGATCGAACTCGTCGGTCTCGGCCGTGCCCAGGAACTGCACGCCGGCCTTGGCCAGACCGTTCTCGTTGTAGGCCTTGACGAAGCCCAGGTTGGGCGGGCCGCCGGGCAGGAAGGTATAGACCGCCTGCGCGCCGCTGGCCTTGATGCGCTGCACGAACGGGCCGAAGTCGGTGGTGGCAATGGGCATGCGTATGCTCTCCACGACAGTGCCGCCCTGTTTGACAAACTCGCTCTTGAACGCGGCTTCGGCATCGATGCCCGGGCCGTAGTCGGTCACGGCCGTGACGACCTTCTTCATGTTCTGCTGCGCGGCCCATTGCGCCAGCGGCACCGTGACCTGCCACAGCGTATAGCTGGTGCGCAGGAAATACTCGGACTTCTCGGTGATGGCCGAGGTCGCGGCGTTGAACACCACCGTGGGCGTGCGCGACTGCTGGATCAGCGGCGCGACGGCCAGCGCATTGGGCGTGAAGACAAAGCCGCCGAGGTAATCCACCTTGTCCTTGACGATCAGCTCCTGCACCAGCGTCTTGGTCTGGCCCGGGTTGGGGCCGCCGGTGTCGCGGTAGATGAACTCGATGTCCTTGCCCGCGAGCTTGCCCCCCTGGCTGGCCACATAGGCTTCCACGCCCGCCTTGAACAAGGCGCCGTAATGCGCGAAAGGCCCGGAGAACGGCCCTATGACCCCGACCTTGACGGCCGCGCCCTGGGCCAGGGCGGGCGCGCCGGCCAGGGCCAGGCCGGAGGCGGCAATGAGAGCGCGGGCAAGCGTGCGGCGGGAGGGGTTCATCGGGTGTCTCCTGGGTTGGCGCTTGCGTGCAGGCTTGCCGCAAGTCGTGTTGATATGCGTCAAATTATGGTTGGCATACCAACCAGTTGCAATGCCAACTTGTTAGGTGTTTTCCCGGGAGATTGCGGCGACCCAAGATCGGCGTGAGGCCGTACTCGCTGTGCCCTGGAGCGGCAGAACCCCGCTTTCTCGCATCGTCGGCGCTGCGGGCTTGCACCCCTTGCCTATTCCTCATTCACCTGGCCAATCAGATTGTCATCAGCTAAACGCATAGCTGATTTCTGATTTCGCATTGGTGTCTTTTCACTGTGGTGGCGATACTTTGACGCAAGAGCTGGCTCGCCTGTTGCCTTCGTGAAGCGGGATGGGCGTGCATAGCTCCACCAAAGAAACCAGTCGCGCGCAGCGGTCGCCGCGGTGACGGCTGGACATGGAGACAACCTGCTCCCACAAGGACTTGTATGAATGACATTCGCAAGAAGATGGACGACGGTCCGATGACGTCGTTTCAGTGCCTGGCCGTCGCCATCTGCATGATGCTCATCATGCTGGACGGCTTCGACGTTCTCGTCATGGCGTTCACGGCCTCGGCCGTGGCTGCCGAGTGGCAGCTCAACGGCGCGCAACTGGGCGTGCTGTTCAGCTCGGGGCTGATCGGCATGGCCATAGGCTCGCTGTTCGTCGCCCCGCTGGCCGACCGCCTGGGCCGCCAGCCCGTGGTGCTGCTGTGCCTGGTCGTGGTGTCGGCGGGCATGCTGCTGTCGGCCATGGCGCGCAGCCATATCGAGCTCGCAGCCTTGCGCGCCATCACGGGCGTGGGCATAGGCGGCATGCTGGCCAGCGTGGGCGTGATCACTTCGGAGTTCGCGTCGCAGAAATGGCGCAGCACGGCGATCGCGCTGCAGGCCACGGGCTACCCCATAGGCGCGACGCTGGGCGGTCTGATGGCCGCCTGGCTGCTGACCCACCATGGCTGGCGCTCGGTGTTTGTCTTCGGCGGCCTGGCGACGGCGCTGATGATTCCCGTCGTGCTGTGGCGCCTGCCCGAATCGGTGGACTTCCTGCTGGGCCGGCGTCCGGCGCGCGCGCTGGAGAAGCTCAACCGGCTGATGGCGCTCATGGGCCAGGCGCAGGTGTCCCAGCTGCCCGTGCAGCGCGCGGGCGAGGCGCCGCAGGGCAATACCGTCGCAGCGCTGTTTCGCAACGGCCTGGCGCGTCCCACGCTGATCCTGTGGGGCAGCTTCTTCCTGCTGATGTTCAGCGTCTACTTTTCGCTGAGCTGGACGCCCAAGCTGCTGGTCCAGGCCGGCATGTCGACCCAGCAGGGCGTCACGGGCGGCGTGCTGCTCAATCTCGGCGGCATTGTCGGCGGCAGCCTGTTCGGCTTTCTGGCCCTGAAGGCCAAGCTCAAGCACCTGGTGTTCGGCTGCATGCTGCTCTATGCGCTGTTCACCGCGCTGTTCGGCGCCGCGTCGGCCAACCTGGGCTTTGCATTTGCCACGGCCGTGGGCCTGGGCGTGTTCCTGTTTGCCTCCATGGCCGGCCTGTACGGCCTGGTGCCTGCAACCTACCCGGCGGCGGTACGCGCCACGGGCATGGGCTGGGCCATAGGCATAGGCCGCATAGGCGCGATCGTCGCGCCTTTCATGGCCGGACTGCTGCTCGACGGCGGCTGGAGCCCGGCGTCGCTGTACTACGTGTTCGCGCTGCCGCTGGTGGCCGCGGCGCTGGCGGTGCTGGCGACGGGCGCGGCCCAGGCGCAGGTGCCCGCAGCGCGCATCGCTTCGGCCCACTGAGGCGTACTTCTCTCACTCTTTCCACGATCCATCATGTTTTTGCTGAACACCTGGTACGTAGCCTGCAGGGCCGACGAAATTCCCGAGAACAAGCCCCTGGGGCGCACCATCTGCAACGAGCGCATGGCGTTCTTTCGCGGCCCCCAGGGCATTGCCGCCGTCGAGGACTTCTGCCCGCACCGCGGCGCGCCGCTGTCGCTGGGCACGGTCTGCGAAGGCAAGCTGGTCTGCGGCTACCACGGCCTGGAGATGGGTTGCGACGGCAAGACCGTGGCCATGCCCGGCCAGCGCGTGCGCGGCTTTCCCGCGATCCGCAGCTACGCGGTGCAGGAGCGCCATGGCTTCGTCTGGGTCTGGCCCGGCGATCAGGCAAAGGCCGATGCCGGCCTGATTCCTGAACTGCATTGGGCTCACAGCCCCGAATGGGCCTATGGCGGCGGCTACTACCACATCAAGGCTGGCCATCTGCTGATGATAGACAACCTGATGGACCTGACGCACGAGACCTATGTGCACTCCACGTCCATAGGCCAGAAGGAAATCGACGAGACGCCCTGCATCACCAAGGTCGACGGCGACCATGTGACCACCAGCCGTTTCATGGACGGCCTGCCAGAAGCCCCGCCGTTCTGGCGCATGGCGCTGCGCGGCAACGGCCTGCCCGACGACCAGCCCGTGGACCGCTGGCAGATCTGCCACTTCGAGCCGCCCAGCCATGTGATGATCGAAGTCGGCGTGGCGCTGGCCGGCCATGGCGGCCATGGCGCGCCCGCGGACAAGAAGGTGTCGTCCATCGTCGTCGATTTCATCACGCCCGAGACCGAGACCACGCACCATTACTACTGGGGCATGGCGCGGCAGTTCCGGCCGCAGGACGCGGCGCTCACCGCGTCCATCCTTGAAGGACAGGGCAAGGTGTTTGGCGAGGACACCGAAGTCCTGGAGCGCCAGCAGGCCAACCTCACGGCCTGGCCCGAGCGCAAGCTGCTGCTGCTCAACATCGACGCCGGCGGCGTGCAGTCGCGCCGGGTGATCGACCGGCTGCTGGCGCAAGAGCGCGGCCAGGCCGCATGATGGCCGATACCCGCGCCGAGCTGCAGGTGCGCGTCGCGCGGCGCACGCTAGAGGCCGAAGGCATCTGCGGCCTGGAACTCGTCGCCGCGGACGGCAAGCCGCTGCCGGCGTTTGCCGCGGGCTCGCATGTCGACGTGCATCTGCCCGGCGGCATCGTGCGCCAGTACTCGCTGTGCAACGACCCGGCCGAGACCCACCGCTACCAGATCGCCGTGCTGCGCGACCCGGCCTCGCGCGGCGGCTCGGCCGCGGTGCACGACCTCGTGGCCGAAGGCGACGCGCTGCGCATCAGCGCGCCGCGCAACCATTTCGCGCTGGCCGCAGACGCGCCGCGCCATCTGCTGCTGGCCGGCGGCATAGGCGTGACCCCCATCCTGTGCATGGCCGAACGGCTGGCGCTGCTGGGCGCGCGCTTTCGCCTGCATTACAGCGGCCGCTCGGCGCAGCGCATGGCGTTTCGCGCCCGCATTGCCGCCGCGCCCTTCGCTGACCAGGTGCAGCTGCATTTCGACGACGGCGCGGCCGCGCAGCGGCTGGACATCGCGGCCGTGCTCGCGGCGGCCGAACCCGACACCCATCTCTACGTCTGCGGCCCCCAGGGCTTCATGGACGCGGTACTGGGCACGGCGCGCAAACAGGGCTGGGCCGAGAACCGGCTGCATTGGGAGTTCTTTGCCGCCGCCGATGCCGGCCCGCGCGGCGGCGACGCGGCGTTCGAGGTGCAGCTCGCGAGCTCGGGCCGGGTGGTGAGCGTCGCTGCCGACCAGAGCGTGACCCAGGCGCTGCTGGCCGCAGGCGTCGACGTGATGGTGTCGTGCGAGCAGGGCGTGTGCGGCACCTGTCTCACGCGCGTGCTCGCGGGCGAAGTCGATCACCGCGACGCCTATCTGACGCCCGAGGAGCAGGCCGCCAACGACCAATTCACCCCCTGCTGCTCGCGCGCGCGCGGCGCGCGTTTGGTGCTTGATCTTTGAAACCGAAAGTGCAGACCGATGGCATTGGACAAACCTTATCTTGACGTTCCGGGGACCACGGTCTTCGACGCCGAACAGTCGCGCAAGGGCTACTGGCTCAACCAGTTCTGCATGTCGCTGATGCAGGCCGGCAACCGCGAGCGCTTTCGCGCCGACGAGCGCGCCTATCTCGACGAGTGGGCGATGAGCGCGGCGCAAAAGCGCGCCGTGCTGGCGCGCGACCTCAACGCCTGCATCGCCCTGGGCGGCAACATCTATTTCCTCGTGAAAATAGGCGCGACCGACGGCGTCAGCGTGCAGAACATGGTCTCGACCATGAGCGGCATGAACGAGGAGGACTACCGGCTGATGATGCTGGGCGGAGGGCGCTCCATCGAAGGCAACCGCTACCTGCACGAGCAGGGCGCGCAGGAAAAGAGTCTCTGATGGCCCGCATCACCGCCTCCGTCTACACCTCGCATGTGCCGGCCATAGGCGCAGCCGTCGATCTGGGCAAGACCCAGGAGCCGTACTGGCAGCCGCTGTTTGCCGGTTTCGCGCCTTCGCGCCAGTGGCTCAGGGACCACCGGCCCGACGTGATCCTGCTGGTCTACAACGACCACGCCACCGCTTTCAGCCTGGACTTCATTCCGACTTTCGCCATAGGCACGGCCGCGCAGTTCCAGCCCGCCGACGAAGGCTGGGGCCCGCGCCCCGTGCCCACGGTCATGGGCCACCCCGAGCTGGCCAGCCACATCGCGCAGTCGGTGATACAGCAGGACTTCGATCTGACCATCGTCAACAGGATGGACGTGGACCACGGCCTCACCGTGCCGCTGTCATTGATGTGTGGCGAGCAGGACCCGGCCAGCGGGGCCTGGCCCTGCCCGGTGATTCCGATTGCGGTCAATGTCGTGCAATACCCCGTGCCTTCAGGCCAGCGCTGCTTCGATCTGGGCCGCGCGATACGCCGGGCCGTCGAGAGCTTCGATCAGGATCTCAACGTGCAGATCTGGGGCACGGGTGGCATGAGCCACCAGCTGCAGGGCGCGCGCGCCGGCCTGATCAACCAGGAATGGGACAAGCGCTTTCTCGACCTGCTGATAGAGAACCCCACGGGCCTGGCGCGCCTGCCGCATATCGACTATGTGCGCGAGGCGGGCTCCGAAGGCATAGAGCTGGTGATGTGGCTGATCGCGCGCGGCGCCATGGCGGATATCGCCGGCCCCGCACCGCGGCCGCATGTGCGCCACCGCTTCTACCATGTGCCCGCGTCCAATACGGCTGTCGGCCATCTGATCCTGGAGGACGCGCCATGAGCCGGCCCTGCGTGGTATTGCTGCCGGGCCTGCTGTGCGACGCGGCGGTCTGGCGCGCGCAGACTGCGGCGCTGGACTTCGCCGACTGCGTCGTGCCCTCCTATGGCGCGGCCGCTTCCATTGACGAGATGGCGCGCGGCGTGCTGGCCAGCGTTGCGGCGCCGCGGTTTTCGCTCGCCGGCCATTCGATGGGCGGGCGCGTGGCGCTGGCCATCGCCAGGATGGCGCCAGAGCGCGTAGAGCGCCTGGCCCTGCTCGACAGCGGCATGGAGGCGATCGCCGCGGGCGAGGCCGGCGTGCAGGAGCGCGACAAGCGCCTGGCGCTGCTGCACAAGGCGCGCCACAGCGGCATGCGCGCCATGGGCGAACAGTGGGCGCGCGGCATGGTGCACCCCGACCGGCTCGATACGCCGCTGTTCGGTGAAGTGCTGGACATGGTTGCGCGCTTCACGCCCGAGCTGTTCGCCGCGCAGATCGAGGCGCTGCTGAACCGGCCCGACGCTGCGCCCGTGCTGCAAAACCTGCATTGCCCGCTGCTGCTGGCCTGCGGCCGCCAGGACAGCTGGAGCCCGCTGTCGCGCCACGAACGCATGCAGCAGCTGTGCGCGGGCTCGCAACTGGTGGTGATAGAAGACAGCGGCCATATGAGCACCATGGAACAGCCCGCCCAGGTGTCGCGCGCGCTGGCGGCCTGGCTGGGACGCTGACGCCCCTATTGGCCTGCGGCTTCGCGCCGCGGCCGCTTGGTGCATGTCTTTTCAAGGCCTGCCTGCAGCGCAGGTGTCCGCGCGGGAAGCACCGCCTACGCCTGCGTCGTCCTCCAGCAAGCCAGCATCTGTAGGTCAACGCCTAATTAATAGCAAATCAATAGCAAATAGCTATTGATTAAAACATCCTATTTGCATAATCTAAATGCATGCACTGTCGTGCTGCGTGGCAACTGGCAGCAGCGCTGGTCGCGCCTTGCTGCACCCGACAAAGGGGGGCGTGGCGGCAAATGTCCATCCGCAGCGGCATGCTCGACCTCTATTAGAAATTTGCAGAAATAGGCATATTAGGATGTGTGATGCGTTTGAATATTGAGAAATGTAATGAACTTTTGAAACAATCCCAATTGGGAAATATTCGGGAAGTTATTGAGCTATTGTCTCGTGCTGATGTGGATGTCAATTATATTGCGAAATTCACTCGCAGTACTTTTTTAGACAAGAATGCTATCACATATGCTGCGGCTGGCGGTCATGAAGAAATAGTCAAGCTTTTGCTGATCAATGGTGCGAACGCAAATTGTCATTTTAAATATGTAGGTTCTCCACTCCATCAAGCCATTGCCAATGGGCATGCATCAGCAGCTTTGGCCATCATTCGCTATGGAAATGTCAATTTCCATCAGACGCATCGGATGACTTGTGGCGTGGAACATATGGGCTATAGCGTAATTGCGCATGCACTTGGCAATAAATTTTTCGATGTGGCCGTTGGTTTGATACAGGCGGGGGCATGCTTCAGGCCTGTGGATTCGACAATAAATCTCTCCTTCTACAGTAATTCTATCTCACATCTTTTCATCCGCGGGGATGCGTCAGTGGCCAAAGAGTTGGTATTGAACCATAAAAGTGCATGGCCGGATGATGGGGGTATTGCCTCTGATATCTGTGAAAAATCCATGCCTGAAGTTGTTCTGGAGTTTATTAATGGAGGCGGAAGTCTTAATAGCGCTCGATATTTGTTTTCGCGCGGCTTGCTGTCCATCAAAAGAAAGAGCCTGGAAGACACCCTGGCGGTAAGAAAAATTTTCCTTGAGAAAATTTGCATTGTTCACCCTAGAGATATTGGCTGGATATTTCCCGAGAAAGAATGGGAAGATATGCGTGGATTTCTGGAGTGCGACAGTGACATCAATATTCGCGGGGCCTTGGGCATCACACCCTTGATGGTTGCGGCACAACTGGGCGACGACATCTTGGTGGGCAGGATGATAGAGGCCGGTGCGGACATTACGGCGGTCAATGATTTCGGCGGGACGGCGCTGACCATGGCCGTGCGCGCTGCCAATGCAAAGGTGATGGACAAACTGCTTTCGGTGGCCAAGCTCGCAGTGTTTTCAGATGCAGTCCTGAATGACGATGTTGAAACCGTACGTGAGTTCGTCAACCTGCGTCAGATAGATGTCAATCATGCGTATGAAAAGGGTAAAAATGCGCTGATGCATGCCTGTGAAAAAGAGAATCTGGAGATGGCAGAGGTCTTGCTGGGCGATATGATATGGACGTTCGATCTATTCAACAAGTACGAGAGCCCTGCTCCGGCAGGAATGCGTGCAGACATCAATGCCAAGGATGTCAATGGTGATACCGCTTTGGCTAATTCTTGTAGAAGTGGGAAAAATTCTGCGGTCAGGTTTCTGCTGAAGAATGGTGCGGATGTCAATACCATAAATAATGATGGTGATTCTGCTCTTGCGCTGTGCTGCAAAATTGGGAATATTGCGGGTGCAGAATTGCTCTTGTTGAACAGTGCAAATGTCAATCTTCAGAATGCCGAGGGTAACACGCCATTGATGATTTCCTGCTTCAATAAAAATACGGAGATGGTTAATCTTCTGGTGTCCGGCATTCAGAGAACAGTAATCCTGTTCGGCAACAATGGTAAAGCAAAGAACTATTGTGCAAATTTGCTCGATGTTGATATCAAGAATAATGCAGGTCAGACCGCATTGATGCTGAGCTATATGGGAGAGTCAAATTTCCATATCATCAACGCCGTGCTGTCTGCTGATCCTGAAGATACAGGCCCTTTTGATGTTTACGGTCGCAAAATCCACGGTGACTTGGGGCCATTCAATGAGAAAGATGACCATGGCTATGATGACTTGGCCGTCGGGGTCAAAAGACAAAGAACTGCCTTGGTTCTCGAAGAGAACGATGATGAACTGCAAGGAATGGATGACCAGGAAGAGGTGCAGTTGCTGCCGCTTGCGGATTTCTTGACTTTCCATGCAGACGGCGCGCTTGATGCTGTGCCGAATGCACAGGAGGAGGCGCTGGCGATTGCTTCGCCGAGCTTTGCCGATCTGGCATAGGCCCGTACCCCCACCCGCAGTTCCATGGCGCGCCCATGGTTCGCAGCGCAGCGGTCATCACTTCGGAGGTCGGGCCAGCGACAGCACGGGCTCGGTTGAAGCGCGCGCGGCCTGCACGCAAGCCTGTGTGAACAGCGCCAGATCCTGCGATGCCGTGCTCTGCGCGCGCATGGCAAGGCCTATGCGCCGGCGCGTCGAGGGCAGCGCCAGGGGCAGGATGCAGAGTTGGCCGCCATGGTTGTCCTGCAGCGCCTGACCGCGCGAAGCCAGCGCCAGGCGTCCGGTCTGCAGCACGAAGGCCAGCGTCATGGTCGGGCTGCTGGCGTTCAGGCTGCCGCGTGGCGGTGCCAGGCCCTGGGACTGGAACAGTCGCACCATGGCCCGGTCCGCGGGCGTGCCCGGCAGCGGCGTGACCCATTGGCATTCCAGCAGGTCCTTGAGCGCGAGCTGTTCGCGCCATCTGCACGCGTGGTCCGCGGGTGCCACGACGACGAGATCGTCGTCGAACAGCTGGAGCTGGCGCACTTCATCCTCGGGCACGTCGTCGCGCAGCGCGCCCGCGATGGCGTCGATGTCGGCGCTCAGCAGCTGCTGCATCAGGCTTTCATAGGTGCCGTCGACAATGCTCACTTCGATGTCGGGGTGGCTGGCGGCGAGCATGGCGACTGCGCGCGGCAGGAAGATGCTGACCGACAGCGGCAGCACGCCGACTACCACGCGCCCGCGGATCTCGCCGCGCCAGGCCGACATGTCGCTGTCCATGCCGCGCACTTCGGCCAGCGCGAGTTTCACGCGGCGCAGCAGGGCTTCGCCCGCGGGCGTGAGCCGTGTGCCGAAGGTCAGCTTGTAGAACAGCTGCAGGCCCAGGCTGGTCTCCAGGCCTTGCAGCGCCGCGTGCACCGCAGGCTGGCTCAGGCCCAGCGATTGCGCTGCCTGCGCTTCGCTGCCGCAATCGGCAATCGCCATCAGCGCGCGCAGCTGGCTTGCGGGAACGATTTCGGCAAAACGCTGGGGCAGGGGCGAGCGCCGGGCGGCGAGCGTTGCCGCGGCCTGGGCCTCGGCCGCGCCGCTGGCCAGGTGCTGGAGCATGGCCGCGATGCGTTGCGCGAGCTGGCTGCCCAGCGTGGTCGGCATCATGCCGCGCGCGCCGCGCATGAACAGCGCCGCGCTGCAGGCCTGCTCGAGCTGCAGCACCGAGCGTGCGACCGCGGGCTGGGACAGGTGCATGGACTCGGCGGCGCGCATGGTACTGCCGTGCTGCACCACCGCCAGCATGGCCCGCATCGCGCGCAACTGCCCGATCAGCGTGGGAAGATGCGTGGCGATGCCGGACGCGGGCCGCGAGGCAATGGAAAGGCTCATTTCGACGCGCTCTGTAGAGGGTGGTTTGGGCGGGAATGCATTGTCCCATAAGAAAAACGCATTGGTAGAAGCGACAGCGGCATTGGCCCGCGCGCGCCTGTCATGGAATCCTTGAGGCCTGGATCAAGACGGCACAGGCCGCGCAATCCACGGAGACATTGAATGAACAACACTATCGAACAACTGCTCACCCGCCAGGCCTGCCAGGATCTGGTGCTGCACGCCGCCGCGTTGGCGGACGCCGGCGATGCCCAGGCCCTGGCCCGGCTGTTCGCCGAAGACGCCGTGCTGCAGCGCCCCAGCGGCGAGCCGCTGCAGGGGCGCGCGGCCATTGGCGCGGCCTATGCCCAGCGCCCGCCGGGTCGCATCACGCGCCATCTGGTCACGAATACGCTGTTCGATTTTTCGGACGACAGCCGGCCGGGCGCGCTGAGCCAGGTGCTGCTGTGGTCCTGCGACGCAGCCGCCGAGGCCGGCCCGCATGGCCGGCCCGCGCATGCGCGCCAGCTGGTCGGCGAGTTCGAAGACCAGTTTGTGCGCGCGCCCGATGGCCGCTGGCGGATACAGCGGCGCACCGCGCGTTTCGTGATGTTCCGCGACGCCGATCCCGGCTGAGCCGGTTCAGGGAAAACGTGGACAAATCGGTGCGGCGTCAGCGAATCTCATTCTGTACACTGAATTTCATTAAGTACACGCAATGAATGGCGTGGCGCAGCTTTCACAACCAGCAAAGGAGCATCATGGCGGGAAACAAAGGGGTGGTTTATGTAGGGCCGGGCAAAGTGGAAGTTCGCGAAATCGCGCTGCCCGACCTGGTCGATCCGCGCGGTCGCAAGATCGAGCACGGGGTGATTCTCAAGGTGGTCTCGACCAACATCTGCGGCTCCGACCAGCACATGGTGCGCGGCCGGACCACGGCGCCGCAAGGTCTGGTGCTGGGCCACGAGATCACGGGCGAAGTCATTGAGGTCGGGCGCGATGTCGAGACACTCAAGAAAGGCGACCTGGTCTCGGTGCCGTTCAACGTCGCCTGCGGCCGCTGCCAGACCTGCAAGGAGCAGAACACCGGCGTGTGCCTGAGCGTCAACCCGTCGCGCGCCGGCGGTGCCTATGGCTATGTCGACATGGGCGGCTGGGTCGGCGGCCAGTCCGAGTACGTCATGGTGCCTTACGCGGATTTCAACCTGCTCAAGTTCCCCGACCGCGACCAGGCGCTGGCCAAGATGCGCGACCTGACCTGCCTGACCGACATCCTCCCCACGGGCTACCATGGCGCGGTCACTGCCGGCGTGGGCCCGGGCAGCACCGTCTATGTGGCGGGCGCGGGACCGGTGGGCATGGCCGCCGCCGCCTCGGCGCGGCTGCTGGGCGCGGCCGTGGTCATCGTCGGCGACGTCAATCCGCTGCGCCTGGCGCATGCGCGCAAGGTCGGCTTCGAGACCGTGGACGTGTCGCTGGATGCGACGCTGGGCGAGCAGATCGCGCTGATTCTCGGCACGCCCGAAGTCGACTGCGCCATCGATGCCGTGGGCTTCGAGGCGCGCGGTCACGGCCATGCGGGGGCCCAGCACGAGGCGCCGGCGACGGTGCTCAACTCGCTGATGGAGGTGACCCGGGCGGCGGGCAAGATCGGCATTCCCGGGCTCTACGTCACGGACGATCCGGGCGCCAAGGACGCCGCGGCGCAAAAGGGCGCGCTGAGCATTCGCTTCGGCCTGGGCTGGGCGAAATCCCACAGCTTCTTCACCGGGCAGACGCCGGTGATGAAATACAACCGCGCGCTGATGCAGGCCATTCTGTGGAACCGCATCAACATTGCGGAAGTCGTCGGTGTGGAGCTGATCTCGCTGGACGACGCGCCGCGCGGCTACGCCGAATTCGACGCCGGCGCACCGCGCAAGTTCGTGATCGACCCGCACGGCATGCTGGGCACGGCACGCGCCTGAGCTTTCGGGTAAGGGCTGGGCGCGGCGCGCAGGCGCCGCGCTCAGTCGGGCCGCAGCGGCGCGCGGCTCTGGTCGTTGTTGATGCGCACGAATTTCTGCAGCAGCCGCATGAACTCCTGTTGTTCGTCGGCATCGAGGTTCGACAGCATGTTGGCGCTCAGCTGGTGCACGCCGGTCACGAAGCCCGACAACATCTGCGTGCCGGCATCGGTCAGCGCGAGCCGGCGCTGCCTGCGCGGCAGGATCTCGCGCACTATCCAGCCCTTGGCTTCAAGCCGGCGCGCGATATCGGCGGCCGTCGAGTTGTCCAGCCCCACTTTGAGCGCGAGCGTGACCTGGTCTATGCCCGGAGTCTCCTGCAGCATGCGCAGGATCGCGTACTGCACGGGCGTCACATCGCGCCCCAGCTCCTCGTGGAACATGGACACCGCGATCTGGTGCGCGCGGCGGATCAGGTGGCCAGGCTGTTCGTAGAGGTCGAGCGACAGGTCGGAAGGGTTCTTTTTCATTGAGCAGATAGCGCTAAGAGTATGAGACCGAGTGTACGGGCCGCAAACCTTGCGCCATGCCAGCCGTCTTCGTGCGGGCCTGCTGTTTCGCTCAGGCCCGCACGCCAGGCTCAGGCGGAGTAGAGCAAGCCCGACTCCAGCACGCCCACCAGTTCCGCC
>NZ_JAVWWA010000062.1:0-27751 GCF_036666375.1 Comamonas sp. | reverse complement strand
TGATGATGGGAATCAGCGCGTTGCGGAACACATGCTTCCACAGCACCTGGCGCTCGCTCAGGCCCTTGGCGCGCGCGGTCAGCACGTACTGCTTGCGGATTTCCTCGAGGAAGGCGTTCTTGGTCAGCATGGCCGTGACGGCGAAGCTGCCAGCGACCATGGCCGTGATCGGCAGCGCGATGTGCCAGAGGTAGTCGACGATGCGCGCCCCCCAGCCCAGCTGCTCCCAGTTGGCCGAGGTCAGGCCGCGCAGCGGAAACCACTGCAGCTGGCCGCCGAAGATCACCAGCAGCGCCACGCCCAGCACAAAGCCCGGAATCGCATAGCCCACGAGAATCAGCAGCGTGGTCACGAGATCGAAGCGCGAGCCCGCGCGCACCGCCTTGGCCACGCCCAGCGGCACGGCGACGAGATAGCTGATCAGGAAGGTCCACAGCCCCAGGCTGATGGACACCGGCAGTTTCTCCACCACCAGGTCCCAGACCGCCTTGTTGTGGAAAAAGCTGCGACCCAGATCGAAGCGCGCGAACTGGCCCAGCATCTGGAAGAAGCGCTCATGCGCAGGCTTGTCGAAGCCGTAGAGCGCCTTGATCTGTTCTAGGCGCTGCGGGTCCACGCCCTGGGCGCCGCGGTAGTTCATGCCGCCGCCCCCGCCCGTCGCCCCGCCCACTCCGGCCTTGGCTTCGGCCAGATACTGCTCCACCGGCCCGCCGGGAACGAACTGGATCACGACAAAGGTCAGCAGCAGCACGCCCAGCAGCGTGGGCACCATCAGCAGCAGCCGCTTGAGGATATAGACGAACATGGTCGGCCTTTCTAGCGGGGCTCAGCGGAAGTCTGCGGCGGCAGCCTGGCCCACCAGGTGTCCAGCGCCCAGAGCTCGCCCGTGGCATAGGGCGGCACGGTCTCGGGGCGTTGCAGCCGCCAGGCGTTGTAGACCATGCGGTGCGTGCCCGCGCTCCACTGCGGAATCAGATAGTGGCTGTGCGCGATCACGCGTTCGAGCGCATGGCAGGCCGGCAGCAATTCTTCCTGCGACCTGGCCGTGGTGATGGCCTTGATCAGCGCATCGACGGCCGGGTTCTTGACGCCGGCATAGTTGCCCGAATCCTCGGTGTCCGCGGCCTTGCTGCCGAACAGGTCGGCGAATTCCTGGCCCGGGTTGTGCGTGCCCTGGAAGACGATGGTCGCCATGTCGAAATCGAATTTCTGCAGCCGCTGCTGGAACAGCGCGAAGTCGACGGCGCGGTATTTGAGCTTGATGCCCAGCTTCTCGAGGTTGCGCTGCCAGGGCGCGACCGTGCGCAGGCTGCCCTCGCCGCTGTCCATGTATTCGAGCTCCAGCGCCTGGCCGGCCGCGTTGCGCAGCACGCCGTCCTGCACACTCCAGCCCGCATCGCGCAGCAGCTGCTGGGCGCGGCGCAGATTGGCACGCAGCGAATTCGGTGGATCGGTGCGCGGCGGGCGGTACATTTCGCCGAACGCCGCGGCCGGAATCTGCGCGCGCCAGGGCTCCATCAGCGCCAGCTCGGCCGCGCTGGGCAGGCCGCGCGTCTCGCAGGCCGTGTTGCCGAACATGCCGCGCACGCGGTAGTACGAGCCGTAGAACATCTGGCGGTTCATCCACTCGTAATCCATCGCCAGATCAAGCGCTTCGCGCACGCGTGCGTCCTGCAGCAGCGGCCGGCGCGTGTTGAGCACATAGCTCTGGAAGCCCGATGGCAGCTTGTGTTCGAACTCGCCCTTGACCAGCTCGCCCGTGGAAAAGCGCTTGCCGCTGATGCGCCGCGCCCAGTCGCCGGCGCTGTAGACGCGCATCAGATCGAACTCGCCGGCCTTGAGGGCTTCGAGCCGCGCGGTGTTGTCCTTGTAGATCTTGACGCTCACGCGCTCGAAGTTGGCCGTGCCCTTGCGCGCGCCCAGATCCCTGGCCCAGTAGTTCGCGTCGAGCACATAGGTGATGTCCTTGCCGAAACGCACCGGACCCACGCGGTACGGGCCGCTGCCGATGGGGATTTCCATCACCACCTGATCGAAAGGCTTGACCTTGCCGTCCTCGCCGCGCGCCCAGTCGGGGCTGAAGATGGGCAGGCCGCCCACGGTCAGCGGCAGTTCGCGGTTGGGCACATGAAAACGAAAGCGCACCGTGCGCTCATCGACCACGTCCGCGCCCGCGACGTCGATCAGCAGCGTCTTGTAGGCCGGCGAAGTGTATTGGCCGATCAGTGTCTCGAAGCTGTACTTCACGTCCTTGGCCAGCACCGGCTTGCCGTTGTGAAAGCGCGCCTCGCGCCGCAGCCGGAACGTCGCCGACAGGCCGTCGGGCGCGACGTCCACGTCTTCGGCGAGCAGGCCGTAGCCGGTCGCGGTCTCGTCGAGCGAACCGGTGAGCAGCGTGTCGAACAGCAGATTCGACAGATAGGCCGGCGCATTGCCCTTGATGGTGAACGGGTTGTACTTGTCGAAAGTCGATACCCGCAGGTTGCTCACCAGCCGCATCTCGCCGCCCTTGGGCGCCTGCGGATTGACGTAATCGAAATGCGTGAAGCCCGCGGGATAGCGCGGCTGCCCCCATAACGCATAGGCATGCGCGCTCCAGGCAGGGGAGGCACCGAGAAGCAGCAGAGAAAACATCCAGTAGCGCATGAGACAATTCTGCCCTAGCCTTGACCGGATGCGTCCATCGCCCGGTCGCCGCGCGCAACAGAATTTGCGAACTGCACATTCCTACCTACTTTCCTGGAGAAAAACAATGGGTTTCCTCACCGGCAAAAAACTGCTGATCACCGGCGTTCTGTCCAACCGTTCCATCGCCTACGGCGTCGCCAAGGCCTGCCATGCACAAGGCGCCGAACTCGCGTTCAGCTATGTCGGTGAGCGCTTCAAGGACCGCATCACCGAATTCGCGGCCGACTTCGATTCCAAGCTGGTGTTCGACTGCGACGTGGCCGACGACGCGCAGATCGAGAAGCTGTTTGCCGACCTGGGCCAGACCTGGGGCAAGTTCGACGGCTTCCTGCACTCGATCGGCTTTGCGCCGCGCGAAGCGATTGCCGGCAACTTCCTCGACGGCCTGAGCCGCGAGAACTTCCGCATTGCCCACGACATCAGCGCCTACAGCTTCCCCGCGATGGCCAAGGCCGCCCTGCCCTACCTCAACGACAAGTCGTCGCTGCTGACGCTGTCGTACCTGGGCGCGCTGCGTTCCATCCCCAACTACAACACCATGGGCCTGGCCAAGGCCTCGCTCGAAGCTTCGGTGCGCTACCTCGCCGAAGCCGTGGGCCGCACCGAAGACGGTCGCACCATCCGCGCCAACGGCATTTCCGCCGGCCCTATCAAGACCCTGGCCGCGAGCGGCATCAAGGATTTCGGCAAGCTGCTCAGCCGCGTTGCCGACGCCTCGCCGCTGCGCCGCAACGTGACGCCCGAAGACGTGGGCAATGTCGCGGCCTTCATGTTCTCCGACCTGGCCGCGGGCGTGACCGCTGAAATCACTTACGTGGACGGCGGCTTCAGCCAGACCGCGGGCCTGAGCGCCGACCAAGTCTGATCATCACGCTGCGGCGTCGAGTTGAAAGCCATGGGCGCGAGTCCATGGCTTTTTTCATTGTCGAAGCGCCTGGCGTGACGCTGCTTTCGATGCACGCGAAAGGTGCAGGGACATGGCGCAGGCCCTGGTCACCTGCGGCATGACGAACTAAGCTGGCGGCAATTTCAGCCCAGCGCGCCGACCCGATGTCATCCAGCGAAAACGAACACGATCCCCATCACTGCCACGACCATGGCCACGCGCACGCAGAGCCGCACGCACATGACCACGGCCCTGGCGCCCATTCGCATGCGCCATCGGTCACGGCGTCGAATGCCAGGCGCATCCAATGGGTCTTCGTGATGACGCTGGGCTATGCGGGCGTGCAGGCCGTGGGCGGCTGGCTGTCGGGCTCGCTGGCCTTGATCGCCGATGCAGGCCACATGCTGTCCGACGCCGCGGCGCTGCTGCTGGCGCTGATCGCCTACCGCATCGCGGCGCGCGCGCCCGACAAGCTGCGCACCTATGGCTTTCACCGCGTGCGCGTGCTCGCGGCGCTGGCCAATGGCGCCACGCTGCTGCTGCTCGTGGCCTGGATCGCCTGGGAAGCCGTGGCGCGCTTTCGCCAGCCCACGGAAGTGCTTGCCGGGCCCATGCTGGCCGTGGCCGTCGTAGGCCTGCTGGTGAACGTGGTCGGTGCCTGGGTGCTGATGCGCGGCGAGCAGAACGACGGCAATCTGCGCGGCGCGCTGCTGCATGTGGTCGGAGATCTGCTGGGCTCGGTGGGCGCGATCGCGGCCGCGGTCGGCATCATGTATACGGGCTGGACCGTGCTCGACCCGATTCTGTCGGTGCTGGTCGCGGTGCTCGTGGTGCGTTCGGCCTGGAGTCTGGTTTCGGACGCGCTGTTGATACTGCTGCAGGCAGTGCCGCGCGGGCTCGATGTCGAAGCCGCGCAAGCGGCCATCGCGCGCCTGCCCGGCGTCGCCGAAGTCGGCCATTTCCATGCCTGGACGCTGACCGACGAGCGCGTGGTGGCCACGGTGCATGTCACCCCTTCACCCGGCACCGACCCGCTGATGCTGCCAAAGCAGGTCGCCGATCTGCTGCGCGACAAGCATGCCATCGAACATGTGACGGTGCAGGTGGACCCGCCGGGCGGGCTGCGCGGCCCGCATTGAGGTACTGGACTTACTCGGCGCGCAGCGAGGCGTTGAGCTGGTCTATGACTTCGGCCCACTCGGCATCGGCACGCAGTTCGTCGCGCAGCAGGCGTGCCTGGGACTCGTTCCAGAACGGCGCTTCATGCAGCAGCACCGCGTTGTCCAGCGGCGCGTGTTCGCGGATGAAGTCGGCAATGCCCTGGGGATCGTCGGCCAGGCCCAGTTGAGCGAACAGTTCGGAGAAGCGGGGATTGATGGTATCCATGGAAAAGTCCTTTGCACGATCGAGTTGATGGCTACGCGGCCACGTGGGCGGCCGCGAAAAATGGCGCTGACAGGACTGCTTCGACGGCGTTGCCGTGGTTGCAGCGCTGTTGAAGCATTGTGCAGGATTCCCCCGTGGTCCACGCTCCCGAAGCTGTCGGAGAAAGCGCCGAGACAGCCGTAGATTATTCGGGCTGTATGCCCGCGGCCTTGATCACCTTGCCCCACTTGGCGGTTTCCTCGGCCTGGAACTTCGCGAGTTCTTCGGGCGTGCCATGCCAGCGGCTGGTGCCCGACAGCGTGTAGAAGCTCGCGGCCTGGCGGCTTTCCACCGCCTTGCCCAGCAGGCCGCTGAGCTGGTTGACGATCTGCGGCGGCGTGCCCGCGGGCAGGTACGCAGCAAACCAGTAGCCCATGTTGTAGCCCTTGATCCCGGCCTGCTCGATGGTCGGCACATCGGGCAGCATGGCGCTGCGCTCCTGCGTGGAGAAACCCAGCGCCTTGAGCTTGCCGGCCTGCACCTGCGGCAGGCCCGTGGAGACATCGGTGATCATCAGATCGATCTGGCCGCCCAGCAGATCGGTGATGGCCAGCGGATTGCTCTTGTAGGGCACATGCAGGATGTCTACGCCCGCGAGCTGCTTGAGCATTTCGCCGGCCATGCGGCTCGACGAGCTGCCGCTGCCGAACGTCAGCTTGCCGGGGTTGGCCTTGGCATAGGCCACGAGGTCCTTGACCGACTGCAGCGGCGAGGAGGAATTGACCACCAGCACCTGGCCGCCCTTGCCCAGGCCGGTCACGGCAGCGAAGTCCTTGACCGGGTCGTAGGGCAGCTTCTTGTACAGGTGTTCGTTGGCCGCATGCGTGGTGTTGGTGGTGATCAGCACCGTGTAGCCGTCGGGCGCGGCGCGCGCCACGCCCTGGGCGGCGAGCATGCCGCTGGCGCCGCCCTTGTTTTCCACCACCACGGCCTGGCCCGTTTCCTGGGTGATAGCCTGGCCCAGCGCGCGCGCGATCTGGTCGGTGGCGCTGCCGGCCGCAAACGGCACGACAAAGGTCAGCGCCTTGGCCGGGTACTTGGCGGCCGTCTGCGCAAAGGCCGCGGGCGCGGCCAGCGCCAGCGCCGCGGCAATGCCTGCGGCCAGCGTGTGTCGGCGCAGCGCGTTGGGGGTCATGGTCTTGTTCATGGTTTGTCTCCGGGTTGTAGTAGTTGGTGGAATGAACGGGAACTAGGACTCTTGCGGCCCCTTGCAATGCACCAGCAGATCGGCGGGCAAGGCGATCTCCATCTGCAGCAGATCGAAGGCCAGCGCCTTGCCATGGCTGTCGAGGTTGAGTGCGCTGTTGACACCGCCTTCGAGCATGTCGTCGAGCACGAAATTGAGCGCCTGCAGCCTGGGCAGCACATGGCGCGCGACCTTGCTGGGACTGCGCGCCGCGAAATGCGCGGCCACGCGCTCGGCCGTGACCTGGGCTTCGATCACCGGCCACAGGGCCGGGTGGTAGGCAATCACGCTGATGTTGCTGCGGTTGCCTTTGTCACCGGTGCGGCCATGGGCCAGGCGGTACAGGGGCAGGCTCAGGGAGTGGGAAGTGTTCATGGCAAATGGCATGGTTCAGGGCAGCGCCGCGGCGGGATGCCACCAGCGCCAGCCACAGGGAATCTGCGCGCGCGGCAGCAGACAGGACACCGTCGACAGCCGCGAGCGCAGCTGGGTGCGCACGCCGCCGCCGCCGCCCGGCCCGCAGGTATAGAGCGCATTGACTTCGCGCAGCAGCACTTCGGCGGCCCGGGCCGTGGGCTGCTCCCAGGCCCAGCGCACGCGCACATCGCGCGGCGCTGGCGCGGCCCCGAGATGCGCCAGCCACTGGCCCTGGTCGTCGCCGAGCACGCTGGTCACGCCGATGAAGTCGCAGCGCAGCTTGCCTTGCGCGCCCAGGCGCGTGGCAATGATCTGGCGCGCCAGCTGGGCGCGCGCCAGTGCATGCGCGCCCGCATAGGAAATCTCGGCTTCGGCGAGCCAGCCGCGTTCGCTGCAGACATTGATCTTGAGGTGGCTGGGCCGCGCGTGGCCGCGCACGCCTTCAAGCCGCACCTGATCGGGGCCGACTTCGCTGACCCAGGCATCGCTGATGTCGGCGACGACATCGGGCGTCAGATAGGCCGCGGGGTCGTGCACTTCATAGAGCAGCTGTTCCTTGACGGTCTGGGCGTTGATCAGTCCGCCAGTGTTTGCCGGCTTGCCAATGGTGCAGCTGCCGTCGGCTTCGATGCGCGCGATCGGAAAGCCCACATGGGCCAGATCGGGCACATCCTTGTAGCCCGGATCGGCAAAATAGCCGCCCGAGACCTGGGAGCCGCATTCGAGCAGGTGGCCGGCCATGGTGCCGCGCGCCAGCAGATCCCAATCGTCCCAGGCCCAGCCATGCCAGGCCACGGCCGGGCCCAGCACCAGCGCCGGGTCGGCGACCCGGCCCGCGATCACGATCTCGGCGCCGTCCTGCAGCGCCTGGGCAATCGGCTCGGCACCGATATAGGCGTTGGCGCTGACGACCCGCGACGCGGGCCAATCGGCGCCGCATGCGGCCTGCAAGCCCTGGGCATGCTCGGCGCCCATCAGGTCATCGCCATGTACCAGTGCCATGCGCGGCACGCGAAGGCCCAATTCCGCGGCCAGGGCCGCGATACAGGCCGCCGCGCCCGCGGGATTGGCCGCGCCGAAATTGCTCACGATGCGAATGCCGTGCGCTATGCAGTCGGCCAGCACGGGCCGCAGCAGATCGGCCAGCAGCGGCTCGTAGCCCGCGGCCGGATCGCGCTCGCGCGCCAGCTGCGCCAGCGCCAGCGTGCGCTCGGCCAGGGTTTCAAAGATCAGCACCGCGGGCTCGCCCGCGGCCATCAAGGCGTCGACCACGGGCCGCGCGGCGTCGGTGCGATCGCCCGAAAACCCCGCGCCGCAGCCCACCAGAAGCGGCCCGCGGGGCGTGGAGGCAGAAGCCGGCCCCGAGGGCCAGCGCATGGAATTCAGATCAGGAATGGTGTTCGCCATGGAGCCAATATAGAGAAAGCGATTTATGTTGTAAATTCGATGATTTGGATAGATTGATTTGCATCACCTATGAATCTGACCACCCGGCAACTCCAGGCTTTTGCCGCCCTTCATCAGCATCTGAGCTTCACGCGCGCCGCACAGCAATGCCATCTGTCGCAGCCCGCATTCAGCGCCTTGATCCAGGGCCTGGAGCAGGGCCTGGGCGCGCAGCTGTTCGAGCGCAGCACGCGGCATGTGGTGCTCACTGCCGCGGGCCAGGACTTCCTGCTCCATGCCCAGCGCCTGCTTGCCGCGATCGATCAGGCCGTGCAGTCGATGCAGGGCGCGGCCGAGTTGCGCGCCAGCCGCGTCACCGTCGCCCTGCTGCCTTCGCTGGCCGCCCACTGGCTGCCGTCGCTGCTGGCGCAGTTCGCGCAGTCGCATCCGCAGATCCAGGTGCAGGTGCGCGACGCCTTGAACACCCCCTGCCTCGACAGCGTGCAGCAGGGCCAGGCCGACTGGGCGCTGTGCACGGCGCTGGCGCGCCACCCCGATCTGCATGCGGCGGCCGTGGCCGAGGAAACCTTTTATCTCGTCTGCGCGCGCGATCACGCGCTGGCGCAGACCGCCGCGCCGGTCTCCCCCCAGGCGCTGCGCGGCCTGCCTTTCGTGCACCTCGCGGCCCACACCAGCGTTCGTGCCAGCGTAGACGCCTGGCAGGCGGCGGTGTTCAACGCTGCGCTGCTGCACACCCGCATGGAAGTCGAGCAGCTCGCCACCGTCATGGGCATGGTGCGCGCCGGCCTGGGCGTGAGCCTGGTGCCCGCGCTGTCGCTGGCCTATTTCCAGGACCCGGGCATTGCGATACGCCGGCTCGAAGGCCTGGCGCCCGCACGCACGATCTACTGGGTGCGCCACCGCCACCAGAGCCTGGGCCCGGCCGCCCAGGCGTTCTACGACAGCGCCCAGCATTCGCTGCAGGCCTGGCTGCAAAGCCAGGAGGAAATGCAGTCGGCGGGCCGGACGTGAAAAGCCACGTCGCGCGCGACTGGCTATGATGGCCTGAGCCCCCAACGCAGGCGCCCGCACGATGAGTCCTCTGCCCCTTTTTCCCTTGCGCAGCGAATGCCCGCCCGGTGCCTGCACCTGCGGGCGCGATGCGCTGCTGCAGGACCCGCAGGCCGACCTGCGCATCATGCGGCTCACGCGCGAAGACGAAAAGCGCCTGGTGCAGCGCCTGGAGAACCTCGCCAGCCTGGCCGATCTGCGCCACATGCAGCAGCGCATGCAACTGCAGTTGGGGCTGGAACTGGACATACAGACCAGCCCACGCGAAGTGCGCACGCTGCGCGGCATCACCATCCTGGTGCTGGAGCGCCCGGGGCTGTGCCGCAAGACGCGCCAGGCGATTCCGGCGGCGATCAAGCGCAGCTTCGAGCAGCGCCCCGAAATTGCGTTTGAACTGCTTGATGAGCAAAGCCTGTTTGCGTCGCAAGCTGCCCTGCCCATGACCACCGCGCCCGCGTCACGCTAACGCTTCAAGCCATCTTCGCCGGCAACGCCTGCGGCAGTCACGCCGGCCTTGGCCCACGCCAAGACCCCCTCCCGTGCTGCCAGGCACATGGGCCGCAAGAAAAAGCGATCTTTCTCACCATGCCATGGGATGCACCCATGCAATTTCAGCGGCTTTGGCGGATTCCGTGCGCTCGGAGGAGCTGGTGAAAACGGCGCGTGAAATGGCTGTGGCTGAACGCGGCAAGGCCATTCAACTGATCGATGCCGCAAAAGAAGCCGAGCAGCAGGCCATAGGCGTCAAGGTTGCTGCGCAGGCCGAACGTGAAGCCGCCGAGAATCGCGCCGCCGCCATCACCGTGGAGGCCCATGCGCGCAAAGACGCGGCGTTGGCCGAAGCCGAAGGTATTGCCGCCATCAATGAAGCCAAGAACCGCCTGGGCGTTGCCCAGATTGATTTGGCCGTGCGCCTGCAGCTCATCGAGTCACTGCCCCAGATCCTGGAGCAGGCGGCCAAGCCGATGGAGAAAATCGATTCCATTCGACTCTTCCAAGTCAACGGCTTGCCGGGCATGGGTTCGGGCGCAGGCGGTCATGGCAGCGCACCAGCGGCCGGCGGCACGCTGCCAGAGCAGGTGGTGAACTCCGCCTTGCAGTATCAAGTGGCCAAACCCATTGTCGACGCCATCATGAAAGATGCCGGACTGGCCAATCCTTCGCTGACCGGTATCGCCCAGTCAATAGCCGGCATGGTGACGCTTCCCACCGCACCAGCCGCCGATGCGCCTTTGCTTGATGCTGCCTCGCTGCGAGCGCAGGAGCCCGTTGCCTAGAATGCCTGACGCCATCGGGACTTCGGCGAAGCCGGTGCCGCGTCCTGCAACCGCGCTCGACAGGGGCAGGACAAGCGGCCATACCTGCCGCGCGCGTCACCCCAGCTGCGCCTTGAAGAACGCAATCGTGCGCTCCCATGCCAGCTTGGCCGCGGCCGCGTCGTAGCGCGGCGTGGTGTCGTTGTGAAAGCCGTGCTGCGTGCCCGCATAGTGGTGCACCTCGTACTTCGCGCCCGCGGCCCTGAGTGCGGCTTCGTAGGCGGGCCAGGCGGCATTGATGCGCTCGTCGACGGCCGCCAGATGCACCAGCAGCGGCGCCTTGACCTTGGCCGCCAGCGCCGGATCGGGCGTGTTGCCGTAGAACGGCACGGCGGCGCGCAGCTCGGGCAGCTGGGTCGCGAGCCAGTGCGACATGCCGCCGCCGTAGCAAAAGCCCACCACGCCCAGCTTGCCGTCGCCATCGGCGCGCATGCGCAACCACTGCGCGGCGGCCACGAAGTCTTCGCGCGTGCTCTCCTGATCGAGCTTGGCGAAGGCCTCGCGCGCCTTGTCTTCATCGCCGGGATAGCCGCCCAGCGGCGTGAGCGCATCGGGAGCGAAGGCCATGAAGCCTTCGAGCGCCAGGCGCCGGGTCACGTCTTCGATATGCGGGTTGAGGCCGCGGTTCTCGTGTACCACGAGCACCATGGGCAGGCGCGCCGCGCCTGCGGCCGACGGCCGTGCGAGGTAGCCATTGATCTTGCCGTAGACCGAGGGCGAAGGCAGCGTGACGCGCTGCGTGGTCACCCGGCTGTCCTGCGCGGGCACCTGCTGGCCCGCGGCGAAATTGGGGCTCAGCGCCGCGAGCAGTCCTGCCGCCGTGACGCCGGCCTTCGCATAGCGCTGCGCCTGGCCGAGAAAACTGCGCCTGTCCATGTCGCCATGCACATAGGCGTCAAAGAGAATCAGCAGTTCCTGGTCGAAATCGGCGGCAGTCAAGCGTTTGGTCATTGGCGGCTCCTGAACAAGGGATGGGAAGCGAGGATCTTACGACCATGCAGCCCCATCCACCAGCGCCGCCGGATCGTCAGGGCCGTGCCAGGCGCCAGACGTTGCCCACGCCTTCACCCGTGGCGTCGCCCGGGCGGCTGTCCTTGGCCCAGAAGTACAGCGGCCGGCCCTTGTAGGCCCACTGGGTCTTGCCGTCGTCGCGCGTGATGACGCTCCAGTCGCCAATGGGCTTGGCACCCGCGGGCGCCATCAGCGGCGGCCAGTTGGTCGCGCAGCCGCCGTTGCAGACGCTCTTGCCGCTGCCCACGGCATCGCGGTCGAACACATACAGCGTCATCTGATTGGGGCCTACGAGCATGCCGTTCATGGTCGTCGCGGGCGAAGCCTGGGACTGGGTCATGGAGGCTTGGCTGCTGGGCGCCGTATTGCACGCGGTCAATGCGACCGAGGCCAGAAAAGCGATGGAAGCCATACGTAGCATGGAGTACTCCTTGAGTGTGAAAGCCGGAAGAAGGCGCGCGATTGCATCAACCCTGGCGCCCGTTTGAAGTCGCCAAGGCAGTATCTGCCTTTTTGCACATGCCGTGGTAACGAACTTCTACCACGCGTCGTCCAACGACCTCACCACAGCGGCCGGCGCTGCAGCATGGCCTGGAATTTCTCGTGCACCACGATGCCGCTGTTCAGGCGCATCCAGGGGCTGGTGATGCCGGGATCGACGCTGAAGATGCGCCCCGGCGCCACCGTGATCTGCTCGGCGGTCAGGTACTCCGACAGCGCCAGAGAATCCTCCAAGCCTTCGAAACGCACCCACATGTAGAGACTTTCGGCGGGTTCGCAGAAGAAGCGCGCGCCCGCATCGCCCAGCAACTGGCGCGACTGGCGCGTGGCCTGGGCCACATGCGATTTGAGCGCGCTGATGTGCTTGGCATAGGTGCGTTCGCGCAGGATGGTGTCGACCGTGCGCTCGGCGTACTCCGAGCTGTTTACATGCACGATGGATTTGAGATCGGCAAGCTCGGAGGCCATGTCGGCGCTGCAGGCCAGAAAGCCCACGCGCAGCGCGGCCGACAGCGACTTCGAAAACGAGCCTATGTAGATCGTGCGCTGCAGCTGGTCCAGCGCCGCCAGCCGCGTCTGCTCGTGCGGCTTGAGATCGGCCAGCGGGTCCATGTCGACCAGCAGCAGATTGTATTTTTCGGCCAGCGCCAGCAGCCGCCTGGCCTTGTCGGCGCTGATGTCCGAGCCCGTGGGATTGTGGCCCACGGACTGCACGAAGAACAGCCGCGGGCGCTTGCGAATCAGCACCTGTTCCAGCACCTCCAGATCCGGGCCGTCGGGCTGGCGCGGAATGCCCGCGATTTCCGCGCCATGCACCTTGAGCTTGGCGAACAGGAAGTAATAGCCGGGATCGTCGACCAGCACCGTCGCGCCCGGTGGAATCATGTAGCGCAGCACCAGGTCCATCGCCTGGTTGGCGCCATGGGTCATGAGGATCTGGCGCGGGTCGGTCTCTATGCCCAGATTGCCGAGCTTGCGCACCAGCTGCTGGCGCAGCGGCAGATAGCCGTAGCGGTTGCCGTAGCTGAACAGCGCGCCCAGGCCGCCGCGCGCGACCTTGTGGTGCACGCGGTCCAGGCGCGCGCCCGCGAGCCATTCGGGCGGCGGCATGCCGTCGGCCGCGCGTATCGCCTGGGGATCGTCCTTGAGCTGCTCGCGTATCAGCCAGACCCAGTCCTTGGCACGTCCCAGCGCGTGATCGTCCATGTCGGGCGGCTCGGCGATCTCCTTCACATAGAAGCCCGCGCCGCGCCGCGGCTCGACCAGGCCGCGCGCGACCAGCAGCTCGAACGCCGCGATCACGGTGTTCTTGCCATAGGCGCGCTCGCGCGTGATTTCGCGCAGCGAAGGCAGCTTCTCGCCGACCTTGTACGCGCCCTGGCGGATTTCCCGCTCCAGCGATTCGGCGAGGATCTTGAAACCGGCAAGTGGTGGGGGCATGGATCTGTTCTCAATAACTGTACCTGCTGCAAAGGGTACAGCAGGCCTACAGTAACGGGCAGTCCCGCTTTGCCGGGAATACCCTGACCCACCCTCACCCGCGCTCCAAGGATTTTCATGACCCGTGATTCCCGCCTGCCCAATATGCGTTCCCTGACTCCGCAGGAGCGCCTGCACCGCGTTGCCGAAGCCGCGGGCCTCGACGCGCAGGACCGTGCGCTGCTGGCCCAGGCCGGCGCCCTGCCGCTGGACGTGGCCGACGGCATGATAGAGAACGTCGTCGGCACCTTCGAGCTGCCGCTGGGCATTGCCAGCAACTTCCGCGTCAACGGCAAGGATGTGCTGGTTCCCATGGTTGTCGAGGAGCCTTCGGTGGTCGCCGCGGCCTCGTTCATGGCCAAGCTGGCGCGCGCCAGCGGCGGCTTCTTCACCTCGTCGACGGCGCCGCTGATGCGCGCCCAGATCCAGATCGTCGGCATGACCGACCCCTACGGCGTGCGCCAGATCGTGCTGGAAAACAAGGCCGAGATCATGGCCCGCGCGAACGCCAGGGACACGGTGCTGATAGGCATGGGCGGCGGCTGCAAGGACATCGAAGTCCATGTGTTCGACAGCACGCCGCGCGGCCCGATGGTGGTCGCCCACCTGATCGTCGATGTGCGCGATGCCATGGGCGCGAACACCGTCAACACCATGGCCGAGACGGTGTCGGCGTATATCGAGCAGATCACCTCGGCCACGGTGCGCCTGCGCATCCTGTCGAATCTTGCCGACCTGCGCCTGGCGCGCGCGCGCGTGACGCTGTCGCCCGAGACGCTGGCCACGGCCGAGTACACCGGCAGCGAAGTCATCGAAGGCGTGCTCGACGCCTACACGTTTGCCAAGATCGATCCCTACCGCGCGGCCACGCACAACAAGGGCATCATGAACGGCATAGACCCGGTGATCGTCGCCACCGGCAACGACTGGCGCGCGGTCGAGGCCGGCGCCCATGCCTACGCCGCGCAATCGGGCCGCTACACCTCGCTCACGCGCTGGGAAAAGAACGCCGACGGCCATCTGGTCGGCAGCATCGAGCTGCCCATGCCCGTGGGCCTGGTCGGCGGCGCCACCAAGACCCACCCGCTGGCGCGCTGGGCGCTGCGCGTGATGCAGGTGCAAAGCGCGCAGGAACTCGGCGAGATTGCCGCCGCCGTCGGCCTGGCGCAGAACCTGGGCGCGCTGCGCGCGCTGTCCACGGAAGGCATTCAGCGCGGCCATATGGCCCTGCATGCGCGCAACATTGCCTTGCTTGCGGGCGCGAGCGGCGCCGATATCCAGCGCATCGCGGCGCAGATGGCGCAGGAAAAGAATGTCAGCGTGGACCGGGCAAAGGCGTTGCTGGCGGGCATGTAAAACGCTGATGAACGGCTTGCCTGGCTTGTGGGCAGGCCGTTCATCCTGGGGCGTGGCCGGAGAGTGCTTCTAAACCGTTCGTGGTGAGCTTGTCGAACCATGAACGGCCCGTTCTCATGGCTTGAGCGCAGGCCGTTCGTCCTTTGACAAGCTCAGGATGAACGGGGACGGCTGAGACTGTGCCCAAACGGGAGCAGGAGCAATACGCTGGGCAACAAGCGCCGCCTCACCCCCTCTTCTTCATCCCCCGCAAATCCAGCATGCCCTCGGCCTCGCGCGGATCCGTGCCGCGCGCGAAGATCGCGTGCTTCTGGATCTTCTGCGTGCCCGTGGTGGGAATCTGCGGCGTGAACCAGATCCAGCCCGGCGCCTTGTAGTAGGCCATGGCGCGGTGGCAGTACTGGAAGATGTCCTGCGCCAGCGCCATCGGCTCGCCCATGTCGGGCAGGCCGGCCTTGAGCACGATGCAGGCCAGCACTTCCTCTTCGCGCACTTCATCGGCCACGGCCATCACGGCCGCCTGCTCGACCCAGGGATGGGTCAGCAGCATGGCCTCGACTTCGGCCGCGGCAATGTTCTCGCCCGAGCGCCGGATGATGTTCTTGCGCCGGTCGACGAAATGGAACATTCCGCCGGCATCGCGCACCACCATGTCGCCCGTGTGGAACCAGCCGCCGCGCCAGGCGCTTTCGGTGGCCGCGGGGTCGTCGAGGTATTCGCTGAAGAAGTCCTTGCGCGGCGTCTCGGCGCAGTGGCGTATGACCAGCTCGCCGGGCGTGCCGTCGGGCACTTCCCGGTCGAGATCGTCGACGGCGCGCGCCTGCACGCCTTCGACCGCGCAGCCAAAGGCCCGGGTGCCGACCTGGCGCGGCGCATGGCAGTCGACCATGGGGCGCACCATCTCGGTCATGCCCCAGAGCTCGAGCAGCGGAAAGCCAAAGCGTTCTTCAAAAGCCGCATGCAGCTGCGGCTCGACCCCTGCGCCAAAGCCAAAGCGCACGCAATGCGTCTGGTCGTCGTCGCGCGGCGGCTGCAACAGCAGCAACTGGATCACCACGCCCAGGTAATGGACGATGGTGGCGCGAGTCTGGCGCACTTCCTGCCACCAGCGCGAAGGCTGGAAGCGGTCGGTCTGCACCTGGCAGCCGCCGGTCAGCAGCATGCAGTAGAACGACAGGATGGAGGCGTTCACATGGAACAGCGGCAGCGGGTTGTACAGGCGTTCCGCACCTTCGCGGATGCTCGCCATGCCGCCACGCGTCGCATAGGCCTGGCCGGCCGCCACTTCGTAGTGGTGCGACAGCACGCAGCCCTTGGGCCGGCCCGTGGTGCCCGAAGTGTAGAGAATGCTGGCCGGCGTGTCGGGCCCGACTTCGCCGGCCTGCGCCGGCCGCAGGGCAGCCGGCAGGCCTTGCGCCCATTGCTGCAGCACCGACAGCACGGGCTGGTGGCGGCTTTCGCGCAGCGCGGCTTCGGCGGCAGCGACATGGCTTTCAAGCACCAGCAGCAGATCGAGCCGCGCATGGTCGATCAGATAGGCGAACTCGGCGGGCCGGTAGTCGGGATTCACGGGCACGCAGCACACGCCCAGCGCGTTCAGCGCGAGCTTGTGCAGCATGTGTTCGGGCCGGCTTTCGAGCAGCAGGCCCACGCGGTGGCCCAGGCCGTAGCCCGCCTCGCGGTAGTCGTGCATCAGCGCCCTGACCTGCGCGGCCGCGTCGGCATAGCTGATCTCGCAGCCCTCGGGGTGGTAGCTGCGCGCCGGGTTCACCGGCACGGCGATCAGGCTGTTGGCGGCGTACTTCTGCGCGGCCTGGAAGAAGACTTCGCCAATGGTGCTGGCCTCATGAATGGCAATCACATGCAGTCCTTGCGTTCAATGGCTGCCCAGATAGGCGGCGCGGATCTTGGGGTCGGCGCGCAGCGCCTTGCCGCTGCCCTGCATGGTGATGCAGCCGGTTTCCAGCACATAGGCGCGATCGGCCACGGCCAGCGCCTGGTTGGCCATCTGCTCGACCAGCAGGATGGTCACGTCCTTTTGCTGCAGGCCGCGGATGATGGCGAAGATCTCCTTGACGATCAGCGGAGCCAGGCCCAGCGACGGCTCGTCGAGCAGCAGCAGCTTGGGCTTGGCCATCAGCGCGCGCGCGATCGCCAGCATCTGCTGCTCGCCGCCAGACATGGTTCCAGCCATCTGGTCCTGGCGCTCGCGCAGCCGCGGAAACGCGGCGAACTGGGCCTCGATATCGGCATCGATCAGCGCGCGCCCCACCTTGCGATGGTAGGCGCCAAGGATCAGGTTGTCGCGCACGGTCTGGTCGGCAAACACCTGGCGGCCTTCGGGCGACTGCGCAATGCCCAGCGCCACGCGCTGGTGGCCGGGCAGGCGCGTGATGTCCTGGCCGTCAAACACGATGCTGCCGGCGCTGGCCGGCTCCAGGCCCGACAGCGCCTTCATCAGCGTGCTTTTTCCCGCGCCGTTGCCGCCTATCATGGTGACGATCTCGCCCGCATGCACTTCGAGGCTGATGCCGCGCAAGGCCTGCACCGCGCCGTAGTGCACCTGCAGGTCGGTGACTTTGAGCAAGGCTTTCTCAGACATGGCTCTCTCCCAGGCCCATGGGGGCCGCTTCTTCTTCTTCGTCATCCGTGCCCAGATAGGCCGCAATCACGCGCGGATTGCTCTGCACCGCCAGCGGCGCGCCCTCGGCGATCTTCTCGCCGTAGTCAAGCACGATCACATGGTCGGAAATCGCCATCACCAGATCCATATGGTGTTCGATCAGCAAGATGGTGATGCCCAGATCGCGGATGCTGCGTATCACTTCGACCAACTCACCCGTCTCCTGCGGATTGAGGCCCGCGGCCGGTTCGTCGAGCAGCAGCAGCGTGGGCCGCGTGGCCAGCGCGCGCGCGAGCTCCACGCGCCGCTGCAGGCCGTACGGCAAGCTGCCGGCGAGCGCGCGCGCATGCTCCTGCAGGCCCAGGAACTGCAGGATCTGCAGCGACTCGGCCGTGGCGCGGGCTTCATCGCGCGCCGCTGCCGGCAGGCCCAGCAGATACGACCAGAAGCCGGTGCGGATATGCTGGTGCAGACCGACCTTCACGTTGTCTATCACCGACATGTCGGCAAACAGCTTGAGGTTCTGGAACGTGCGGCCCAGGCCCATGTTGCAGATGCGATAGACCGGCTGGCCCACGGTGCTGCGGCCGCGAAACTCCATCGTGCCCTTGCTGGGCGGCACGATGCCCGACAGGATGTTGAGCAGCGTGGTCTTGCCCGCGCCGTTCGGGCCGATCAGCGAATGCACATGGCCCGACTGGATCTCGATGTCGAGGTTGTTGGTCGGCACCACGCCGCCATAGGCCTTGTACAGGCCTTGCGTGCGCAGCAGCACTTCACCGCCGGGCACGGCGTCGCCGGCCACCTGCAGACGCCAGGGAGCGATGGGCGCGCGCTCGGGGCCGGGCACGCGGCGGTCATACCAGCGCAGGCGGCGAAACAGCGAAGTCAGCGCGCCCGACAGGCCGTTGGGCATCGCATACAGCGCGAACAGCAGCAGCGCGCCATAGGTGAAATGCTGCACGCCCGGCCAGCGCGCAAGAAACGCGTCGAGCAGCGTCAGCACCACGGCGCCCAGCAGCGGACCGTAGACCGAACGCCCGCCAAACAGCACGATCAGCAGAAAGAACACCGACAGGTTGAAGGTGATGAAGTCGGAGTTGATGTACTGGTTCTGCTGGGTGATCAGCGCGCCGGCAAAGCCGCAGGTCACGGCGCTGATCACGAAGGCCAGCACCTTGTACTTGTAGACGCTCACGCCCACGCTTTCGGCGGCCACTTCGGCGGTGTTGACCGCCATGAACGCCCGGCCGTATTTGCCGCGCAGCAGAAAGCGCAGCATCAGGTGGGCGGCAATGCCCAGCGCCAGCACCACCCAGACCCATTGCCGCGCGTCCAGCGGCTCGCCGCCGAACGTCAGCGGCAGCACGCCGTAGATGCCCTGCTGGCCGGCAAACACGTCCTGCCACTCGGAAACCACTTTCTCGACGACCACGCCGAAGCCAATGGTCACCATCGCCAGCGCCGGGCCCTTGACGCGCAGCGCGGGCAAGGCGATCACCACGCCGAACAGGCCAGCCATCGCGCCGGCCGCGGCGAAAGCCAGCCAGGGATTCCAGCCGAGCTTGGCCGTGAACAGCGCCGCCGTATAGGCACCGACCGCAAACAGCCCCGCATGGCCCAGCGACTTCTGCCCGGCGTAGCCGACCAGCACGTTGAGGCCGGCGGCGGCAAGGTAATTCACGCCGATCAGGAACAGGACCTTGAGATAGAAACCGTTGTCGGTGACGAGCGGAATCAGCCCGACCAGGGCCGCGAACGCGACCACGCCCAAAAGATGCTTGTACTGGTTCATCAGACCTTCTCCACCACGCGCTGACCCAGCAGGCCTTCAGGCTTGAGCACCAGAACAAAAATGATCAGCAGGAAGATGCTGATTTCGCGCAGCTCCGCATGCCACAGGCCGACCATGGCCTCGATCAGACCGAGAAGAAAACCGCCCAGCATGCAGCCGCGCGGATTGCTCAGGCCACCGACGATGGCCGATGAAAACGCCTTGAGCGCCAGCGTCAGGCCCATGAACACCGAGGCGGTGGTGATGGGCGCGATCAGCAGCCCGGCAATGCCCGCCAGGCTGGCGCTGACGACAAACGCCAGCACCACGATGGCCGTCACATTGATGCCCATCAGCGTCGCCGCGGTGCTGCTTTGCGCCACGGCGCGCACCGCCTTGCCCAGGCGCGTCCTGCGCATCACGACGTCGAGGCACAGCATCAGCGCGATGCTCACGCACAGCACCAGGATTTCCTGCGGCAGCACGCCCGCGCCGCCTATGCGCAGCACTTCGCTGCCCAGCGGCGAAGGCATGACCATGGGCGACGGGCCCCAGATGGCTAGCGCGATGTTCTGGATGATGATGCCGAAGCCGATCGTGCTCATCACCCAGGCCAGTCCGGGCTGGCCGATGAACGGGCGGATCGCGGCGTAATACACCACCACGCCCAGCAGGCCCATGATCACCACGGTGGCGATCAGGCTCAGGCCGTAGCGCGCCAGCGTCACTTCGGCCTGCTGCAGCGTGCCCTTGAAGTCATGGCCGGCAAGCAGCAGCAGCGTCGAAACCGCGATGAAAGCGCCAGCGACAAGAAACTCGCCCTGGCCGAAATTGAAGGTTTTGGTGGTGTTGTGGGTGATGTTGAAACCCAGTGCCACCAGGGCATAGATGCTGCCCAATGCCAGGCCACTGAACATGGCCTGAAGAATACTGACTGCCATACGCGCAACTCCGATCGCTCGCCATACCAACGCAAGGTGCGGGCGGACTGCCTGAGCAGCCCGCCAGCAAACGCCATCACAAACGGGAATTACTTCTTGAAGTCAGCGGGCTGGAAGCCCTTGGTCACGGAGTCCTCGAACTTCACGACGGTGTCGCCCTTCCAGCGCGCCAGGTAGAAGTCATTGACGTTCAGGCCTTCATGCATGGTCTTGGTGAACGGCTTGTTGTAGGTCTTGATCACGCCTTCGACGCCCTGCAGGTTTTCCAGCGCCGCCGCCACCTTGGCGCCGTCGGTGCTGTTGGCCTGCTTCATCGCCGCGGCGATCAGCATCACCGAGTCATAGCTTTGCGCCGCGCAGGGGAAGGTGGTGAGCGTGGGGAAGTTCTTGCGCACGCGCTCGCCCAGGGCCTTGGTCTTGGCGTTCGTGTCTTCCGTGGTCGACGCCGCCATGATCAGGTGCTCGGACAGCTTGGCACCGGTCATCTTCGGGAACAGCGAGCTCAGGTTGCCCCAGGCACCCAGCGTGGTCGGCAGGTAGTTGATCTTCTCCATGCTGCGCAGCACCTGGGCCGTGCCGTCGGCCAGGCCGTAGACGATCACGGTGTCGGCACCCGCGGCCTTGATCTTCGACAGCTGCGAAGTGATGTCGGTGTCCTTGGGGCCGAACTTCTCCACGGCCACGGGCTTGACGCCATGCAGCTCGAGAATCGCGGTGGCGTCCTTGGTGCCGCCCTGGCCGTAGCCGGTCGAATCAGCCAGCACGGCAATCTTCTTGCCCGCCGAATGCTTGACCGCGTAGGCCGCCAGCAGCGCCGACTGCTCGCGGTCCACCATCGAGATGCGGAACAGGTAGTTCTGCGCATCGTTGGCGTAGCGCGTGGTGATCTCCGAGCCGGTGGCGATGGGCACCACGACGGGAATCTTCTTTTGCTGCGGCAGGTGCAGCCAGGCCAGCGCATTGCCCGAGTTGGCCGGGCCGACGACGGCCGAGACCTTCTCGTTGTCGATCAGCTCGGTCATGTTCTGGATGGACTTGGGCGGCGTGCCCAGGTCGTCGCGGATCACGCCCACGACCTTGCGGCCCATGATGCCGCCGGCCTTGTTGATGTCCTCGATCGCGGCCTCGAAGCCCCAGCGCCCCGAGATCCCCAGCTCGGCGACACCGCTGCCCGACATGTCGGCGTTGTAGCCGATCTTGATGTCCTGCGCGTAGGCCGTGCCCGATACGACGGCGGCGGCAATTGCCGTTTTGGCAAATCCTTTGAACCAGTTCATGCTTGTCTCCTTTGACGGCTTTTGTGAGGTCACTTATCAAAGCGTCTTGGCCTTGGGTTTGTGACCCATTTGGTGTCTGGTCAATATAGACAAACTGTATCCATACCGACAGGTACAGTTGCGCGGTACAGCAAGCAGTACGCGCCTGCCTGTCGCACGACGCATGCCGGTACCGGCGGCCAGAGATACCACTGGCATCGCGGCATCCGCGGGCGTAAGCTGGAGTGCCGGTCAAGCGGATGCGCGCCCTGCGGCGCACGACGCCAGCGACCGCGTGAAAGGACTTGCCATGCTGTCCCAATCCGCTGTTACCACCATGCTTCCGGTCATTGACATGGAACGCGCCCGACACTTCTACGAAGACTGCCTGGGCCTTGCGCCCGGCGGCCTGCGGCCGGACGGCAAGTTCGTCTACCAGGTCGGCGGCAGCACGCTTGCGCTGTTTCCCAAGCCCGAAGGCACCAAGGCCGATCACACCGCCATCAGCTTTCGCGTCGCCGACATCGCCGCAGGCATCGCGCAGCTCAAAAGTGCGGGCGTGACCTTCGAGGACTACGACTTTCCCGGGCTCAAGACCGTCAACCATGTCTGCGTGCTGGGCGCGGAAAAGGCCGCCTGGTTCAAGGACACCGAGGGCAACTACCTGTGCCTGCACGAGGATCTGCCCGAGGGCTAGCGCGCGCCGGTCAGGCCCTCGAGCAGCCGGTCAAGCGCCTGCTGGTAGTGCGCGAGCAGCGGCTCGAACTGCGCGGGCTGGGCCTGGCTTGCGGCCAGCGCCAGACCGCTGCCGTGCGCATGGTCGACAAGAATGTCGCGCCACGCCAGCGGCTGCGCGGTGATGCACGCCAGCAAGCTGTCCAGCCGCTCGGTGATCGCGCGCGTCACGCCGGCAAAAGCCTGGGGCGTGGCAAAGATCGCCAGCGTCAGCTGCGGATAGCGGGCCACGGCCCGGTGGTAGCGGGTCAGCAGCGCCCGGATCTGCGCGCCTTCCTCGGCCAGCCCCTGCGGCGCTTCGAGCACCCGGGCATAGACCTGGTCGGCCAGCGCGCGCAGCAGCCCGGCCTGGTCGCCCACATGGCGGTAAAGACTCATGGGCGTGACGCCCAGCCTGGTGGCCAGCGCGCGCATGCTCAAGCCCTGGCCCGCGTTCTCGTCAAGCAGGCACAGCGCTGCAGCCAGTATTTCATCGCGTGCCATCTCCTGACCCTGGGCCGGACGCCCGCGCGCCCGGCTCATGGCGCGCGCCGGTAGCTCGACTGCACCAGGCCCGAGGCAAAGCTGCGGCTCGAGACCAGCGTCCAATCCACGTCGGCCGACAGCGCGCCAAACAAGCGCCTTCCCGCCCCCAGCAGCACGGGCACCGTGGTGATCACCATGTCGGCAATCAGTCCCGCGCGCAGGAACGACTGCACCAACTGCCCGCCGTCCACATAGACGCGGCCCACGTTCTGCGCGGCCAGGGCTTGCATCAACTCGCCGGGCGCGCTGGCGCTGAACCGAACCTTACCCTGCAGGGCCTCGGGCACCGCCGTGTCGGCCAGCTGTTTCGACAGCACCAACACGGGCCGGTCATAGGCCCAGGGGCCCAGACTCAGCACCTTTTCATACGTGCCGCGGCCCATCACGATCAGGTCCTTGTCGGCAATGAACTGCGCGTAGCCATGGTCCTCGTCGGGCGCATCGCGCTGCAGCAGCCAGTCGATGTCGCCGTCGGGCCGGGCAATGAAGCCGTCAAGGCTGGTGGCAATGAAAACATGGGCCGTGACCATGGAACTTCCAATAAACATACGGCGTATATTATTGCGCGAAATGGTTTGCTGAGTCAGCTGATGGCTTTGGTACAGTGACTCCACCCTGGCGCTGGCGCCAGCCCGCGCCCACCGCGTTCCGCCTGAAATCAATCCGCCGCCCCATGATCCTGCCCACGCCCGCCGCATCCTTCCCATCATGGCGACGCCGCGCCGCGCAGGCGGTGATGGTGCTGGCGGCAGCGCTGTGCGGGCTCAACGCCGTCATCATTGCCGGCAACGGAGTGCTGGTGGCCACGCAAACCCAGGCCATTGCCGTCAGCGTGGCGGTGGCGCTTGTCTATGCGCTGATTGGCTGGCTGCAATTCAAGATGCAGCAGCACCTGTTCAGGCTCTGGGAGCTGCCCGCGTCCGAAGACGCGCGGCAGCACGCAGCCCTGCGCGGGCTGACGTTTTTCAGCGCGCTGTTTTCGGCCGGCATCGTGCTGGTCATGCTGCTGTCGCTGTCCGCGGTCTCGAGCCGCATGCGCGAAGGCTATGCGATCTTCGGCTGAAGCCTGCCGCCCGGCGGCGCCCGGCGCGCGCTAGGCGATCTGGCCGATGCGCACCACCGCGCGGGCAATCAGCGCCAGCACTGCGGCTTCGGCGCCCTGCGGATCGCGCCCTTCTATGGAGTGCAGCAAGGAGCGGTGCAATTCCAGCGCCTGGGCGTCGGGGCCCCAGGCGTCGCTGGACGCCTGAAAACTGGTTTTCCAGACCGCCGACAGCGCGGTCTCCAGCTGCTGGATGAACTGGTTGTCGCAGGAGCGCACCACGGCGCCGTGAAAGCGCAGGTCGGCCTCGATGTAGCTGGCCTGGGTCTGGGCCTTTGCCATGGCCTCGAAGGCTTCGCGGATCTCGGCCACCTGCGGCGGCAAGGCCCTGGCCGCGGCCAGGCGCGCGGCCAGCGGCTCTATGGTCTGGCGCAGCTCCATCAGATCGGCAATCAGCTTCTTGTCGGGCGGCGCCTCGCTTTGCCAGCCCAGCACGGCGGGGTCAAACAGATTCCACTCGGCGCGCGGCAGCACATGGGTGCCGGTACGCGGACGTATCGAGACCAGGCCCTTGGCGGCAAGACTCTTCATCGCCTCGCGGATGATCAGCCGGCTCGCGCCATAGGTTTCGGCCAGCTGCGGCTCGGTCGGCAGCTGCTCGCCTTCGGCATAGCGCCCGGCCACGATGCTCGCGCCCACGGCATCAACGATTTGGTGGTGAAAGTTGCGCAAACGAGGTGGGGACATAGGCTGCAAGCATAACCGCTGGCCCTCCCCGAATCCGCCTTGACGTCAATCATATGATGATTGTATTATTCGCAGCGACGCGGCACCGCGTTCCATAATTCATCCAAAAAGCTGGAGACAAATCATGAAAAAGAGCCTTGTGACCATTGCGCTTGCCTTTGGCGCGACCCTGGTCCTCCACCCCGCAGCACATGCCCAGGACTTCCCTTCCAAGCCGATACGCATGATCGTTCCGGTGCCGCCGGGCGGCTCGGGCGATCTGGTCTCGCGCCTCACGGCCAACGCCGCCGCCAAGGAACTGGGCCAGGCCATCGTGGTCGAGAACCGCCCGGGCGCGACCGGCAACATCGGCACGGCCGCGGCGGTCAAGGCCCCGGCCGACGGCTACACCATCTTCCTGTGCAGCATAGGCAACTGCTCGGTCAATTCCAGCCTCTACGCCAACCCCGGCTTCGACCTGTTCAAGGACATCGCTCCCGTGGTGCTGCTGGGCTCGTCGATCAACGTGCTCACGGCCAGCCCCAAGTCCGAAATCAACAGTGTCGAAGACCTGGTGGCCAAGGCCAAGCGCGGCCAGCTCACCTATGCCTCGTCGGGCGTGGGCGCGTCCAACCACCTCGCGGGCGAGATGTTCAAGAAGATGGCCGGCGTCGACCTGCTGCATGTGCCCTACAAGGGTTCGGGCCCGGCGATCACCGATCTGCTGGGCGGGCAGATCGACGTGTTCTTCGACAACGAGCCGTCGATCGCGCCCTTCGTCAAGACCGGCAAGGTCAAGGGCCTGGCGGTCACGGGCAAGGGCCGTTCGAGCAACCTGCCCGAGCTGCGCTCGATGGAAGAGATCGGCTACAAGAACTTCATCATCGAGCCCTGGTTTGCGATTGGCGCGCCGGCCGGCACGCCCGCGGCCGTGATCCAGAAGCTCAACGCCGCGTTCAACAAGGGCCTGCAGGACCCGACGGTGCGCAAGACCATGAGCGACGCCGGCATCAATCCCCTGGGCGGAGCGCCTGCCGTGCTGGGCAAGCACATCCGCGCCGAACACGACAAGTGGGCCGACCTGATCCGCTCGCAAAAGATTTCCGCGGAGTAAACAAGAATGCGCATTACAGCGATTGAAACCACACGCCTGAAGACCCAGCCCAACCTGCTGTGGGTAGAGATTGAAACCGACGCCGGCATTGTCGGCCTGGGGGAAACCTTCCGCGGCGCCGAAGCCGTGGAAACCTATATCCACTCGATGGCCGCGCCGCTGATCCTGGGCCAGAGCGCGCTGGACATCGAACGCCTGCACAAGATCCTGCTGCGCGGCTACCTGGGCTTCAACGGCAGCGGCGTGGAAACGCGCGCCGCCTCGGCCATAGACATCGCGCTGTGGGACATCCTGGGCCAGGTCACGGGCCAGCCCATTTACCAGCTGCTGGGCGGCGCCTGCCATGACCGCATGCGCGCCTACAACACCTGCGCGGGCGTCGACTACAACAGCAAGAGCATCCAGCGCCGGCTGGTGCAGCCCGGCGACGCCAAGGTGCGCCACCGCTATGACGACCAGATCGCGTTCATTGAAAGCCCGGGCGAACTCGCGCAAAGCCTGGTTGAAGAAGGCTTCAGCGCCATGAAGATCTGGCCGTTCGATGCCGCGGCCACCGAATCGGACGGGCAATATGTGAGCGCCAAGGCCATGCGCCAGGGCCTGGAAGTGTTCGAGAAGATCCGCCTGGCCGTGGGCGACAAAATTGAAGTGATGTGCGAGTTCCATTCGATGTGGAACGTGACATCGGCGCTGGCCATCGCGCGCGAACTCAAGCAGTACCGGCCGTTCTGGGCCGAGGACCCGATCAAGATGGACAGCCCGGGCGCGCTTGCCGACTACCGCCGCCTGGGCCAGATTCCGGTCTGCGGCAGCGAGACGCTGGCCGCGCAGGGAGCGTTTCGCGACCACCTCGCGGCGCATGCGCTGGACTACGTCATGCTCGATCTCTCGTGGTGCGGGGGCATCACCGAGGCGCGCAAGATCGCCAGCCTGGCCGACGCCTACCAGAAGCCCATTGCACCGCATGACTGCACCGGCCCGGTCGTGCTGATGGCTTCGCTGCACCTGGGGCTGGCCTCGCCCAACGCCATTTTCCAGGAAGTGGTGCGCGCGTTTCTCAGCACCTTCTACAAGGACCTGGTGACCGAGCTGCCGGTGCTGGAAAACGGCTACCTGCTGCGCCCCGACAAGCCCGGCCTGGGCACCGCGCTGGCGCCCGGCGTCAAGCGCGACCCCGCGGCCTCCACTCGCCGCAGCACCGCGGCGTAACACCAAGCCCCCTACTCCGGGCCGGCGCCCGCCGGCCCTTTCCCGCTACGCCCCTGCACAAAGCCGCAATGACGGCTGGGCGCAGCCATGCCCGCTTTCAACCAGGAGACAAGAAAATGAGCCACAGGATGCACCGACATATCGCGCTGGGCGCGCTGCTTGCCTGCAGCGCCAGCGCCTTCGCGCAGTCCGGCGTGACCGTCTACGGCCGCGCCGATGCCGCCGTGTACCACCAGTCGCGCTCCAACCCGGGCGCCAACCAATGGTCGCTGTCCTCGGACACCAGCTACTTCGGCCTGCGCGGCAACGAGGACCTGGGCGCAGGCCTGAGCGCCACGTTCAAGCTCGAGAGCCAGCTTGATCTGTCCAGCGGCGCGAGCAGCGCGGCCTTCTTCAACCGCGAAGCCTATGTGGGCCTGTCCGACCGCCGCCTGGGCACGCTGCAGCTGGGCTCGATGTGGGGCCCGTCGGTCTGGATTTCAGGCAAGGCCGATGCGTTTGGCCGCGCGCAACTGGGCGCGGTGCAGACGCTGCTGCAGGGCGCGAACAACCGCGGCAACACCTTCAAGTTCGACAACGCCGTGCAGTACATCACCCCCAAGTTCGGCAATGTGTTTGGCCGCGCCTACGTGCAGGCCGCCGAAGGCGCGGCCACGGGCCGCAACTACGCGCTGGCGCTGGACTACAGCAGCGGCCCGGCTTTTCTGGGCCTGGCCTTCGACAGCGCGCAGATCGCCGGCCCGACCGTGGGCCTGGCCGCGCCCGCGGTGCGCGCCAAGACACTGGGCATAGGCGGCGCCTACAACTTCGGCGTGGCGCGACTCCATGGCTACTACCAGCGCAACCAGATTGCGGGCCTGGCAGATGCCAACTCGGCCAACGTCAGCGCGGCGATTCCCGTGGGCTCGGGCGAGTTCCGGCTGGCGCTGGGCAAATGGTCGCGTCCCGGCGATGCCGATGCCAGGCGCGTGGCGCTGGGCTATGCGCATTTCCTGTCCAAGCGTACCCAGGTCTACGCCAACCTGGCGCAGCTCAAGAACGGCAGCCGCTCCACCAGCATGCTGTTTCCCATCAGCCAGGACTC
>NZ_JAVWWA010000061.1:0-29542 GCF_036666375.1 Comamonas sp. | reverse complement strand
GCGCCGCATGGTCGGCGGCCAGGAAGACATGATTGTCGACGTGGCGCTGGACATTCTTGCAACACGCCAAAGTTGACCGCTGCGAGACCCCACCCCACCATCTTTGGGAGACAGAACATGCAAGAAACCATCGCCCCGGCGTTTGACGCCAAGGCCTTTCGTGCCGCGCTTGGCACCTTTGCGACCGGCGTGACCGTGATCACCGCCGTGGGCCGCAATGGCGAGCCCATTGGCCTCACGGCCAACAGCTTCAACTCGGTCTCGCTCGAGCCGCCGCTGGTGTTGTGGAGCCTGGCCAAAAAAGCCTTCAGCCTGCAGGATTTTGTCGCCGCCAAGCACTGGGCGGTGCACGTCCTCAGCGCCGAACAGGAAGGTATTTCCAACCAGTTCGCGCGCGGCGGCCAGGACAAGTTCGCCGGTGTAGCCAGCGTGCCATCGGAGCATGGCGTGCCCCTGCTGCAACGCTGCGCGGCGCGCTTCGAATGCAAGACCACGTTCCAATATGAAGGCGGCGACCACATCATCTTCGTGGGCGAGGTCCAGCAGTTCGAGAAGAATGCGCTGGCGCCGCTGGTCTTTCACGCCGGCAAATATGCACTGGCGGCGTGCAAGGATGCGGCCCTGCAGCTGTCGCAGCCTGCCGACACCGAACCGCCCTCCTTCCGCGCCGACATGCTGGGCTACATGTTCGGCCGCGCGCGCCGCAATTTTCTCGACAGCATGCGCGGCCATCTGGAAAAGTACGGTTTGAATGACTACGAATGGCGGCTGTTGACCATCATGCTGACCAAGAAAAACCTGACCAGCGCAATGTTCGGCCAGTTTAATCAGGATGCCGCGCTGGACACCATTTTGCAGACGCTGACCGCGCTCCAGCACAAGGGCTGGGTCACCACGGTGGCGCGCAGCGCGGGCGAAGAGCCGGTGTATTGCCTGACCGACAAGGGCGTTTTCGACAGCGTCAGCCTGCTGGCGATCGCCAAGTCGCATGAGGAGCAGCTGCTGGGAAAAATGGACGACATGGATGGCGTGCTGCTCAAGCACCTGCTCCACAAGTTCATTCAGAAGACCGAGGGCGGGTCACCCAACCTGTGGAGCGATGAATTCATTTTGAAAGAAGGCATTGACAGCTGAGTAAAAATCAACCATCCAATCCAATAAATCAGATCAAGGAGACAATATTTTGAAAAAAATAAAGATGAAAATCATCATTCCGGCAATCCTCGGCTTTACCTGCATGCTGGCGCATTCCCAGGAAAACAATCCGGTGCGCATCATTATTGGTTTTGCCGCCGGCGGCAATGGCGACATCATTGCACGCCTCCTGGCGGAAGAGTTGCGTCCGGTGCTGGGGCGCAATGTCATTGTGGAAAACAAACCTGGAGCGGGTGGGCGTCTTGCGGCCCAGACGCTCAAGGCCGCTGCGCACGATGGCAGCAACTATATGCTGGCCCCCGACAGCTGGGCCATTTTCCCGACCATTCTGAATACCGAATCGCAACTGCGCTATAAATTAAAGTCGGATTTCTCGCCTGTCGCCCGCATCGTCTCCTATCCATTGGGGCTGTTCGTTTCCGAAAGCACGGGCGTGAATACGCTCAAGGAGTATGTGGAGAAGGCCAAGGCCGATCCCAGCATCGCGTTGTATGGCTCGTCCGGCAGCGGCAGCATTACCGAATTTCTGGGCATCGTCATGTCCAAGGAGTTTGGCTTCAAGATGACCGTCGTGCCGTTCAAAGGCGGTGGCGATGTCAAGTCCAACCTGATGGGTGGTCAAGTGCCGGCGGGTGTCATGACGCCAGGCGACGGACTCGCCGAGGTCGGCGGCAAGATCAAGCCTCTGGGCTTCTTCGTCGAAGAACGCTGGTCGATTGCGCCACAGGTTCCGACGTTCAAGGAACAGGGCTTCAACATTGTCAATGGCGGCGCATTTTCCGCGTTCTGGACCCATGCCAAGACCCCCGAGGCCGAGCGCAGCAAGATGGAAGAAGCCTTGAAGAAAGTGCTCAGCAAACCCAGCGTGCAGGAACGCCTGGCAAAGATCTATGTGCGAGCGGATTTTGCCGAAGGCAAAGTGCTTGGCCAGCAGGTTGACCGGCTGATCAATTACTGGACTCCCATTGTCAAGGAATCCAGTCTGAAGCCTCAGTAAAAAATCGCCTGTCGCGCAAGACAGGCGATTTATTTTGGCAGATGGAGATATTTACTCTCCTTGGTCGAACATTTTAATTTCAGGAAAAAATTATGCTGCGATTGTTTTGCGCGGTAGCCCTTGCTGCGCCCTGCATTGTTCATTCTCAATCCCAGGTGACTGTGAGCGGCGGTTTTGTCGCGGGCTACAGATTCACTCCATCAAAAGGCGACGGCACGGCGTCCAAGAATGCAATAGATAACCTCGAGGCAGCCGGAAGCAATCTGACATTCAGAGGCGTGGAGGATCTGGGTTCTGGCCTGAAAGCCAATTTCATACTCAACCACCGCTTCGATCCGTCCACCGGCTCGCAAACCGGAAACAGCTTCTTCACCAATTCCAAGATCGGCCTTTCGGGCGGTTTCGGAGAAATCTCCATGGGAAAGATGTGGGGCCCGGTCGATGAACTGCTGCGCCGCCCGCTGGATGTCTATATGCCGCTGGGCCTGGGCACCACGGTCTACGGCGGACCCTTCGATGCGCCCACGCGCTACAACGGCACGCTGATGTACATGTCGCCTGAGATCGGCGGGGTGCGGGTATCGGGCGCAGTGGTTTCCAAGAACAATATGGCGTCCAAGCAGCAGAACACGACCGAACTGGCCGCGCTCTACCGCAGCGGCCCGCTGGTTCTGGGGCTGGGCTATACGCTCAACGCCGGCAATACGGCCTCGGCCATTGACAACTTCAAGGACCGTGACGTACTCACCATCGGTGGGCGTTATGACTTCAGCAAGCTGCACCTGGGCCTGACCTACAGCCGCGTGGCCGCGCCGGGCCAAGCCCAGGACTCCGATCGCTACAGCCTAGGGGCACGCTATCCGCTCAGCAATATGCTCGCGCTGAAGTTCGGTTATGAGTTCCTGGAAGTGGCCGACCGGGACAAATCCCGCACCGTTGCGCTCGGTGCCGAGTATCGCGTGAGCAAGCGCACCATGTTCTTTTCCGAAGTGGGTCGGACCCAATCGGACATCCGTGCCAAGGACGACAAGGGCGTGACCTTCATGCTGGGCATGGCCCACCGCTTCTGATCGATGCACCCCGGTCGCTTCCATTGACGGGCATGACCCGCGCGGCCTCTCCATCCGTGCGGGCGGCGCTTTGGGGATGTCTCGCCTTGAACACTCGCCCGCGGACCCTGCCGTTGGCCAGGCGCATGGAACGCGCCTGAGCCTGCGGGTGGCGGTCGAGATAAAAAAGCACATGCTATTTTTATTACTAAGTTCATAAATTATCGACTGCACCCACGATTCAATCAGGGTTTACTCTTGGTTTTTCCAGAAAAATAGCTTCACTCCCTCGGGTTTTCTATAGGTTGTTCTGATTTCAGAACCAACGACAATCAAATAGAACAACCAGACCCAAAGGGAAACCATGAAGAAAGCGCTTACCACCCTCGCATTGCTGGCCATGGCCAGTGCCGCATCCGCCAGCAGCAACGTCCAGATCTATGGTGTGATGGACCTGGGAATAGCCAAGGGCAACGCCGGAGCCTCGTCCAATCCCGGCGGCAATGGCGCCAGCAAGGCCTGGCAGATGAAGCAGTCCTCGGCGTCGCGTCTGGGCTTTCGCGGCACGGAAGATCTGGGTGGCGGCCTGTCGGCGTCGTTTCTTCTGGAACATCGCTTCACGCCGGATACGGGCAGCTATTCCGCGACTTCGCCGTTCTTCATGCAATCGACCGTGAGCCTGAGCCACAAAGACGTGGGCACGTTGTGGATGGGACGGGACTACGCGCCCATGTTCTGGCTGGCGGTAAAGACCGACCCATTCGGCATGGACGGAGTCGGCCAGATCGGCGCCAACCAGTACGCGGACTTCAACTCCAACTCCGACATCGCCTCACGCACCAACAACACCCTGGGCTTCAAGTCCAGGCGCTTCAATGGCCTGAACTTCGATCTGGCGTACAGCTTCAAGGAAAACGGCAGCAACAGCCAGTCGGGCGGCAACGTCCAGTACCAGGGCGAGAACATCTATGCCGGCCTCGGTTATGCCAAAGTCAACCAGGCGATTCCTGCGGCTGGCACCAACCTCAACAGCAACGACGAGTTGCTCAACGCGGCCTTCATCTACAGCTTCGAACGCTTTCGGGTGATGGCCTACGCCGCCCAGGGCAAGAACAAGAACTTCAGAACCACGACGAATCTATACACAGTCGGCATGGATGCCAGGATCGGCCCCGGCAGGTTCAAGCTGGCGGTATCGCAACTGGACAGCGATGTGAACGCGCGCGACCGCAACAAGATCGGCATCGGCTATGACTACGACCTGAGCAAGTCCACGCGCCTGTATGCCGATTACGGCGTGGCCAAGCAAAAGAACCTGTCCAGAAACAATGCCGTCGCAGTCGGCATGCGCCTGGCGTTCTGAGGCATGGCGGCTGGTGGTGCAGGCGGCCGCAAGACCGCTTGGAGCAACCAGCGTGATTTCCCCCTGGGGCAGCATCCAATTTCAATGCATCTGGTGCGAAGACTATGAAATTATTCGGCAAATTCAAGTGGTGGTTGACGGCGGCGGCGCTGGCCGCGAGCGGCCAGGCGTTTTCCAACGACAAGGCGCCGATCCGCGTGCTGGTCGGCTTCGTTCCGGGTGGCACCAGCGACGCCGTGGCCCGCATGCTGGCCGACGAACTGCGCGTGATTCTGGGCCGCACGGTGCTGGTCGAGAACAAGCCCGGTGCGGGCGGACGCATTGCCGCGCAGGCATTGATGGCGGCGCCGCACGACGGCACAACCTACCTGTTCTCGCCCGACAGCTGGGCCATCTTCCCGACCATCCTGCAGACGCCCGGCGCGCTGCGCTACAACTACCTCGAAGATATGGCGCCCGTGGCGCGCGTCATTTCCTATCCGCTGGGGCTTTATGCCAGCCCGGGCACGGGAGCGAAGAACCTCAAGGAATTCGTCGAACTGGCCAAGAAGAAGCCCGAGCTGACGATGTATGCCTCGGCAGGCGCGGGCAGCATCACCGAGTTTCTGGGCGTGGTGATGTCCCAGCAGTTCGGCGTCAAGATGACGGTCGTGCCCTACAAGGGCGCGGGCGATGTGAAAACCGCCATTCTGGGCAACCAGGCGCCGGTGGGCATCATGGCGCCCGGTGACATCTTCCAATATGTCAGCGATGGCCGCGTGATTCCCCTGGGCTTCATGACGCAAAAACGCTGGCCGGTATTTCCCAATGTGCCCACCATGCTGGAGCAGGGCTACAAGGTCACCCAGGGCGAAGCCTTCATGGGCCTGTGGTCCACGAAGAAGACGCCGGCCGCCGAGCGCCAGAAGATGGAAGACGCGATCAAGAAGGCGATTGCCAACCCCGGCTTCAAGGAACGCATGCTGCAGGCCAACCTGTCGCCGGATTTCGGCAGCGGCGATGAGATGGACAAGCAGGTGCGTTCGCTGATCCAGTTCTGGACGCCGGTGGTCAAGGAATCCGGCTTCAAGCCCTGATTCTTTCCGTATCCATGATCGCAATGGCCCGAGGGCGATTGCGATCTTTTTTTTGGCTGAAAAAATGAATTATCCGGAAATCAAGCTGCTGATCGATGGCCAGTGGGTGGCGAGCGAGAAGAGCATTGCGGTCATCAATCCGGCGACCGAAGCGGTCGTGGGACATATTCCGCACGCCAGCGCGGCCGATATCGCCAACGCCATCGCCGGCGCGGCGCGCGGTCTGCGGGTGTGGAAGCGCATGGCGCCGGCCGAGCGCGCAGCCATCCTGCTCAAAGCCGCGCAGCTGATGCGTGCGCGCGAAGCGCGGATCGCCCACGCGACGGTGCTTGAGCAGGGCAAGAGCCTGGCCGCAGCGGCATTTGAAGTGCGCCGCGCCGCAGCCATCCTGGAGTGGGATGCGAACCAAGGCTTGCGCCAATATGGCCAGGTCGTTCCCCTGGGGCCTGAGCTGCGCTGCATGGTGCGCAGGGAGCCCATAGGCGTGGTCGCGGGATTCGCGCCCTGGAATGCGCCCATTGGCTCGCCCATGCGCAAGATCGCCGCCGCGCTGTCGGCTGGATGCGCGCTGATTCTCAAGCCGGCCGAGGAAACGCCAGCGGGTGCATTCCATATCGCCCAGGCCCTGGTCGACGCCGGCCTTCCGCCCGGAGTGCTCAATGTGCTGTTCGGCGATCCGGGCGAAATTTCGCGCACGCTGGTGGAAAGCGATGGCGTGCGCATGCTCACTTTCACCGGCTCGGTGGCGGTGGGCCGTCAGCTGGCGCAAATGGCGGCCGCGCGCCTCAAGCCCTGTCTGCTGGAGCTGGGCGGTCACGCGCCGGTGATCGTCTGCGCCGACGCGGACCCCGTCGCGGTCGCCCGGCTGGCGGTCAGGGCCAAGGCCAACAACACCGGGCAGATCTGCGTTTCCCCCACGCGCTTTCTGGTGGCCGAGAACATTTTCGAAGCCTTTGTGCAGGCCTTTGCCGAGCAGGCGCGCGCCGTAGCATGCGGAGACGGCCTCGCGCCGGACACGCATATCGGCCCGCTGACCAATGCCCGGCGGCGCCAGGACATCGAGCGCCTGGTGGGCGATGCGCGCACCCGCGGCGCGCGCGTGCTGTGCGGCGGCGAGCGCCCGCCTGGAAAGGGCTACTTCTATCCGCTGACCGTGCTTGCCGATGTACCCGAAGGCGCGCAGGTGCTGCGCGAAGAGCCGTTCGGACCGATTGCGATCATCAACCGCTTTGCGCAGCTGGACGACGCCATCGCCCAGGCCAATGCGCTGAATGTGGGTCTGGCCGCCTATGCCTTCAGCAACAACGCCGACGTGCAGGAACGGCTCGCCGCGGAAATCGAGGCGGGTTCGCTGGCGATCAACACTTTCACCGTGTCTTCGGCCGAGACGCCGTTTGGCGGCATCAAGGACAGCGGCTTCGGGCGCGAAGGCGGCGCGCACAGTCTGGATGCCTATACCGTCATCAAATCGGTGATGCAGGCCAGCCATGCGCAGGTGCTCGCATGATGTTCGACTACATCATCGTGGGCGGCGGCACGGCCGGCTGCGTGCTGGCCAACCGGCTCTCGGCCGACCCCGGCTGCGAAGTGCTGCTGCTGGAGGCCGGCGGGCATCCCAAGGGTCTGTGGCCGCGGATGCCGGCCGGCACCGCCAAGATGTTCAACCGCGGGCCTTACAACTGGGGCTTTGAGACCGAGCCGGAAAAGGAGCTGCACAACCGGCGCATCTATGCGCCGCGCGGCAAGGGGCTGGGCGGCTCAAGCCTGATCAACGGCATGGTGTTCGGGCGCGGCCAGGCGCAGGACTACGACGACTGGGCGCAGTTCGGCGTGCGCGGCTGGTCCTGGTCGGATGTGTTGCCGCACTTCAAGGCCATAGAGTCGCGCGCGGCAGGCGACGCCTGCTGGCGCGGCCTGGGCGGCGAGCTCAGCATTGTCGACCCCGGCTACGTGCACCCGGCGTCGGCTGATTTTGTCGCGGCCTGCACGCAGGCGGGCATCGCGCCCAACCCCGACTTCAATGGCGCGCAGGGCAATGCGGGTGCCGGCATGCTGCAGTTCAACATCCGCGCAGGCCAGCGCCACAGCGCCTCTCATGCCTTTTTGCAACCGGTGAAATCCCGGCGCAACCTGCACGTTCTGGACCATTGCCAGGCCACCCGGCTGCTGCTCGACGGCCTGCAGGCGGTGGGTGTGGCCTATAGGCGCGCGGGGGTGGAGCTGCAGGCCCAAGCCAGGCGCGAAGTGATTGTGGCCGCGGGCGCTTTCGGCTCGCCTACGCTGCTGATGCATTCGGGCATAGGCCATGCCGCGCTGCTGGCCGACAAGGGCCTCGCCCCCGTGCATCATCTGCCTGGCGTGGGGGAAAACCTGCAAGACCATTTCTACACGCACAGCATTTTCGACTGCACGCCGGACAGCTCGCTGAACCGGGACTTTTCGGGCTGGCGCCGGCTGCTGCATGGCATCCAGTATCTGCTGACCCACAGCGGCGCGCTGACCATGGGCGCGTCCCAGGCCGCGGCTTTCGTCACCGCCCTGCCCGGCTCCACGCGCCCCGACACGCAAATCAACTTCAAGCCCGTGACCTGGTCGCGCAACAGCGACGGCAGCGTGGCGATCGTCAAGACGCCGCAGTTCTGCGCGGCCGCCTGTTTTCTGCGTCCGGTCTCCCGCGGCCAGGTGGCCATAGGCTCGGGCGACCCGCTGTCGGCACCGGTGATTCGCGCGAACTACCTGAGCGCGCCCCAGGACCAGCAGGCCGTGCTCAACGCCTTTCGCATTGCGCGCGAGATTTTTGCCCAGCCGGCGCTGCGCCAGCGCGTGATCGCCGAGCACCTGCCCGGCGCCGCCCTGCAGGATGATGCCGCGCTGCTCGACCATGTGCGCCGCCACGGCGCTTCCATGCACCACTGGGCAGGCAGCTGCCGCATGGGCAATGACGCCAACGCCGTGGTCGACGAGCGCCTGCGCGTGCATGGCATGGCGCGGCTGCGCGTGGTCGATGCCTCGGTCTTCCCGCTGATTCCGTCGACCAACACCAACGCGCCGACCTTCATGCTCGCCGACCGCGCAGCGCAGCTGATCCATGAGGACGCCTCCAGGGGCTAGGCGCGGGGTCGCATCTATCCAGAGCGCCCTGAAGTGGGCGCTCTGCCGAGAGCGCGCGCCCGATTGTTTCCCGGGGCACAGCACCTGAAGTGAAACCATTTGAGGAATTCTGGAATGGTGCCAGGCCCGCTGTGCGGCCCGTTGGCATTCAGGGATAGTACCTATATGCAAAGGCTTGCTGTAATTTTGAAGTGCGCTTTAAAATTACAACATGCATCAAACAAATACCAATGCTCAGAATTCCAACGCCACCAAGGACTCCCTGCGTAGCCTGACGCAGCGCGTGGCGCAGCATTGGGCGCAACGTACTTTCGACGAACTGCCGCAGACCGACGTGGACATGGTTCGCCAGCGCCTGCTGGATACGCTGGCCGCGGGTATTGCGGGCATAGACGCCGAGGAAACCGCGGCCGTGCGCGCCGGCATGCTGGCCATCCACGGCCAGGCAGGCAGCGCGGCCGGCGCTGCGCTGTGGGGCACGGACCTGAAGCTGCCCGCGCCCCAGGCCGCGCTGGTCAATGGCACGGCAGCGCATGCGCGCGAGCTCGACGACTTCGATGGCTGCGGGCATACCGGCGCCGTGGTCGTTCCCGCCGTCATGGCCGTGGCCCAGGGCTGCGGCGCCGACGGCGCGACGGTGATGACGGCGATTGCCGCCGGCTACGACCTGGCGGGACGCATGCTCAATGCCGCCGGCGGCTACCGCCCGCACAACGCTCTGGGCTGGCACTCGACGGCCACCTGCGGCACGTTCGGCGCGGCCCTGGCCGCCGCCCGCGTGCTCGGCCTCGACGCCGATCGCACGGCGCAGGCGCTGGGCATCGCCGGCTCGTACATGGGCGGCGTCTGGGCTTTCATGCAGGACGGCGCCATGACCAAGCGCATGCACCCGGGCAAGGCCGCCGAGACCGGCGTCACGGCCGCCTACCTGGCCCAGGCCGGCATGACCGGGCCGGCGCAGATTCTCGAAGCGCCCTGGGGCGGTTTCTTCACCACCTACTGCGGCGCGCATGCCCAGCCGCAGCGCGTGCTCGAACAGCTGGGGGAGTTCAATGCGATTGCCCTCACGGGTATCAAGCCCTACGCCTGCTGCCGCGCGTCCCACGGCGCCATCGATGCCCTGCTGGAGCTGCGCGCCGCCCATGGCCTGCGCGCCCAGGACATCGCCCGCATCGATGTGCATTGCCCCGCACATACCGTCAAGCTCGTCGGTAGCCATCGCGTGGACAACGTGCTGGAAGCGCAAATGAGCATGCCCTATGCGTTGGCGGTGACCGCGCTCAGCGGCCGCGCCGATCTGCCCCAGTTCGCGCCGCTGCAGACCGACGACCCGGAAGTGCGTCGCCTGATCGCGCACACGCACTTGCACCCAGACCTGCCGGCCGAGCATGTGCACGGCCCGCTGCTCAAGCTGCAGTGCGTCGACGGCCGCCGCCTGCAGGCCCAGGTGCAGTTCGCCAAAGGGCATGCGCGCAACCCGATTTCCGCGGCCGAGTTGCGTGCCAAGGCGCAGTCGCTGATTGCGCCGCCGCTGGGCCAGGCGCGCTTTGAAGCGCTGGAACAGGCCGTGGACCAACTGCACGCGCACCACGACTTCGACACTTTTGCCGCCTTGCTGCAAGCCGCATCGCCAGCTGGCGTCTTGCCTTCTTCACCCCGCTCCCACTTTCTGCAGGATACGCAATGAACATGCTCCGAGAACTGCCCGGCGACGCCGCTGCGCCACCGGCTTCCGACACTTCCTCCCCTTCGGTCGCCGAAGCCTATCTGTCCCTGCTCAAGACGCGCGGCATCGACTACTTCTACATTGGCGCGGGCACCGACACCGCGCCCATCGTCGAGGCCTATGCCAAGGGCGCGCAGACGGGCCAGGACTTTCCCACGCCCGTGGTCGCCGTGCATGAAAACCTGGCCGTGGGCATGGCCCATGGCTACTACATGGTCACCGGCAAGCCCCAGGCGGTGATGCTGCATGTGACCGTGGGCGCAGCCAATGCGGTCTGCGGCCTGATGAATGCGGCGCGCAGCCAGGTGCCGATGTTCTTCACGGCGGGACGCACGCCGCTGTATGAAAAAGGCGTGCTCGGCGCACGCAACAGTCCCATCCACTGGGCGCAGGAAATGTTCGACCAGGCGGGCATGGCGCGCGAGCTGGTCAAGTGGGACTACGAACTGCGCGATGGCCGCAATGTCGACGAAGTCGTGGACCGCGGCCTGTCGATCGCCATGGCCGAGCCGCGCGGCCCGATCTACCTGACGCTGCCGCGCGAAGTGCTGGCCCAGCCCATGCCCGCCGATTACCAGCGCCGCCCGGCCCAGCCCGTGGTCAGCCCCGCCTACCCCGATCCCCATGGCGTGGCACGCATCGCGCAGGCCATCAAGCAGGCCAGGTATCCGCTGTTTGTCGTCAGCTCCAGCGGTGCCGACACCCAGACCGTGGCGGTGCTCGACGCCCTGCTGCGCAACTACGGCATCGGCGTGGCCGAAAGCATGGGCCACTATGTGAACGTGCCGTATGACCACCCCCACCACCTGGGACATGACGCAACGGCCGTGGTGGCCCGCGCCGACGTGGTGATCGCGCTGGAAAGCGACGTGCCCTGGGTGCCCGGGCGGGCCGAGCCCGCCGCCGACGCCTTCATTGCACAGATCGGAGTGGACCCGCTGTTCCAGGATCTGCCGCTGCGCAGCTTCCAGTCCACGGTGACGCTGGTGTCGCGCGCACTGCCGTTCCTGCAGGCGCTGGCCGCCGAGCTGGCACGCATAGCCGCCGCCGACAGCGCCGCGGCGCGCGCCGCCACGATCAGCGCGGACAGCCAGGCCTGGCGCGCCACCCTCGCGCAGCAAGTGGCGCAGGACCAGGCCCAGGGCGGCCTGATCACCAAGCAATACCTGTCGAGCGCCATCGACCAGGTGCGTGGCGAGGACTCCATCGTCATCAGCGAGTACACGATACGGGCCGAGCACATGTCGTTCACCCAGCCCGGCTCCTACTTCCTGAACTCCACCGCCGGCGGCCTGGGCTGGGGCTTTCCCGCGGCACTGGGCGCGCAGCAGGCCGCGCCCGACAAGCTGGTGATCTGCGTGCAAGGTGACGGCGCCTACATGTTCACCAACCCGGCGTCGTGCCACCAGGCGGCGGAAATGCATGGTCTGCCGGTGCTGATGATCGTCTTCAACAACCACCACTGGCAGGCCGTGGAGCAGACCACGCTGGCCGTCTACCCCGATGGCGCCACGCGCGCCCACGTCAAGGAACATGGCCACGCCCCGCTGTCGGGCCTGGGCCATATGCCGGACTTCGAGCTGTATGCCCAGGCCTCGGGCGGCTACGGCGAAAAGGTCTCGACCCGCGAGCAGCTACTGCCCGCGCTGCAGCGCGCCATCCACGCGGTCACGGTGGAAAAACGCCATGCGCTGCTCAACGTGATGGGCGCCTGAGCCCCCTGCCCCGATCTCCATTTCATTGTGACGAGGAATTGCCATGTACGACTTCCCCAAAGCGGTTGCCATCAAAGAAGAAGGTCCGCGCGAAGGTTTCCAGATTGAAAAAGGCCAGATCAGCACCGACGACAAGGTGCGCCTGATCGACGCCCTGTCGCTGACCGGCCTGCAGCAGATCGTGGTCTGCTCGTTTGTCAATCCCAAGGTGGTGCCGCAGATGGCCGACGCCGACGAGATCTGCCGGCGCATCACGCGCCAGCCCGGTGTGAAGTACACCGGCGTGTGGCTCAACGAAAAGGGCCTGGACCGCGCCAAGGGCACGGGCGTGCTGGACATCACCGGCGCGATCACGCTCACCGCCTCGGCCACCTTCCTGCAGAAGAACCAGAACTCCAGCTTCGAGCACAACCAGGCCGAAGCCAGCCGTATCGCCGCCAACTTCGCCGCCAGCCAGATTCCGGTGCGCAATGTGAATGTCGCCTCGGCCTTCGGCTGCAACTTCGACGGCGACATCCCGCTCGAGCGCGTGCTGTCGCTGATCGACGCCGGCCTGCGCATCGCCCGGGAGAATGACCTGCAGCCCGAACGCATCAGCCTGCTCGACACCATGGGCTGGGCCACGCCGGTGGCGATTCGCCGCACCGTGGGCGCCATCCGCGAGCGCTTCCCCGACAAGCAGATCGGCCTGCACCTGCACGACACCCGCGGCATGGGCATCGCCAACGCCTATGCCGGCCTGGAGATGGGCGTGACCTCGTTTGACGCCTGCGTCGGCGGCCTGGGCGGCTGCCCGTTTGCCGGCAACCCGGGCGCGGCCGGCAACGTCTGCACCGAAGACCTGGTGTTCATGCTCAACGAGATGGGCATAGAGACCGGCATCGACCTGGACAAGCTGATCGAGTGCGCGCAACTGGCCGAGGAGATCGTCGGCCACCCGCTGCCCGGCCGCGTGAAGCTGGGGCGCAACCTCGACCGCATCCGCGACCGGGTGCGCCAGGCCCAGGCCGTCGCCGCCTGAGCCGCCGCGGCGCCCGCCGTACACCGCCGCATTGCCACGCCTGCACGGCGCCCTTCGGGTGCGCTGCGGGCAGTGGCACGCCCCAAAAACCTTTACCGAGAATGAACATGAACGCAGTTGCCGAATTCGATGCGGACGCCCCCAGCTTCCAGCTTCCTCCCATGGTCCAGGAGATCCGCGACATGACGCGCCGCATCGTGCGCGACGAACTGATGCCGCTGGAGCAGCAGTACCTGGCCAGCGATTGGGCCACCTATGGCGCGGCGATGGAAAACCTCAAGGGCGTGTTCGACCAGAAGGTCGTCGACCGGCTGGTGGCAATCTCCAAGGACACCGGCCTGTGGAACATGACCGTGCCCGAGGAGCACGGCGGCACCGGCATGGGCCTGCTGGCCCAGATCGTCGTCAGCGAGGAGCTGCACTACTGCGCCGTGCCGTTTCCCATGGCGTCCGTGCCCAACATCCTGTACGAGTCCACCGGCGACCAGGTCGAGCGCTTTCTCAAGCCGGTGATTGCCGGCGACAAGACCGCCTGCTTCGCGCAGACCGAGGCCAATGCGGGCTCGGACCCCGGCGGCATGATGCAGACCCGCGCCACCAAGACCGAAGGCGGCTGGCTGATCAATGGCACCAAGATGTGGATCTCCAACGCCATGAGCTCGGACATCATCCAGGTGCAGGCGGTGACGGATGCCGAGAAGCGCCAGCGCGGCGGCATCACGATGTTCATCGTGGAAAAGGGCACCCCAGGCCTGCACATCGAGGAAAGCGGCATCCGCACCTGGCTGGGTTCGCGCTCGGCGCAGTACGTGGTGCATTTCGACAACGTGTTCGTTCCGGACGGCAACGTGCTGGGCGCCGTGGGCAACGGCTTTCGCCTGGGCCAGCGCTGGCTCACGATCCATGACCGCCTGCTGCGTGCGCCCCAGGCGCTGGGCCGCATGCAGCGCTCGCTCGACATGTCGGTGGAATGGGCCAAGCAGCGCGTGACTTTCGGCAAGCCGCTGTCCGAGCGCCAGGCCATCCAGTGGCGCCTGGTCGACATGCACGTGGACATCGAGGCGCTGCGCGCCATGACGTACGCCGCCGCCGCGCGCGGCGACCGCGGCGAGGACGTGCGCAACGAGGCCTCGCTGGTCAAGTTCACCGCCGGCGAATGGGGCGCCCGCACGCTGGACCACGCGATCCAGATCCATGGCGCCATGGGCGAAGCCCTGGAGCTGCCGCTCACGGTGTTCTACCGCCTGCTGCGCCACCTGCAGATCGGCGGCGGCACGACCGAGATGCAAAAGATGCTGATCGCGCGTCAGCTGCTCAAGTAAACCCGCGCAAAGGAAGACGACATGTCCCATATCACTCCAGAAATGCAGGCCTTGATCGGCGTCGCCGGCGAAGTGCAGACCGCGCCCACGCCGCTGGGCCCCGACACGCTGCGCCGCTTCACCCAGGCCGTGATGGAAAGCGATCCCGTGCACTGGGATCCGATCGAGGCCGAACGCCGTGGCTTTGGCGTGCCTGTCGCCACGCCGCTGCAGCCCATGCACCTGTTCGCGCGCCCCGCGGGCACGCCCGATACCTTCGAGCGCTTCCAGGACAAGCCCGGCTGGGACGGCATGGGCGGCACCGTCAGCAAGGGCCTGCCCAGCCTGAACCTGCCGTTCAAACGGCTGCTCAACGGCGGTTATGCCTGCGAGTTCTTCCAGCTGGCCAAGCTCGGCGACCTGGTCAGCCGCCAGTCGCGCTACGTGGAGCTCAGCGAGCGCGAGTCCTCCTCGGGCCCGATGATCGTCTTCAAGACCGAGACGCTCTACACCAACCAGCATGGCGAAAAGCTGCTGCGCATCGTCCACACCGAACTCGCGCGCTGATCCAGGAGATACAGGAATGAGCCAAGCTAGCAACAATGCCCCGGTCTTCGAGGACCTGCGCGTGGGCGACGACATCACCGCGCTGGTGCGCGGCCCCATCACCACCTCGCACCTGATGCGCTGGTCGGCCGCCATCGAGAACTGGCACCGCATCCACTACGACCTGCCGTTCGCCACGGAACACGACAAGCTGCCCGGCCTGCCGGTCAACGGCACCTGGAAGCAGCACTTCCTGGTGCAGATGATGCGCGAGTGGCTGACGCCTGCAGGTTGGCTGTGGAAGATCGACTTCAGCTTCCGCAAGCTGGATGTCGCCGGCAGCACCCTGACCGCCTGGGGGCGGATCACCGCGCTCGAGGAGCGCGATGGCATGGGCTACGTGACCTGCGAGATCGGCATCCGCAACCAGGACGGCCAGGAAAGCACGCCCGGCACGGCCATCGGCGTGCTGCCGCTCCAACAGGGCAAAGTCGTTCCCTATCCCTATCCCGACGCGTTTGCCAGCCATGACGCATGACGCCCCCTCCACCGGTGCGCTGCATGGCGCGCGCGTGGTCGAACTCGGCAGCCATCTGGCAGCCCAGTTCGGCGCGCGGCTGCTGGGCGACTTCGGCGCGCAGGTGCTCAAGATCGAAGGCCCGCAAGGCGATGCGCTGCGCCGCGAGGGCCCCTACGTCCCCGGCGCAGCGCACAGCGCGCTGTTCGAATACCTGAACTGGAACAAGCAAAGCCTGCAACTCGATCCGGCAATGCCGCAGCACGCGCACACGCTGGCGCAGCTGCTGCAAGGCGCCGACATCTTGATCTACGGCCTGGGCCCCGCGGAGGCGGCACAGGCCTGGAACTGGACTGCGCAGGCGCTGCACCAGCGCTTCCCGCACCTGGCCATCGTGGCGGTGAGCGACTTCGGCTCGCAGGGCCCCAAGTCCCACTGGCAGGGCGGCGATCTGGTGCTGCAGGCCATGGGCGGCATCATGTCCTTCAGCGGCCTGCAAGACCGCGAGCCGCTCAAGCCGGGTCTGCGCCAGTCGGCCTATTGCGCCGGCCTCAATGGCGCCTACACCGCGATGGCGGCCTACTTTCATGCGCTGCGCGCCGGCCAGGGCAGCCTGGTCGACCTGTCGTCCATGGAAGTCGTGGCCTCGGAACTGGTGTCGGTGTTTCCGGCCTACTCGCTGGCGGGCGTGGTGGCCGCGCGCCGCTCGGCGGTGCAGGACCCGTTGCTCAGCGGCGAGCCGCTGCCGGTGCGCGATGGCTATGTCACGCTGCAGGTCAACCCTTTGTACGGGCCGGAGCGCTTTGCCCAGCTGCTGGGCGAGCCACGCCTGTGCGACCCGCGCTTTGCCTCGCAGCAAGGTCGCATCGACCATGCCGAAGAACTGCGCGCATTGCTGCACGCCTGCCTGGCGCAGCGTTCGGGCCGCGAACTGTTCGAGCAGGCCAACGAGCAAGGCCTGCTCAGCGGCGTGCTGCAATCGGCCGCGCAACTGATGGAGTGCGACCATCTGGCGCAACGCGATATCTGGGTCGAGGCAGGCGCTGCGCACGGCGCGCCATGGAAGCTGCCGGCACGCATCGCCCATCTGTCGGCAACGCCGGTGGCGCTGCGCCAGCCCGCCCCGGCGCTGGGCAGCAAGCCGCTGGCCGAAGCACTGGCCGAAGCCGCGGCGGCAAGCGCACGCCGGGCACCGGCGCACGCGCCAGCGCTGGCGCCCTGCGCGCCGCCAGCGCCTCTGGCGGGGCTGCGCGTGCTCGACCTGTCCACCGTCTTTGCCGCGCCCTACATGGGCGCGCTGCTGGCCGACCTGGGCGCAGAAGTCATCAAGATCGAAGCCCCCAAGCGACTCGACCAGCTGCGCGCCGGCGGCTTTGGCTATCTGGTGGACAACGATCCGGGCGAGGCCGGCTGGAACCGCTGCTCGACTTTCCAGATGCTTAACCGCGGCAAGCGCTCGCTCGTTCTGGACCTGCAGACCGCCGCCGGACGCGAGGTGCTGTGCGAGCTGGTGGCGCAAAGCGATGTGCTGATCGACAACTTCACCCCGCGGGTGATGCGCGGCTGGGACCTGCCGTATGAGAAGCTGGCCGCGCTGAATCCGCGCCTAGTCATGCTGTCGAACACCGGCTATGGCTCCACCGGCCCCTGGTCCGAATTCAAGGCCCAGGGCACGACCCTCGAGGCCACGATGGGCCTGAGCGCCTATGCGGGCTACGCCGGCGAAGCCGCTACCAAGGTCGGCCAGTCCTATCCGGACTTCCTCGCCGCCTGGTCGGGCATGAGCTGCATCATGGCGGCGCTGGTGCACCGCGAAAAGACCGGCCAGGGCCAGTGGATAGACCTGGGCATGTACCAGCTGGGCGCGATGGTCATTCCTGAAGCCTTCATTGCCGTGCAGGGCGGCGGGCCCGATGTCGCCTGCCGCGGCAATGCCGAGTGGGGCGCCGCGTTCAGCGGCGTGTTCCCGGCTGCGGGCGACAACCAGTGGGTGGCGGTCAGCGCTGGCCGTGCACCGGCCCTGGCGCAGCTGCTGTGCATCCTGGACCTGCCCGCAGGCGCAGCCGCGCAGCAGATAGAGAGCGCCTGCCGCGCCTGGTGCCTGCAGCGCGGCGCCCAGTCCGCGGCCGAGCAGCTGCAGTCTGCGGGCGTGGCCGCCGGCGCCGTCAACGACGCCGGCGACCTGCTGCGCGAGCCGCAGCTGCTGGCGCGCGGCTTCTTCGAGCGTGTCGACTTCGGCGGCGACATCGGCGTGCGCGCACTCATAGGCCGGCCCTACCAATGGCAGGGCGCGCAGGTGGGCATACGGCGGCGGGCCCCGCATTTCGGCGAGGACAACGCCGCCGTGCTCGAGTCGCTGCAGCTGCCCCCCGAGCGCGTGGCGGCGCTGCGCGCCAGCCAGGTCGTCAGCGACACGCCGCTCAAGCCGCCGCAGTTGCGCCCCATCGACATCGCGTCGCTGGTGGCGCGCGGCACGATCAAAACCTATGACAGCCGCTACCGCGAACTCTCGTCCGCGTTTCCTTCCTCTACCACTTACTTAAAGACTTTCACCCATGACCTCCTCTGTCTACCTCGTGCTGGATATGCAAAACGAACTGGTCCATGAAGATGGCCCGGCCGCCAAAGGCCCCATGGGCCCCCTGCTCCAGCAGCGCCGCACGCTGGAAAACACCCAGCTGGCCATAGCGCGCGCGCGCGCCGCCGGTGTGAAGATCGGCTTTGTGCGCGTCGGCTTCTCGGCCGACTACCACGAGTGTCCGGCAGGTTCGCCGCTGTTTGGCGGCGCGGCTAAGGCCGGCATGTTCCAGCTCGGCACCTGGGGCACGGAAATCCACCCCGCGCTGGAACAGCGCCCGGGCGACATCCAGGTCACCAAGCACCGTGTCAGCCCGTTCTACTCGACCACTCTGACAGCCCAGCTCAACGCCGCAGGTATTCGCCGCATATACTGTTCGGGTGTCGCCACGCAAGCCGTGGTACAGGCCTGTGTGCGTGATGCCCATGACCGCGACTTCGAGGTCATCGTGATCGAGGATGCCTGCTGTGCACACTCCGAGCAGGAGCACCAGAATTCGATACAGAGCATTGCTCGTTTTTGCACGGTGGAAAAAGCCGCTACCGTTAACTTCGCCGCCTGAGTGTGAATGCACCGCCGCGGCATAGTCACCTACATGTCCGAAGAACTCACCCTCCCCACTGAAACCTTGAGTGTTCGCGAACGCGGAAAACAGCGCCGCCGCATCCGTATCAAGGAAGCGGCGCGCACGGTGTTTTTGGAACGTGGCTACGAAGCCGCGACCACGCGCGAGATCGCCGATCGCGCGGATGTATCGCAAGGCACCTTGTTTGCCTACGCGCCGACCAAGTCCGAACTGCTGCTGATGATCATCAACGATGATCTTGAAGTGCTGCGCGCCGACCGCTTCGGCAGCGAGACCGTGACCCGGCCGCTGATCGAGATACTGATGGATTTCGCCGGCCGCGACATGACTTACTGGGCCCAGTACCCCGAAATGGCGCGCCAGGCCAGACGCGAGGTCGGCGTGGTGCTGCTGGGCCGACCTTCAGGCCCCGAAGCCCTGCGCTATGCGGCCTGGAAACCCACCTTGCTGCAGAGCCTGGCGGCCATCGTGCGCGACAAGCAGAGTGCCGGTTTTCTGCGCCCCGAGGTCTCGGCCGAACTGGTGGCCGAGCTGTGGTGGGCCATCTACAACCAGAACCTGCACAACTGGCTGGTGTCGGACAAGCCCGATGTGGCCAAGGGCCTGTCGCAGCTGCGCAATCTGCTGCAGTTGGCGATTGCCGGCATACAGCCGTTCAGCGCGACCACTCTGCCGGCCGCGCATTGAGCCGAAGGACTGCGGCGGCCAGCAGCTGCTTGCCGCCGGCCGTCAGGCCTTTCTCCTCATAGCGCCATGATGGACACGCTCTTGGTGTTCAGATAGGACTCGAGCGCTTCTGGCCCGCCCTCGGAGCCATAGCCCGAGTCCTTCACGCCGCCGAACGGCATTTCGGCCGACGCCGAGGCCGGCTGGTTGATCCACAGCATGCCGGCTTCCAGGCCGTGCGCCAGCTGATGGGCCGTGCGCAGCGAGCGCGTATAGGCATAGGAAGCCAGGCCGAAAGGCAGGCGGTTGGCCTCGGCGATCGCGTCCTCGATGCGGCTGAAGGCCTGCAGCGCGGCGATGGGGCCGAACGGCTCCTCGTTGAAGACCTGGGCAGCGCGCGGCACATCGGTCAGCACCGTGGGCGCCCAGAAATTCCCGCTGCTGCCCAGGCGCTCGCCGCCCGTGGCCAGCGCCGCGCCACGGCCGCAGGCATCCTCGACCAGTGCCTGCATCGCCGTGATGCGCCGTGCATTCGCCAGCGGGCCCATGGTGGTGTCTGCGTCCAGCCCGTTGCCGACCTGCAGCGCGCGCGCCTGCGCGACAAACGCCGCGGCAAAATCCTGCAGGATGCTCGCGTGCACCAGAAAACGCGTGGGCGCGATGCAGATCTGGCCCGCGTTGCGGAACTTGCCGGCGCTGGTGCAGCGCGCGGCCAGCGCGATGTCGGCGTCCTCGGCAATGATTACCGGCGCATGGCCGCCCAGCTCCATGGTCACGCGCTTCATGTGACGGCCGGCCAGCGCCGCCAGTTCCTTGCCTATCGGCGTGGAGCCGGTGAAGGTGAGCTTGCGTATCACCGGGCTGGCGATCAGATGGGCGGAAATCTGCGCCGGGTCGCCGAACACCAGGCCCACGGCCCCGGGCGGCAGTCCCGCATCGACCAGGGCGGCAATCACCGCCGCCGGCGCCGAAGGCGTTTCCTCGGGCGCCTTGACCAGGCAGGAGCAACCCGTGGCCAGCGCCGCGCCGAGCTTGCGCACCACCTGGTTGATGGGGAAATTCCAGGGCGTGAAAGCGGCCACCGGGCCTACGGGCTCCTTGAGCACCATCTGCTGCACGCCCGGATTGCGCGCCGGCACGATGCGGCCGTAGACGCGCAGGCCTTCGTCGGCAAACCATTCGAGGATTTCCGCCCCGGCCAGCACTTCGCCGCGCGCTTCGGCCAGCGGCTTGCCCTGCTCCTGCGTCAGGTTGCGCGCAATACCGTCGGCGCGCTCGCGCAGCAGCGCCGCGGCGCGGCGCAGCACGCTGGAGCGGTCGTGCGCGCTGACGTCGCGCCACCGCAGGAAGCCGCGCTGCGCCGCGGCCAGCGCCCGGTCGAGGTCGGCGACGCTGGCATGCGCCACCTTGCCTATGGCCTGGCCCGTGGCCGGGTTGAGCACCTGTATGCTTTTGCCGCCCGTGGCTTCGACCCACCGGTTGTCGATCAGCAGTAGCGTATCGGGGTAGCTGGCGGTGTCGGTTGCTGAGATCATCTCTTTCCTATCGCTGGGGATGGTCGCCTGGCCGGCGCCGTGCGGACATGGCGCGGCCGCGCCTGCGACGCGGCAGGCGTTTGGCATGGGTGGGGAACAAGGCGCGCGCAGCGCGCAGGCTTGCTGAGCGGCTTTCGCGCTCAGCGGTGCGGGCGGGCCGTCTCGGGCCCGCCCGGGCAGGGCTGGCTCAGATGGCGACCTTGGCCGCGTCGTAGGCGTAAAGCCAGTCGTAGCGGTCGGCGATGGGCTCGCTGCTCCACTCGCGCGCCAGATACCGGTCGGCGGACTCTTCCGTCGCCAGCTCGGGGCTGTGGAAACGCCCGGTGTTGGACGTGGCGCCGCGCACCATGCGGCTGGTGCGCTCGATGCGCGCGCTCTCGTAGCGCTGCAGCGCCGCCGCGGGCATGGCCTGGCCTTCTTCCAGGCAGCGCGCGAGCACCACGCCGTCTTCGATGGAGTGCACCGCGCCCTGGGCCAGGAAAGGCAGCGTCGCATGGCAGGCGTCGCCCATCAGGCTGACGCGGCCCAGCGACCAGCGCTCAATGGGCTCGCGCTTCATCAGCGCCCACTTGAGCAGCGTGGGGCTCAGGCGGATCATGGTCTGCACATCCGCGTGCCAGCCCGCGAAATCGGCCAGGCATTCCTCGGTGGTGCCGGGCTCGCAGCCGGCCTGGGTGGTCCAGGTCTTGCCTTCGATGGTGGCCACGAAGTTCATGATCTCGCCGCGGTGCAGCGGGTAGCTCACCACATGCGCACCCGGGCCTATCCAGGTGCTGCCCACATGCGCCTGCATGTGCGGCGGCAGCCGGTCCATGGGGATCAGGCCGCGCCAGGTCACCATGCCGGAGAACTCGGGATTGCACTCGCCCCACAGCGTGTTGCGGATCACCGAGCGCAAGCCGTCGGCGCCGATCAGCACGTCGCCGCGGATCTTGCGGCCGTCGGCCAGCACCAGCGTGGCGCCGGTGTCGTCCTGCTCCAGGCCGGCTGCGCGGCAGCCCAGATGGATGGCGTCGGGCTTGAGCGCACGCACGGCGTTGGCCAGCGTGTCGAGCAGGTCGGGGCGGTAGACCGTCAGGTAGGGATAGCCGTATTTCTCGATGGCGCTCTTGCCCAGGTCGAACAATGGCCAGGCCTTGCCCGTGTTCCACAGCCGGAACTCCTTGCGCACCGGGTCGCACGAAAGCTTCTGCAGGGTCTGGAAAACGCCCAGCGCGTCCAGCGCGCGGCAGCCATTGGGGCTGATCTGAATGCCCGCGCCGACTTCCTTGATCTCGGGTGCCTGCTCGTAGATCTCGACATCGATGCCCTTGCGCAGCAGTCCCAGCGCCGCCGACATGCCCCCGATACCGCCACCGGCAATAATTACTTTCATCTTGCTACTCCTGGTTGGATTCATTCGACCGTGATGTCAGCCTTGACGATCACATCGCGCCAGAGGCTGATTTCCTGCTGGAAAAACTGCTTGAACTCGGCGGCGCTGCGCTGCGAGGGATGGGCGCCGCGCTGGCTCAGGTAGGCGGCCAGCGCCGGCGACGCCATGACGTCGCGGATCGCCGCATTGAGGGCGTCGAGAATCGGTTGCGGCGTGCCGGCGCGCGCGAACATGCCGAACCAGGTGCTGGCAGCGAACTGGCCGTAGCCCGCCTCCTTGGCCGTGGGCACCTGCGCCAGCACCGGCCAGCGCTGCTCCCCGGTGATGAGCAGGCCGCGCAGCTTGCCGGCCTCGATGAAGGGCGCCAGGTTCGCGGCGTCGAGAAACACCACCTGGGTCTCGTTCTTCATCACCGACTGCATGGCCGACATCGCGCCCTTGTAGTTCACGGGCATCATCTTGACGCCGGCCTGCATGCAGAACAGTTCGCCCGCCAGGCGCGTGGAAGTGCCGGCAACCGCGGCATTGAGCGACTCGGGCCTGGCCTTGAGCAGCGCGACCAACTCGCCTATCGTCCTGGCCGGAACCTGGGGCGCGACGGCGATGGCGAACGGCAGCGACATCAGCTGCGCGACCGGCGCGAGATCGCGGGCCGCGTCGTAGCGGCTCTGGTGGCTCTTGTAGAGGCTGGGGTTGATGGCCGAGGCCGGCGTGTCGGTGAGCAGCGTGTAGCCGTTGGCCGGAGCGCCGAGCAGCGCGTTCATCCCGATGGCGCCCTGGCCGCCGGGGCGGTTCTCGACGATCACGGTCTGCCCCAGGCGCTTGCTCAGCCCTTCGGCGACCAGGCGGCTGGTGATGTCCACCGTGCTGCCCGCGTCATAAGGGGTCACGATACGGATCGGACCGCTGGGATAGGCTTTCGCGGAAGCCGCTGCGGCGGCGCCCGCGGTGGCGATGGCCGCGGCGCAGCCCGCTTGCAAAACAGTGCGACGTTGCATGAACTTGTCTCCTTGGAAATTTTCACGGGCACGGGTGGGGTGCGGCGGCATGCATGCGCCTGTCCTGCTTCCCCGCCAGCGCCCTGGGGGCCGATCTAGACGCTTTCGCTGATCACTTCTTCGCGCAGCATGCCGATGGCGCGCATCACCGGTTCATCGCTGGCACGCACCATGAAGCTCTCGACATCGGCTTCATGGCGGTAGGCACGCCAGGCGGGAATGGCGATCACATCGCCCATCGCCCATTCGATGGTTTCGCCGTCGACCACGCTGCGGCCGCGCCCCTGGATCACGGTGAAGATGCTGTTGGCCGTGGTGCGGCACAGGGCCGAGCGAAAGCCCGCATTGAAACTCTGCGCATGCAGGGCCACGGTGCGCAGCGCCGGATTGCCCAGCTCGGCCTCGCGCTGCGCCATGCCATGCGCGGGCGGAGCCGCGGCGGCCAGCGCCGCAAGCGTGTCTTCCCAGCGAAAAGCAATCGGCGAGCTGTCGGCATCGACCACATCGGGTTCGAGCTTGTCGGGATGGCGCTCGAAGAACATGCCTTCCATCAGGTGCACCAGCGGCACATCGAGCACATCCACCCAGTAGCAGTCCTCGTTGCCGTTGCTCGAATGCGAGTGCCAGGCCCAGCTGGGCGTCAGCAGCACGTCGCCGGGGCGCATCTCGACGCGCGTGCCATCGACCACGGTGTAGGTGCCCTTGCCTTCGAGAATGATGCGCAGCGCATTGGGCGTGTGGCGGTGGGCATCGGCGGTCTCGCCGGGCTTGATCAGCTGGTAGGCCGCGACCATCGAGCGCACCGTGGCATAAAGGTTGCCTTCCACGGGGTTGGTCATGGTCAGGTTGCGCCGGTCGGCCATTGCATGGTCCACCAGATGGCCGGCGGCATCCAGAATGGGCTTGACGTCGGCGTAGCGCCAGCGGAAAGGCACGAAGTTCTTGCGCGGTTCGGCCCACAGGGCGGGCGCGCGGCGGTGCCAGCCGCCTTCCACGCTCAGGCCGTCAAAGGCCTGGTACAGGGACTCCAGCGAATCGAGCTTGTTCATCTCAGGCCACCAGCGGTTGTTTCTTGATGTCCAGCACGTAGGGGTTCTCGAACACCACCGTGCGGCCCGAGCTACCCTGCACCACCTTCATGCACATCTCGCCGAGCTGGTCGATGCGGATGCGCACCACGTCGCCATCGACGATCCGGCCCACGCCCGCCGGCGTGCCGGTGGCGATGATGTCGCCGGGTTCCAGCGTCATCACCGAAGCCGCCATCTCGATCATTCCCGGGATGTCCAGCACCAGATCCCTGGTGTTGGCGCTCTGGCGCAGCTCGTCATTGACCCAGAGCTTCATCGCCAGGTTGGCGGGATCGCTGACCTCATCGGCCGTGGTGATCCACGGGCCCACCGGACAGAAAGTGTCGTAGGCCTTGCGGAACACGCGCTCCTCGCGTCCGCGCACCACCATGTCCATCAGGCAGGCGTAGCCGAAGACGTACTCCTGCCAGTCCTCGCGGCGCACATTGCGGCCCGACTTGCCGATGATGATGCCCAGCTCGGCCTCGTGGTGCACCTCGCGTCCGGGCAGGTCGGGCAGCTCGATGACATCGCTGGCGCCGCACAGCGACGACGCGGGCTTGAGGAAGAAGCCCTGGTGCGTGGCGCGGTAGTTGGCCTGCATTTCCTGGCCGTGATCGTTGTAGTTCACGGGATAGGCGATGACCTTGTTGGGCCAGGGCACGGGCGTCAGCAGCCGCACCGCCGACAATGCCAGGCGCGGGGCGCTGGCGAGCGCGGCTTCGATGCTGGCGCGCAGCTGCGTCCATGCTGCGATCATCTGCACGGCGCCGACCGGCGGCCACTGCTGGGGATCGACACCGACGACGTCCGTCACATCGAGCAATTCTTCACCGACGACGATGCCGATGCGACCTTCGTTAAAGCGGGCAATTTTCATGTCTTACGTCTCCATCATCTACAGCCAGCAAACCACAAAATCGATGCGCACAACAAATTTGTAGTTCGAATGAGCGAATTTTATCCAGGAAATTGCGCAGAAATCCATTTTTATTTTTGCAATGTTCTATTTTCCAATAAGTTTTCTTATTTTTCAGAACATCATTTACAATGACCACTCCAACGACACCATCTCCACGCATGCGCAAAACATCCCCTGCAACGCCCCTGGAAGACAACGCCGACGGCGTCGGCGTTGCCGCAGTGAACCGCGCACTGTCGCTGCTGGCCGCGTTCTCCAAACAGCGGCGCAGCTTCACGCTCACGCAGCTGGCCGAGCACACCGGGCTCTACAAGAGCACCGTGCTGCGGCTGGCGGAATCGCTGGAAATGGCCGGCTACCTCTATCGGGACCGCGAAGGCATCTACACCCTGGGGCCGGCGCCGCTGCAGCTCGCCTCCATCTACCGCAGCAGCCTGCACCCCTCCGAATTCGTCATGCCGGTGCTGCGCGAGCTCGCGGCTCTGACCGGGGAAAGCGCGGCGCTGTACACCCGCGCCGGCGACAAGCGGCTGTGCGCCTACCGCATCTCCTCTGCCCGCGCCATCAGCGACAACGTGCAGCAAGATGAGCTGCTGTCGCTGGACCGCGGCGCCGGCGGGCATGTCCTGCTGGCGTTTGCCGGCGAGCCCGGCGAGCGCTACGACGCCATCCGCCAGGGCCTGCTGTGCCTCACGATGGGCGAACGTGACCAGGAAACCGCGGCCATAGCCTGCCCGGTCTTCGGCGTTGACCAGAAGCTCGAAGGGGCGTTGTCGGTATCCGGCCCGCTGCACCGCTTTACCCCCGAAGCCATCCAGTCGATGCAGGGCCACTTGCTGGCCGGCGCGGCCAAGATCAGTACCCATTTCGGAGGAGACCCCTCCGTCTTCCTCGACCGCAACCCGCCAACCGGGACTTGACCATGACCCCTCTATTGAAGAACATCCGCGTTCTCGACCTCACCAATGTGCTTTCGGGCCCCTTTTGCGGCTATCAGTTGGCATTGCTGGGTGCCGACGTCATCAAGGTGGAATCGCCCGATGGAGGGGATCTGGCGCGCCAGCTCGGCGCAGACAAGGACCTCAACCAGCACTCCCTGGGTGCCTCGTTCCTGGCGCAAAACGGCAGCAAGAGGTCCATTGCCCTGGACCTCAAGAACCCGCAGGACATAGACACCTTCAAGCGCCTGGTCGAGACGGCGGATGTCGTGCTGGAGAACTTCCGCCCCGGCGTGATGGACCGGCTGGGCCTGGGCTGCAAGCAGCTGCAGGCGATCAAGAAGGACCTGGTGTACTGCGCCATTTCGGGCTTCGGCCAGGATGGTCCGCTGGCCAAGTCCCCGGCCTACGACCAGATCATCCAGGGCCTGTCGGGGCTGATGAGCATTACGGGAGACGAGCAGACCGCGCCGCTGCGTGTGGGCTATCCGCTGTGCGACACGCTTGGCGGCATCACCGCGGCGTTCTCGATCTGCGCCGCACTGGTACGCCGCGCGCAAACCGGCGAAGGCGCGATGCTCGATGTCTCCATGCTCGACTCGACGCTGGTGTCCATGGGCTGGATAGTCTCCAACCTGCTGATTGCCGGCCAGCAGCCCGTGCCCATGGGCAACGAGAATTTCACCGCCGCCCCATCGGGCACGTTCAGCACCGGCAATGGACCGATCAACATCGCCGCCAACAAGCAGCAGCAGTTCGAGCAGCTGTGCGACATCATCGGCGCGCCCGAACTCAAGACCGATGCCCGCTTTGCCGAGCGCGAGGCGCGCAAGAGCAACCGCTTCGCGCTCAAGGGCCTGATCGAGCAGCAGCTGTCGACGGCCGATGCCGCGAGCTGGGAAGCCCGCCTGAATGCCGCCGGCATTCCCGCCGGACAGGTGCTGAGCATGGAGCAGGCTCTGGGCCAGCCCCAGGTGAAGCACCGCCAGCTGTTTGCGAGCGTGCCCTTCGGGCATGCAGGCCGGGCCGAACTGCAGCTGGCGCGCAGCGGCTTTCATGTCGACGGCCAGGCCACGGGTCCGGCCAGCGCGCCGCCGCTGCGCGGCGAGCATGGCGATGACATCCTGCGCGAGCTGAACATCGCGGCCCTGGCCTGAGCCCGCCCTCCCTTTCATTCCTTCAATTGCGCGACCGATGAACACCTCACAACCGCTATCCGCCGAACAGCGTCTCGAGCAGGCCACCGACTGGTGGAGCACCTCCATCATCGACATCCGTCCCGGAGTGATCAATACCCGCGGCATCCCTATCCAGGATCTCATCGGCAAGATCAGCTTCCCGCAGATGATCTGGCTGATGCTGCGCGGCGACCTGCCCGGCGCCGAGCAGGCGCGCCTGCTCGAAGCTACGCTGGTGGCGGCGGTCGACCACGGCCCCCAGGCGCCCTCGATTGCGATTGCCCGGATGTCGGTCACCTGCGGGCTGCCGCTCAATGGCGCCATGGCCTCGGCCATCAATGTGCTGGACGACGTGCATGGCGGTGCAGGCGAGCAATGCCTGATGCTCTACCAAAGCATTGCGCAGCTGCTGCCCGAGGGGCCGGGCCCCCACCCTGAAGCGCTGCTGGACCGCGCCGTCGACCAGGGCCTGGAGGCCTTCGTGGCGGAACACGGCAAGATCATTCCCGGCTTCGGCCACCGCTTCCATCCCATCGATCCGCGCGTGGCGCCGCTGCTGGCCCTGGTCAACGAGGCCGCCGAGCAAGGCCATGTGGCAGGCACCTATGCCCGCATCTCGCGCGCGGTGGAGCGCGGCATCCAGCGGCGTACCGGCAAGGCGCTGCCCATGAACATCGACGGCGTGACCGCGGCAGTCTATGGCGAGCTGGGCTTTGCCCCGGCGCTGGCACGCGGCATTTTCATCCTCTCGCGCTCGGTAGGCATTCTGTCCCATGCCTGGGAGCAGTCGCAGCAAGGCCACCGCATCAAGGGACCTATGCCGACCTCCATTCCCTACCGCTACACCGGCCCCAAGGCCGATGCGGGGGACGCAGCAGCGGTGGAGTGATCAGCCAACAGGTGCATCCATGAACCTCAGCCCATGCGCGCGCCGCGTCCTGCAGGCACTGGCGGCCTACCGCACCCCCGGCTGGATGTTTGCCGGGCATTATCTCGACCTGGTCTACACGCAGGTCGACAAGGCGGCCACCGTGGTGGAGATGCAGGTGGGCGCGCACTGCGCGGCTGCCGATGGGCGCATCTCGCCGGCGGCACTGAGCATCCTCGCCGACGTGGCACTGGCGGGCGCCGTGCGCAGTGCATTCGGCCCGAGCGCGCGCGTCGCCACCTTGACCATCCGCTTGTCGTTTGCTGCGCTGCCCACGCACGGCGTCCTGAGGGCCGTCGCGCGGCTGCAGCAGATTCCGGCCAGCGGCACGATGCCGACCGCGGTCGCCAGCGTGGATATCCATGCCGAGGATGCAAGCGTGTGCTGCAGCGGCGCGGCCTCGTTTGCGGTGCTGGAAAACCGCCTGGGCAGTGCGGACCACCCCATGCCGCGCAGCAGCACGCTGGCGGCCGCGCCTGTGCTGTCGGCCCATGAATTGGATGACACGGAGCAAGCGGTCTGGGAACGCGCGCTGCAGGCCGGTCAGCAGCCGGGCCGGGGCAGCTTCATCGAGCAGTTCTGGGGCATCCTGCCCGAGCCGGCCAGCACGCCGGGACAGGCCCGGTGCCGCGTGGAATCGGGCATCCATATCGGCAATCGCTCGGGCCATGTCCAGGGAGGCGTGCTGCTTGGCGTGGCGGCAGCGACCTGTGCCGCGGCCATGCCGGCAAACTGGCAGCTGCTGGACCTGTCGGCACAATTCCTCGAGCCCGGCATCGGACCGCATATCGATGCCACTGCGACAGCGCTGCGCTCGGGCCGCAACCTGGCCGTCATGGATTGCCGGATTGCGGACGCGGCGGGCCAGACGATCTTTTGCGCGCAGGCCAGCGGTCTGCGCGGCCGCTGAGCCATTTTCGGCGCGGGAAATCGACGTTAAGCCTTGCGCCAGCAGCACACCAAGTCGACCTTCGATGCATTGCATCAGCAATGACATCGCAACGGCAAAAGCTGCCGGACGTACACGGCCCGTATTCCATCTTGAAGCGTCAGAGACTTCCGAGCAAGATCGCTTCCAGGAAACTGTCGTGTGCAGATGCACGACGCTTCTCAATACGCGCACACGCCGCACGGAAGCGACGCCCCCCGTTTTCGGTAGCGCTTCGCTTCTGACTCCAGGCTTAATTTGAC
>NZ_JAVWWA010000060.1:8137-30478 GCF_036666375.1 Comamonas sp. | reverse complement strand
AGCGGCGAGCTGGTGGCACCCGCTGCCGACGCCCAGCTCAAGCCGCCGACGCGCGAAGGCAAGATATCGGCGCTGCTGTTCCTGTGCGGCGTGCTGTTCATCATCGCCGCGGGCATTTTTCCGCAACTGCGGCCGCAGGTGATGGTCAATGGGCAGCTCGCGGGTGTGGACCTGTCCCAACTGATCCAGATCACCATGCTCACCGTGGCCGCGGCCATCGTGGCGTTCGCCAAGGTCAAGGCCGGCGAGATCGTGAAGAGTTCGCTGTTCGATTCGGGCATGGTCGCCGTGGTGGCGCTGTTCGGCGTGGCCTGGATGGCCAACACCTTCATCGCAGCCCACCAGACCGTGATCGTCGACGGCCTGGGCGCGCTGGCCCAGCAGGCGCCGGTGATGATCGCCGTGGCCTTGTTTGCCGTGGCCGCGATGACCACCAGCCAGTCCAGCGCCACCTTTTCCATCATTCCCATAGGCATAGCGCTGGGACTCGAGCCCGCGACGCTGGCCGCCATGTGGCCGGCGGTGGTGGGGGTGTTCCTGCTGCCCACCAACGGTTCGCAGATCGCCACCGTGGAGATGGACCGCACCGGCAGCACGCGCATAGGCAGCGCGGTGATCAACCATTCATTTCTGTTGCCTACCCTGATCTATGCGGTCGTGGCCGTGGGCCTGGGGCTGCTGATCTCGCGAGTCGTGGGAGGTGCGGCATGAGCGCCGATCTGCTGTGGCTGGCCGCTGGCCGCTCCCATGGGTTCGACGATCTGGTGTTCTGGCAGGACCGTGGCCGCCGGCCTTTCGAGGCGGTTGCGGCTGCGGTCACGACGGTGGTGCTGGGGCCGCATGCGAGCGCGGCCTTTCCCGCCGAACTCAAGCCTTTCATCGCCCCGGGCCTGACGCTGCGCAAGCAGCTCGATTACTCCGATGTACTGACCAGCGCGCTGGGCCGCGCCTGGGCGGCGGCTGACCCTGGCGTGGTGTTCGTCGAGAACCCGCATTCGCGCCTGGTGATGGACCCGAACCGCGCGCCGCCCGCGCAGCCGCTGCAGGACCTGCGCGAATTCTGGGCGCGGCTGGCGCGCCAGCGCGCGGGCGAGTCGGGCATCTCGTTCGCGGGCGTCGATGCGATTCGTCCGATCACGTTTTCGGGCGAGGACGTGCTGCTCGAGCCCGCCGACGAGGCCGGCTGGGCGGCGCTGGCCGCGGCGCTGGCGCGCAGCCATGCACTGGGGCCGCAGGCCTATGGCGCGGCCGCCGAAAGCGTGATCGACAAGGTGCGCGCCAGCGGCCCGGCGCGCGGCCTGCTGGTGATCAGCCTGCACGACACCATGAACACCAAGATGCGCGCCGACGGCGCCATCGTCGTCGAGCGGCCCGTGGCCGATCGCCTGCCGGCCTGGGTCAATCTGGGCAACCGTGGCGACGAGAACGGCGAGGGCAGCGAAGTCAGCCTGGCCGCGCCCGCACTGCGCCGGCTTGCGCTTGCATGGGCCGATGCGCTGGGCGCCGCGCCCGCAGAGATCAGCCTCAACCGGCCCTACAAGGGCGCGCATGAAACCCTGCGCTGGGGCCAGGCGCTGGCGGGTCAAGGCGACAGCGGCGCCGTGCAGGCCGAGTTCCTGCGCGAAGCCTTGCTGGGCCCGGCCGCGGTCGCCCACCTGCAGCAGCCGGGCACCGATTGGCCGCAGGGGCTGGAGCCGCGCCTGGCCGACATCGCGCGCAGGCTGGCCCGGGCATGAGCGCGGGCGCGGTTCAGCTGGTTTTTCCCGTGGGGAAAAGCGCGGGCTTGGCCGTGTAATTCTCGGGGAACAGTTTCTTCAGGTCGTCGATCTTGGGCAGGTCGTTGATCATGATGTACGGCTGGCCCGGATGCAGCGTCAGGTAGTTCTGGTGATAGTCCTCGGCGAGATAAAACGGCTTGCCGACCTCGATGGTGGTCGCTATCGGCTTGCCGAATGCCTTGGCCTGATCGAGCTGCGCGATGTATGCCTTGGCGACGCGTTCCTGCTCGCCGTTCTGCGCGAATACCGTCGAGCGGTACTGGGGGCCGCTGTCGGGCCCCTGGCGGTTGAGCTCGGTGGGATCATGCGCGACCGAGAAGTAGATTTGCAGCAGCTTGCCGTAGCTGATCTGCTGCGGGTCGTAGGTGATGCGCACCGACTCGGCATGGCCCGTGCGGCCCGAGCCGATGGCGTCGTAGCGCGCTGTTTTGGCGTCGCCTCCGGCATAGCCCGAGGCCGCATTGCTCACGCCCGTGACATGCTGGAACACGCCCTGAACGCCCCAGAAACAGCCGCCGGCGAACACCGCCGTCTCCGTACCGGCGCTGTTCGCCGGAGTGATGTCGACTGTGGGCGCGGCCACCCGGCGCGGCGTTTGGGCAAAGGAGGGCAGGGCCTGCCAAAGCAGGGCGGCTGCAGCCAGGGCGCTGGCGGTCAAAGTAATGGATTTCATGGAATTTTCCTGGCGCAGTGTGGATGAGGACGCCATGCCCGGACATGGCATTTGCGCCCTATCCGCCCGCTGCGAAGCGCAGGCGAATCGAGCGTCTCGACGCAGGTGCTTACTTGGACATTGCGTCCCTGGACATGCCGTCCTTGGCCATCGAGTCCTTTTTCATGCCGTCCTTTTTCATGCCGTCCTTGGCCATGGAGTCCTTTTTCATCGCATCCTTCTTCATGCCGTCCTTGGACATCGAATCCTTGGCCATGGAGTCCTTGGTCATCGCGCTTTTGCTGTCCTTGGCCATGTCGTCCGCGGCAAAGGCCGAGGCCCCGGCAACGGCGATGCAGGTGGCAAGAAGGGTAGTGGTGAGCTTGTTCATTTGGAGTCCTTGAGTGCAGTGGTCAGAAGAACGGCCTGTTCCGCGGAACATGGCCTTGCGCTTTCATTGGCAGTCGAGAGGCGCATGCCGCTCCTTCAGCTGCCGCCGAACCAGTTGTAGCCCTGGTCTTCCCAGTAGCCACCGGAATAGGTGTTGGTGACGAACATCGCCATGATGTGTTTCGGATTCTTGTAGCCCAGCTTGGTCGGCATGCGCAGCTTCATAGGGAAGCCGTACTTGGGCGGCAGCGGCAGGCCGTCGTAGGTCAGCGCCAGCAGCGTCTGCGGGTGCAGGGCGGTGGGCATGTCTATGCTGGTGAAGTAGTCGTCGGCGCACTTGAAGCCGACGTACTGTGCGCTGGTATCGGCGCCGATACGGTGCAGAAAATCGGCAAAGCGCACGCCGCCCCATTTGCCTATGGCGCTCCAGCCTTCGACGCAGATATGGCGGGTGATCTGGTCATGCTGCGGCATGGCGCGCAGCTCGGCCAGCGTCCACGCGTGGCGGACCGCAACCATGCCGCTCACTTCGAGCCGGTAGCCGGCCTCTTCCACCACGCGCACTTCGTCCTCACCGTAATAGGCGTTGAAGGGAAACGGGCGCGTGATCTGCGCATCGGTATAGGTGGGCGCGAGCTGCGCGGGGTCGAAGAGCAGCGCCTGGGCCCGGTCGTTGAAGCGCGAGATCCTGGCCAGCGCGGCTTCGACATGGGCGTCGTCGCTGATGCTGCAACCGGTCAGCAGCGACAGTCCGCCCAGCGTGAGCGAGCGTTGCAGGAAGGCGCGGCGCGCGGGCAGCGCGACTTGCCGGCCGATCAGCCGCTGCGCTTCGCGCACTGCGGCCGCGCCATCGATGTTCGCCAGCGTCGGGGCTTGGAAGATTTTCATGGTGTCTTGGGCGCGTGGCCGTGAATCATCGCGCTCAGCGTGCGCGGCACCAGCGCCACCATCACCAGATGCACGACAAGAAAGAGGGCAATGCCTGCCATGGCGAAAAAGTGGATGCGGCGTGCGAGCTCGTAGCCCCCCAGCAGTTCGCGCAGCAGCGGAAACTGCACCGACTTCCACAGCACCAGGCCCGACAGCACGATCACGATGAGGTCCAGCAGCACGCACAGATAGGCGAGCTTTTGCACCTGGTTGTATTGGCGCACGTCGGCGTGCGAGAGCTTGCCGTGGAGCGCTCCCTTGAGGTCGCGCAGCAAGCCCCGCGGCGTGAGCGGAAAGAACTTGCGCGCCAACCGGCCGCTCAAAAGGTTGAGCGCCAGGTAGAGCAGGCCGTTGAAGAACAGCAGCCACATCGCGGCGAAATGCCACTGCAGTGCGCCGCCCAGCCAGCCGCCCAGCGTGATGGCCGGCGGGAAGGTGAATGCAAACAGCGGCGAGGCGTCGTAGATGCGCCAGCCGCTGAGCATCAGGATCACCACGGCCAGCGCATTGAGCCAATGCGTGAGGCGCAGCCACAGCGGGTGGATGGGCCGGCTGTCGGCGGGCCGGGCCGGCGCGGCAGAAGGGGCGATGAGAGTGCGGTTCATGGCGTGAATTGTTGGCCGCAGCCCATCGCCGATGTATCACGCAAAGTTCAATTAATTGTGATAACTCGGCAGCGCATAACGCGAGAAAATACCAGCCTATGGACCCCACCAAACGCGTATTGATCGTCGAGGACGATCTGCACATTGCGGAGCTTTTGCGTTTGCATCTGCGCGATGAGGGCTATGCCGTCACGCATGCGGGCGACGGCCATGCGGGCCTGGCCGAACTCGAGCGCGGCAGCTGGGATGCGCTGGTGCTGGACCTGATGCTGCCGGGCATCGACGGCCTGGAAATCTGCCGGCGCGCACGCGCGATGGCAAGGTATACGCCGATCATCATCATCAGCGCGCGCTCCAGTGAAGTGCACCGCATCCTGGGCCTGGAATTGGGCGCCGATGACTATCTGGCCAAGCCTTTTTCGGTGCTGGAACTGGTGGCGCGCGTCAAGGCGCTGATGCGGCGCACCGACGCGCTGGCGCGCAACGCGCGCATGGATTCGGGCAGCCTCAGCATAGGTGAGCTCGACATCGAGCCCCTGGCGCGCGAGGTGCGCGTCAACGGCAGGCCCATCGAGCTGACACCGCGCGAATTCGATCTGCTGTACTTCTTTGCACGCAGCCCGGGCAAGGTGTTTTCCCGGCTCGACCTGCTCAACCAGGTCTGGGGCTATCACCATGACGGCTACGAGCACACGGTCAACACGCATATCAACCGGCTGCGCATCAAGGTCGAAGCCGATCCGGCGCAGCCGCGGCGCATTCTCACCGTGTGGGGCCATGGCTACAAGATGTCGGCCGCGGCCCACGGTGAGGGCGCATCATGATGGCCTGGGCCACCTTGTCGCGGCGCCTGTCGATGGTGTTCGCGGCCTTGCTGCTGGTGTGCTGCGGCGCCTCCGTCTGGCTGCAGCTGCGCTCCAACGGCAAGCATGAGCAGGAAGTGATACAGCGCCTGTCCAGCGGCCTGGCCGCGCACATCGCGCAGAACGCCGAATTGATGAAACCGGGCGGGCTGGACCAGGGCGCGGTGAAGGACTTGTTCGACAAGCTCATGGCGGTGAACCCTAGCGTGGAGGTCTATCTTCTGGGGCTCGACGGACGCATCGAGGCCCAGGCCGCGCCGCCGGGCCATCTCAGGCGCGACCGGGTCGATCTGCAGCCGGTGCAGCAGTTGCTCGCGGGCGCGGCCTTGCCCATCGTGGGCGACGATCCGCGCAGTCCCGATGTGCGCAAGGTGTTCAGCGCCGCCCCTTTGCGCATGAACGGCCGCGATGCGGGCTATGTCTATGTGGTGCTGCAGGGCGAAGACCACGACGCGCTGGTCGCCCACACGGCGGCAGGAACGGTGCTGCGCACCACCCTGTGGTTGATGGGCCTCGTGGCCTTGCTGGGTCTGCTTGCGGGCCTGGCCGCGTTCCGCCTGATCACGCGGCCGCTGCGCGAGCTGACGGTGGCGGTCAAGCGCTTCGAAACCGAGGGCATGGACGCGCTGCAAACCGAGGCGCCGCGGCTGGCGCGGCTGTCGCGCGGGCATGACGAAATTGCGCAGCTTGGCCAGGCGTTCACGCAGATGACGCAGCGCATCGCCGAGCAATGGCGCGAGCTGACGCTGCAGGACCAGCAGCGGCGCGAACTGTTCGCCAACATCTCGCACGACCTGCGCACGCCGCTGACATCGCTGCACGGCTATCTTGAAACCCTGATGCTCAAGGCCGCGACGCTGGACGAAAGCGAGCGCCGGCGCTATCTGGAAATCGCGCTGGACCAGAGCCGCAAGGTCGGAAGGCTCGCGCAGGAAGTGTTCGAGCTGGCGCGGCTGGAATACGGCGTGGTCAAGCCCGACAAGGAAAACTTCGCGCTCGCCGATCTGGTGCAGGACGTGTTCCAGAAATTCGAGCTGGCCGCCGAAGCGCGCCAGCAGCGACTGCGGCCCGATATCGCGTCCTGCCTGCCTGCGGTGTGCGCCGACCTGGGAATGATAGAGCGCGTGCTGACCAACCTGCTGGACAACGCCATCCGCCATACGCCCATGGGCGGCGAAATCGAAGTGCAGCTGCGCGCCCACGAAACGGGCGTGGCGGTGCGGGTCAGCGATACGGGGGCGGGCATACCGGCGCAGCTGCGCAACTCGCTGTTCATGCGCCCGGTCTTCGGTTCGCGTTCCGGCAGCTCGGGCAGCGGCGGGCTGGGGCTGGTCATCGTCAAGCGCATCCTGCAATTGCATGGCAGCGATATCCGGCTGCTGGAGCTGCCTGACAGGGGCGCGGTGTTTTGCTTCCAGCTCGCCGGCGCCGAAAGCGGCTGATGCGCCTTGGATGCCCGACCGCGCTGCGCGCGGCCGTGCTCAGGCGAGTGCGGTATCGAGCACCATCTCGCGGAGTGTTGGACGATGCAAGCGCCGACCATGGCGCCCATGGGTCCGACCAGGCACTAAGAGCCGCTAACACAACCCTTGCTGCGTCGTTGCGTCGCCTTGTCGTGCTACTTGCACTGCCTGCGGCACCGCGCCTAGCAGCAACCGCAAATCTTCGATTTGCTGGGTCGTGTTAGCGGCTCTAAGCCTGGCCACAATAGCACGCAAGCTGACAGGGCCCCGAGCCTGGCATGGACGCCGGCCTCGTCCATGCCGCGCGTGGCTATTGGGATACGGCCATCCATATTTCTTCGTTTTTGGTGTCGAATGCGGTGCTCTTCGGGTTCTTGAGGCCTATCGTGGTGACGATGGCGTATTTGACCTCCCCTCGAAGCGTTGTGAACCTGAAGGCCTTTGCATGGGCGGTGAAGACTTCGCCATCGTCAGCTTCTTCCCAGCCGCCTTTCTGGAACGGCGCCAGGTAGTCGGTGACGACATAGGGATCTTCCTCTTCCCTGGGATCTGTGATCGTGGCGTTGCCTTGTTGATCGAGGCGGATGGTCGTGAAGTAGCGCCAATTGCTGGCATCTGAGTACTGCTTGAATGTTCTTCCCAGCAATTCCTTGGGGTCGACTTCTACCATCTCGTCCGAAATGTAGGCATAGGTGACTGAGCCGCCAAGATTCCAATGCCACGCGCCCATATCATCAAGTGGTTCCGGCTGCGGGCTGTTGGGCGAACCCAGAATGCCGAAAAGATTGCCGAAGAAGGGTCGAATAGCGTCGAAATGCGCGTTGCTCTCGAGTCCGGTGATGGCGTCGTCCTCTCGCTTCTTGAGGAATGCAGTTTTCGTTCCCCGCAGCGGGTCGGGAACATGCAGCACATCCCGGCCATCCTCATCCTTGAAGATGCTCATGCGGAAAGTGCGCAAGCCGGGCGTGGTGATCACCGTTGCGGCATAGGAACCCGCGGCCAGTGTTTCTCCCGCAGCCACGCGCGCCGTGGCGCTGACATGGGTCAGGCCTGCGGTCTTCAATGCGTGGCTGTAGCTTTCCAGCAGGTCGTCCGCTGCATCGCCGGCTTGCGCGTTGAAGCGTGAGGTCATTGGATGGAAGCCGGCTGGCAGCGCGGCTTGCGCGGGCAGCGATGCCAGCGTGGCGTGGAGCCCATCGAGCGCCCGGGCCAGCTTGGCGTCGGTGATGGTTGCGGCCAACTCGCCCTGCGTTGCGCCGGCAAGCCATAGTGCCGGGCGCTGACCGCTCATGCTGGCGACCATCAGGTCTGTCAAGGGCGTGATGTTCGCCGTGCCCGCCGCGCTGGCCACCGAGTGCAGCGGCTGTGCCAGGGGCTGGCCGTTGGCCACTCCACCGGTGATGGCCAGCGCGCAGGGATAGTCGCTGTCCATCAACCGGAGCCTGAAGCCACCGTCAGTCCCCGTAACGGTAGAGGCACTTGCGCCGGATGCGCATCTGCAATCGACCTGGGCTTGCGCTATGGGCGCGCCCAGGGCGGCGACACCACTGAGGGTGGACAGTTCCGCGGGGCCGGCGGCGTCGTTTCCGGCTGCATCGTTTCGGACACCCACCTCGCTGGAACCTTCACCGCCGCACGCAGCCAGTGTCATTGCGAGCACCGCGGCGAATGCAGACTTCACGAACTTTCTTTTGGGGAAATGGAGCAATTTAAGCCTCTTGATAAACAAGCCATGATTGGCATAGCCAATGTATTTGAGTTATCAAAATGCAATAGTTATTAACTACTGATAAGCTTGTGGGAAGTCTCCTACACAGAATTGCGAATAATCGTGATTACGCGCCATTCATTGCTGCCTTGATGCGCCTTGTATGCCCGACCGCGCTGCGCGCGGCCGTGCTCAGGCGAGTGCGGTATCGAGCACCATCATCATCACGAAGCCCAGCATCAGCCCGGCGGTGGCAAACACTTCGTGGCCCTTGCGGTGGGATTCGGGAATGATTTCGTGGCTGATGACAAACAGCATCGCTCCCGCCGCAAAACCCAGGCCCCAAGGCAACAGCATCGCGGAGTGTCCGACGATGGAAGCGCCGACCACGGCGCCCATGGGCTCCACCAGGCCCGAAGCCATGCCTATGGCGACGGCCAGAATGCGACCGTAGCCCGCGGCAAGCAGTGCCGCGGCAACGACAAAGCCTTCGGGCACGTCCTGGATCGCAATGCCTATCGCCAGCGCGTTGGCGCGCAGGCCTTCGTTGCCCGCGTAGCCCACGCCTATGGCCAGGCCTTCGGGAATGTTGTGCAAGGCAATTGCGATGACGAACAGCCAGGTGCGGCGCAGCTGCTGGGCGCTGGCGCCTTCGCGTCCCTTGATGAAATGTTCGTGCGGCAGCAGCTTGTCCAGCGCCAGCAGCACCAGGCCGCCGAGCAAAATGGCCGTGCCGACCGAGCCGCTCGCGGCCCAGGCGCTGCCGCCGGCCTGGCGCACCGCGTCCAGGCCTGGAATGACCAGCGAGAACGCGCATGCCGCGAGCATCACGCCGGCACCGAAACCGAACAGCGTGTCCTGCAGGCGTTCGGACGGGCGCTGGGCCAGCAGCACGGGCAAGGTGCCCAGCGCCGTGGCCAGCGCTGCGACGCCGCCGGCAAGCAGCGCGCCGCGCGCCGCCGGATTGTTCTGCAGGCCGTTCCAGACCAGGGCGCACAGCGCCCATACGCCAAGAATGGAAATCGCCAGCCCGATCCGGGTTCTGAGCCGCATGCGTTGTGTGGCGCGCGCAGCGCAGGCGCTGGAGTCATTCATGCGTGGGTCCGATCAGCCTTGCAGCGCCTGGGCGTGGCGGCGAGCGACTTCGGCCCAGTCGATGACGTTGTAGAACGCCGCGATGTACTCGGGGCGACGGTTCTGGTACTTGAGGTAGTACGCATGTTCCCACACATCGAGCCCGAGGATGGCGGTATTTCCGGAACCGATGCCGACCATGGCCGGGTTGTCCTGGTTGGCGCTGCTTTCGACCGCAAGCTTGCCGGCGCTGTCGACCGTGAGCCAGGCCCAGCCGCTGCCGAAGCGGCTCAGCGCGGCCTTGGTGAACGCGGCCTTGAAGGCTTCGAGGCCGCCGAGGTCGGACTCGATTGCGCGCGCCAGATCGCCCGCAGGCTGACCTCCGCCCTGGGGCGACATGACTTGCCAGAACAGGCTGTGGTTGGCGTGGCCGCCGCCGTTGTTGCGCACCGCGGGGCGCAGCGCTTCGGGCAGGGACTCGACCTGGGCAATCAAGGCCTCGATGGAAAGTTCCGCATACGCGCTGCCTTCAAGCGCCGCATTGAGATTGTTCACATAGGTCTGATGGTGCTTGGTGTAGTGGATCTCCATCGTCTGCGCATCGATGTTCGGCTCGAGGGCGTCATAGGCGTAGGCAAGCTGGGGCAAGGTAAAGGGCATGGGAGTCCGTCTGGGGAGTGGGAAAAAATGCGCGGCGCGCGCAGGACAGGGCAGGCCGGCGAAAGGCTTGCGCGCAGAAGTCCTTCATTCATTGGAAATGATATTAAATGAGAATCATTACCGATGCAAAACCCATTCGAGCCACATTGACTTAGGCATTTTCCGCTGAATCCGGTGAGCGCTGCGCCCGTTCAGCGTTCGGCTGCGCAGGCCATTTGCAGGTGCTCTTTCACGACCGAATGCAGGTGCGCCAGCAGTATCGGCACCAGAGGATGCGCGGGCGAGGGGCGCCACATGGCCTGCAGCACCGACAGCGGCGTTTTGCGCGCGATCGGCTTGAACGCCAGGCCCTGCATGCCCGCGCGCTGCAGGCAGGCCGGCACCAGAGACACGCCTTGGCCGGTGCTCACCAGCGACAGCACGGACAGCCAGTGGCGCACCTCATGCCGCAGCTCGGGGTCGAACCCGGCTTTCTGGCACATGCTGCGTATCACGCGAAAGTAGTCGGGCGACACGGCTTCGGAAAACAGGATCAGGCGTTCGTTGGCCAACTGGGCGATGGAGATCTTCGCCTGACCCGCCAGCGGGTGGCCCGCGGGAATGCAGGCGATGAAGGGCTCGGAGGCGATGGTCTGCGCGCTCATGCCCGGCGGTGGCGCCATGGTATGCATCAGTCCCAGATCGATCTTGCCGGCCTGCAGCGCCCCGACCTGGTCGATGCTGTTGAGTTCATGCAGGTCCACGCGCACGTGGGGGTATTGGGCGCGCATGCGTTCCAGCGCTTCGGGCAGGCCGCGGTACATGCTCGAGCCTACGAAGCCCAGGCGCAGGCTGCCGGCCATGCCCAGCGCCACCGCGCGCGTATCGACGGCCGCGCGGCGCGTTCTCTCCAGAATGTCACGCGCCTGCACCAGCAGGTGTCGGCCCGCGTGGGTCAGGCGCACGCCGCGGCTGTTGCGCTCGAACAGCTGGGCGTCCAGCGTGCTTTCGAGCTGCTTGATGGCAATGCTCAGCGGCGGCTGCGAGATGCACAGCCGCTGCGCCGCGCGGCTGAAATGCAGCTCCTCGGCGAGCACCACGAAGTACTGCAACTGGCGGGTTTCTAGGTGGATCATTGGGGGCTTGGGAGCTTGTGCCGTGATCGGCCCGGCAGGCGCTGTGGGCGATGGATTGATATCTTCAGTATATAGATCAATTTATTAATAATATTTGACGCGAATAGGCTGCGTTCCCAGAATTTGTCCATGCGAGCCCGGTGGCCGCAGGAGACAAAATGAACATGAGCCCAGCGCAACAATCCCTGGAAACACGCACCGTCCACCCGGTGCCCGACCGCCACGGCAGCAACCTGTACACGACGGACACGCAGTTCGCGCCCCTGCTGCAGCTGTATCTGCCGCAGGACGTCAACGCCCACCTGCAGCCCTATCTCACGCGCATGGGCGAGCTCGCGGGCGGACGGCTCGACGAGCTGGCGCTGATCGCCGACAAGAACCCGCCCACGCTGGCGCAGCGCACGCGCACCGGCCAGGACGCGCAGCGCATTGACAAGCACCCGGCCTATGTGGAAATGGAGCGCGTGGCCTATGGCGACTTCAGCCTGGCCATCATGTCGCACCGCGAAGGCGTGCTGGGCTGGGCCGCAAAGCTGCCGCCGCTGGCCAAGTACGCGCTGACCTATCTGTTCGTGCAGGCCGAGTTCGGCCTGTGCTGCCCGCTGTCTATGACCGATTCGCTCACACGCACGCTGCGCAAGTTCGGCGCGCCGGCGCTGGTCGACAAGTACTGGGCGCAGCTCACGGCCACAGACTTCGCCGACCAGGCGCAGGGCGCGATGTTCATGACCGAACAGGCGGCCGGCTCCGACATCGCCAACACCCAGACGCTGGCCGCGCCCCATGCCGACGGCGCGTGGCGCCTGACCGGCGACAAATGGTTCTGCTCCAACCCGGACGCGGCTTTTGCCATGGTGCTGGCGCGCGTCGAAGGCGACCCGCCGGGAATGAAAGGCGTGTCGCTGTTCCTGCTGCCGCGCAGGCTGGACGACGGCAGCAGCAACCACTACCGCATCATCCGCCTGAAGGACAAGCTGGGCACACGCTCCATGGCCAGCGGCGAGATCCAGCTGGATGGCGCTGTCGCCTATCTCGTGGGCGAGCAGGGCCGGGGCTTCGCGCAGATGGCCGACATGGTGAACAACTCGCGCCTGTCCAACGGCGTGCGCGCCGCGGGCATGATGCGCCGCGCCGTCGCCGAGGCCGAATACATCGCCCAGCACCGCCAGGCGTTTGGCAAGGCCTTGCAGGATATGCCGCTGATGCGCCGCCAGCTCGACAAGCTGCGCATGCGCAGCGAACAGGCGCGCACCATGGTGCTGCAGACTTCCCAGGCGCTGCAGCGGTCCGATGCCGGCGAGCCGGGCGGCTATGCGCTGCTGCGCATTCTCACGCCGCTGATCAAGTTCCGCGCCTGCCGCGATGCGCGCAAGGTCACGGGCGACGCCATGGAAGTGCGCGGCGGCTGCGGCTATATCGAGGAGTGGAGCGACCCGCGCCTGGTGCGCGATGCCCATCTGGGCTCGATCTGGGAAGGCACGAGCAACATCGTGGCGCTGGACGTGCTGCGCGCCATACGCCGCGAGGACTCGCTGGCCGCGCTCCAGGCCCATGCGGCCGCGCTGCTGGCGCAGACCCAGGCGGCGCCGGCGTTCAAGCAGGCGCTGCACGCCGCCATGCAGCGCGCGGGCGAATTTGCCGCCGCTGCCGTGGCCGCGAATGCCGACGGCGAGCGCCTGGCGCGCAGCGCGGCTTCGGCGCTCTACAACAGCTTCACGGCCATCGCCATGGCCTGGGAAGCCAGCCAGACCGGCAGCGCGCAGCGCCTGCGCTGGGCCCAGCTGGTGCTGGTGCACCGCGTGCTGCCGCGCGATCCGCTGCAGGAGGCGGACATTCCCGCTGCATGGCTGCAAACGGCCTGAGGCTGGCGGCAGGCGCGCAATGACGACAACACTACAAAAATGGAGACAGACAATGACAAGCCCTAGATTCCTGCTCGCATGTGCCTTGGCCTGCAGCGCCGCCACCGCGGCCCTGGCCCAGGGCGAGGCATTTCCTTCCAAGCCCATCACTTTTGTCGTGCCGTTCCCGCCCGGCGGCCCCACGGATGCGATGGCGCGCACGCTGGCCGCGGCGCTGACCGATGAAATCGGCCAGAGCGTGATCGTGGAAAACAAGGCTGGCGCGGGCGGCAACATCGGCGCCGATGGCGTGGCGCGCGCCAAAGCCGATGGCTACACCATCATGTTCGGCACCTCGGGGCCTCTGGCCATCAACAAGAGCCTGTACAGCAAGATCTCCTACGATCCCGTGACCAGCTTCGCGCCCATCATCCATGTGGGCTACCTGCCCAACATCCTGGTGGTCAATGCCAACGTCAAGGCCGCCAACCTCAAGGAGCTGATTGCGCTCGACAAGGCCAAGCCCCAGAGCCTGAACTACGCCTCGTCGGGCAACGGCGCCTCGTCGCATCTTGCGGGCGTGCTGTTCAACAAGATGGCCGGCACCACGCTGCAGCATGTGCCGTACAAGGGCACGGGCCCGGCGCTCAACGACCTGCTCGCGGGCCAGGTGCAGATGAGCTTCACCGACATCCTCACGGCCATGCCCTACATCAAGGCCGGAAGGCTCAAGGCCATTGGCGTGGCGACCGAAAAGCGTTCCCAGGCCATGCCCGAGATCGCCTCCATTGCCGAGCAAGGCCTGCCGGGCTACGACGTCAGCGTGTTCTTTGGCGTGGTCGCGCCCGCGGGCACGCCGCCCGAGCGCGTGGCCAAGCTCAACAGCGCCTTCATCCAGGCGCTGAAAAAGGACAAGGTGCGCGCCAGCTTTGCCGCCCAGGGCCTGGAGTCGGCCACGGACCATACGCCCGAAGGCCTGACGCGCTTCATCAAGGCCGAAACCGCCAAGTGGAAGACCGTGGTCGATGCTTCGGGCGCGAAGCTCGATTGAGGGAATACACCATGCAAACCACAACGCCTGCGCGCGGCGCGCTCCAGGGCATGCGCGTGCTCGACCTGTCGCGCGTTCTGGGCGGCCCGCTGTGCGGGCAGATTCTCGGCGACCACGGCGCGGACGTGCTCAAGATCGAGCCGCCCGGCGGCGACGACACGCGCGCCTGGGGGCCGCCGTTCAAGGACGGCGTGGCTTCCTACTACCACGGGCTCAACCGCAACAAGCGCATCCAGTTCCTGGACCTGAGCGCGCCCCAGGGCCAGGAAAAGCTGCTGGCGCTGATGGCCCAGGCCGACGTGCTGATCGAGAACTTCAAGATCGGCACGATGGAAAAATGGGGCATTGGCTTTGCGCAGATGCAGCAGCGCTTCGAGCGCCTGGTCTGGTGCCGCGTCAGCGGCTTTGGCGCCGACGGCCCGCTGGGCGCCTGGCCGGGTTACGACGCCGCCATCCAGGCAATGACCGGGTTGATGAGCGTCAACGGCGAGCGCGACGGCGGGCCCTTGCGCGTGGGACTGCCCGTGGTCGACATGGTGACGGGAATGAACGCGGTGATAGGCGTGATGCTGGCCCTGCACGAGCGCCAGCGCAGCGGCCTGGGCCAGCTGGTCGACGCCGCGCTCTACGACAGCGGCATCTCGCTGCTGCACCCGCATGCTGCCAACTGGTTCATGGACGGCAAGACGCCGCAGCGCTCGGGCAATGCCCACCCCAACATCGCGCCCTACGACGTGCTGCAGACCGGCTCCATTCCGCTGTTCTTTGCCGTGGGCAATGACCGCCAGTTCAAGCTGCTGTGCGAGCACATCGGCTGCGCACAGCTGGTGCAGGACAGCCGCTTTGCGACCGCCGGCCAGCGTTCGGTGCACCGCGAGGCGCTCAAGCCCCTGCTGGAACAGGCGCTGGCGGGCTTCGAAGGCAATGCGCTGGCCACGGCGCTGATGGCGATCGGCGTGCCGGCCGCGCCCGTGCAGGCTGTGGATGCGGCGCTCGCGCACCCGCACACGCTGCACCGCCAGCTGCGCGTGCAGCTGCCCGGCTACCAGGGCGTGGGCTCGCCGATCAAGCTATCGCGCACGCCGGCGACTTACCGCCATGCGCCGCTGACCCCGGGCGAGCAGTTCGATTGACGGCTGCGGCTCAGAGCTTGCGCAGGCGCGCCAGCGCCGCGTGCAGCGTCGCGTCTTCCTTGGCAAAGCAAAAGCGCACCACGCGCTGGTCGAAGCCGTCGCCGTAGAACGCCGACAGCGGAATCGCCGCCACGCCGATCTCGCGCACCAGCCATTGGCAGAAATCGGCTTCGCTCAGATCGCTGACGGCCGAGATGTCCACGCACTGGAAGAAGCTGCCGGTGCTGGGCAGCAGCTTGAGGCGAGAATCCGCCAGGCCCGCGCGAAACAGGTCGCGCTTGGCCTGGTAGAACGCCGGCAGGCCCTGGTAGCGCGCGGGCTCGGCCAGGTAGCTTGCCAGGCCGTGCTGCATGGGCGTGTTCACGGTGAACACGTTGAACTGGTGGACCTTGCGGAACTCGGCTGTCAGCGCCGCGGGCGCGGCCACGCTGCCGACCTTCCAGCCGGTGACGTGGAAAGTCTTGCCGAAGCTCGAATTGATGAAGGCGCGCGCCGCCAGGCCGGGAAAGCGCGCCGCGCTCTGGTGCACGGCGCCGTCAAACACCATGTGCTCGTAGACTTCGTCGCTGATCAAGAGCACGTCGGTGGGCGCGAGCAGTTCTTCCAGCGTGCGCATTTCCTCGGCGCTCCAGATGGTGGCGCTGGGGTTGTGCGGCGTGTTGATGATCAGCAAGCGCGTGCGCGGCGTGATCGCCGCCGAAATCCTGGCGAAGTCGGGGCGGAAGCTGCCCGGCGTCAGCGGCACGCGCACCGGCACGCCGCCGGCCAGCAGAATGTTGGGAATGTAGCTGTCGTAGCAGGGGTCGAGAACGATGACTTCATCGCCCGGGTGCACGCAGGCCAGGATGGCCGTGAGAATGCCCTGGGTCGCGCCCGCGGTGATGGTGATCTCGCTGTCGGGGTGGTAAGTGCGGCCGTGCAGCGCCGCGATCTTGGTGGATACCGCCTGGCGCAGCGCGGGCACGCCGGGCATGGGCGGGTACTGGTTGTGGCCGGCCAGCATGGCCTGGTGCACGGCCTCGATCAGCGCCGGGTCGCAGGCAAAGTCGGGAAAGCCCTGACCCAGGTTCACGGCCTGGTGCTCGGTGGCCAGGGCCGACATCACGCTGAAGATCGTGGTGCCGACGGCGGGCAGCTTGCTGGCGAAAAGAGGCGTGCGGGGTGCGGATGCAGCAGGGGTAGAGGTCATGGTGCAGCAGGAAAAACAATAAGGCACCGCGGGCCGGTGCGCAGGTCAGTCGGAAGAATCAGAGTTCGTAATCGGCCACATGGCCGTTCATGGCGCGCACCACCAGGTCACGGCTCAAACGGTCGCTGAGCAGCTCGGCGAACTTGTAGACGAAGTTGCGCATGTAGGCGCCGCGCTTGAACGCGACGCGCGCCACGTTCTGGCCGAACAGATGGCCCATGGGGCGCACCACCAGGTCGCCGGCCGGGTCGTCGCGCATCGCCATTTCGGCGACGATGCCAATGCCCAGGCCCAGGCGCACATAGGTCTTGATCACGTCCGAATCGATGGCTTCGAGCACCACGCGCGGCTGCAGGCGGCGTGCGGTGAATGCCTGGTCGATCTTGTTGCGGCCCGTGAACGAGGGGTGGTAGGTGATCAGCGATTCGTGGGCAATGTCGTCCAGCGAGATGCGCTCTTTTTGCGCCAGCGGGTGGCTGGGCGGCACGACCAGCACATGCTGCCATTCATAGCAGGGCAGGGTCACGAGTTCGGGGTAGTCGGCCAGCGACTCGGTGGCCATGCCGATCTCGGCGACCTCGTCGATCACCATGCGCGCGACTTCCGCGGGCGTGGCCTGGTGCAGGCTGATGTGCACCTTGGGATAGATCTCGCGCAGCTTGGCGACCGAAGGCGGCAGCACATAGCGCGCCTGCGTGTGGGTGGTGGCGATGCTCAGCGTGCCGCTGTCCTGGGCGCTGAACTGTTCGCCTATGCGCTTGAGGTTGCCCACTTCGCGCATGATCAGCTCAATGCTTTGCAGCACATGCTGGCCGGGCTCGGTGATGCGCTTGAGGCGTTTGCCGTGGCGCGCGAAAATGTCCACGCCCAGCTCTTCCTCCAGCTCGATGATGGCTTTGGAGACCCCGGGCTGCGAGGTGTGCAGGGCTTTCGCCGCCTCGGTGAGATTGAGGTTGCGGCGCGCGGCTTCTTGGACGAAGCGGAATTGATGCAGGTTCATACTGATTTCTGCTAAGAGCTTCCATCATTATGACGCATTTGTCTAACAAGAGCCGCTAATTTGCGGCCCGCAACGCGTTATTCGGTCGCTATCTGCGCGAGCAAGGCCGTGACGCGCGCGTCCTCGCCCACGGATGCCTGCACTTCAACCTGCACGTCGGGGTGGCGCGCCTGCAGCTCGGCGACCAGCCGCGGAATGTCTTCGCGCGCATGCTTGCCCGTGCCCAGGAACATGGGCGTGATGCGCAGCTGGCGCACGCCCTGGGCAATCAGCTGGTCGGCGGCCTGGGCCAGGCTGGGCTCGGTGAGTTCCAGATAGGCGCAGCAGCAGGGCGACTGCGGCTGGGCGCGCTGCACGCGCTGCTGCACGGCCTCGATGGGCGCGCGCCACAGCGGATCGCGCGAGCCATGGCCCAGCAGGATCACGCCGAATGTCGAAGGATTTTCAGTAGTCATGTTCATCGCCTGAGCACCAGCCAGCTGAAGGCGCCGAGTGAAAGCAGGCTGTAAATGAAGCCCGGCGCCGCGGCAGTGAGCCAGGGCGACCAGTTCTGCAGATTGCCCGCGTAGCCGAACACGTTGTTCAGCAGGAAGAAGCTGATGCCGGCCATGACGCCGCCGAACACATAGCCCGCGATGCCGCCCGAGCGGAAATGCAGGTAGGCAAAAGGCAGGGCCAGCACGACCATCACCAGGCAGCTCAAGGGATAGAACACCTTGCGCCAGAATTCGATTTCATAGCGCTGCGCGGACTGGCCGTTGGATTCGAGGTGGCGGATGTACTGGAACAGGTCGAGCGTCGCCATGCGGTCGGGCTTGAGCAGCGAAGCGGCGACCATCTCCGCGCTGATGCGCGTGGGCCAGCGCAGCGCGGCCTCGCGCACGCGATCGAGCCGCGCCTGGCCGGCCTCGACGACATAGGTGCTGCGCGTCACGTTGCGCAGCTCCCAGGTGTCGTCGTTGGTGCTCACCACGGCGCTCTCGGCGCGGGTTTGCGAGGCCATGTGGCCCTGGGCATCGAACTCGAAGATGCGCACGCCCAGCAGGTCGCCGTCATTGCTCAGCGCATTGACGTTGACCGCGAACGAATGATCGCCCTGGCGTTCCTTGAGCCAGGCGCCGGTGGCGCCGCTCGACACCTTGCCCAGTTGCGCGGCCTTCACGGTCTGCGCCAGGCGTTCGGCCGCGGGCGCGATGTAGTCGCCCACGGCAAACGTCAGCACCACGAAACCCAGGCCCAGCACCAGCAGCGTGCGCAAGGCCATCCACGGGCCCATGCCGCTGGTGCGCATGATGGTGAACTCGGAGCTTTGCGCCAGCCGCGCCATCACGAAGATCGTGCCTATGAGCACGGTGATGGGCAGCAGCTCGTACAGATGGCTGGGCAGGCTCAGCAGCACGAACACCAGCGCGTGCGAAGGTTTGTACAGGTCGCCGCCGGTGCGGCCTACCCAGCGCAGCTCATCGATCAGATCGAAGAAGAAAAACAGCCCCAGAAAGGCCAGGGTCACGAAGGCGACGGCGGACAGCGCGTCGCGGTAGATCAGTCGGCGCAGGACTTTCATTGCACGGCTTCCTTGCGTCGGTTGGACCAGAGCGAACGTATCGACCAGCGGTGGTGGCGCGCAAGCAGCACGCCCAGGGCGCACAGCAGCGTGCCGCCATGCAGCAGCGCCAGAAAGCTGAAGGGCCCGATGCGGCCCGCGCCGACCCAGCTTTGTCCCAGCGTCATGAGGTTGTAGTAGACGATGAATGCGAACAGCGCAATCATCAGGCTCGAGCTGCTGCCCGCGCGCGGGTTCACGCTGGCCACGGCCAGGCCCAGCACGAGGAAGTTCAGCGCCGCCAGCGGCAGGCCCAGGCGCCAGCCCATTTCGGCCTGGTAGGCCGGCAGCGCACTGCTCCACAGCGCATGGGTGTATTGGCTGCGCGCCGATGCATCCTCTTCGGCGATCGATGCGCCGTCGCCCAGCTGCAGGCCGTATTCCTTGAACTCGCTGATCTTCACGCCCGGAGTGTCGGTCTGGGTCTCGACGCGCTGGCCGTCGCTCAGGATGACCGTGCGCTGGCCGTTCTCGACAATCAGGCGCGCGCTGCGTGCCGACGTCACCGACTCCGCATGCGGCTCGTTGGTGACGATGAACACATTGCTCGCGGCATCGGCGCCCGGCGTGTCCTTGTCGATGAAGAACACGCGCGAGCCGTCCGACGATTCCTGGAACTCGCCGGGCGCGATGCGGTCGATGTCGCTGCGCTGCGAGTACTGCGACTTGAGCTGCTGCACCTGCTGGTTGGACCAGGGCCAGACCAGCGTTGCGAGCACCGCGATCACCGCCACGACCGGCCAGGCAAAGCGCAGCAGCGGTGGCAGGAACGACACCAGTCCGCGCCCGCTGGCAAACCAGATGACCATCTCGCTGTCCCGGTACATGCGCGACAGAGACCCTACGACGGACACGAACAGGCTCAGACCCAAAATAGTGGGCAACTGGCCCAATACCGTGAAGCCCATGACCATGATCACGTCGGAAGGATTGACATTGCCGCGGGATGCCTGGCCCAACGTGCGAATCAGCATCATGGTCATGACGACCGTGACCAACACCACCAAGGTGGCGCCAAAGCTGCGGGCCAGCTCTTTGCGTATGGATGAATCGAATAACATTGGCTAAAAGGAAAACGCCGATTATGAACTTTGATCTCAAGGCACTGACCATCGCGGCTGCCGCCAACGAAAAATCCGACCTGCTGGTGCTGCTCGTTGCCGAGCCCACGCCCGCCGCGTCCGATCCCCTGTCCTCGCTTGTGGCCCTGGCCCTCAAGCATGGCGACCTGCAGACCGAAGCCGGCAAGTCATTGTCGCTCTATCATCTGCCCGCCATCGCTGCGCGCCGGGTGCTGCTCGTGGGTGCGGGCGATGGCTCGGCCAAGGCCGTTCGCAAGGCCCTGGCCGCTGTCGGCCCGGCGTTGAGCGCGCCCGCGCTCAAGCGCGCTGTAGTGTGCTTCAGTTTCGATGTCCCTGCGCCGGCGCTGACTGCTGCGGTGCAGGCGATTGCCGACGCGACCTATGTCTTTGCCACGACCAAGCCTTCGGCCAAGCCCTGCAGCCTCGAGAAGGTGGTGCTGGGCGTGCCTTCCAAGGCCGCGTCGCAGGCGGCGTTCGACCGCGGCGTGGCTCTGGCGCTGGGCCAGGGCACGACGCGCGAATGGGCCAATCGCCCCGCCAACCATGCGACGCCCACGCTGCTCGCCGACGCCGCCAAGGCGCTGGCCAAGCTGCCCGGCATCGAGTGCAAGATCCACGGTCCGGCCGAAGTCGCCAAGCTCGGCATGGGCGCGTTTCTCGCCGTGGCCCAGGGCTCGGCCGAGCCACTGCGCCTGATCGAGCTGCATTACCAGGGCGGCGCCAAGGGCGACGCGCCCGTGGCCCTGGTTGGCAAGGGCATCACGTTCGACACCGGCGGCATTTCGCTCAAGCCGTCGGCCGAAATGGACGAGATGAAGTTCGACATGGGCGGCGCGGCCAGCGTGCTGGGCGTGTTCCGTGCCCTGGCCGAACTGCGCCCGGCAATCAATGTCGTCGGCCTGATCCCGGCCTGCGAAAACATGCCAGACGGACGCGCCGTGAAGCCCGGCGACGTGGTCACGAGCATGAGCGGCCAGACCATTGAAATCCTCAACACCGACGCCGAAGGCCGTCTGGTGCTGTGCGACGCGCTGACCTATGTTGCGCGCTTCAAGCCGCGCGCCGTGGTCGACATCGCGACGCTCACCGGCGCCTGCGTGGTCGCGCTGGGCGGGCTGCGCAGCGGCCTGTTCTCGAACAACGAGGAGCTGGCCCTGGCGCTGCAGAACGCGGGCGAGGAGGCGCAGGACCTGTGCTGGCGCATGCCGCTGGACGACGACTACGCCGAAGGCCTCAAGAGCAATTTCGCCGACATGGGCAACGTCGCGGGCCGTGCGGGTGGCGCGGTGACGGCCGCGAAGTTCCTGCAGCGCTTCGTGGGCGACATGGCCTGGGCGCATCTGGACATCGCGGGCACCGCCTGGAAGGGCGGCGCGGCCAAGGGCTCCACGGGCCGTCCCGTGGGCCTGCTGGTGCACTACCTGCTTGAAGCTGCCAAGTCCGCTCCTGTGGCGGCCAAGGCAGTGAAGGGTGACAAGGCCGGCAAGACGGTGAAGGCCGCCAAGCCTGTCAAGCCTGTCAAGGCGGCCAAGCTCCCGGCAGCGGCCGACACGACGGCTGCCGTCGCCAAGACGATCACGCCCGCGGCCGGCGCGCCCGACGCCGCGACCGATACGCTGCTTTGAGTGGCGCCAGCGCTGTGACCATGACCGAAGTCGCCTTTCATTTCAACGCGCCCGACAGGCTGGCCTATGTCTGCCGCTTCGTGCGCAAGGCCTTGCGCAACGATGCGCGCGTGGTCGTGACCGGGCCGCAGGCGGTGACGCAGGCGCTGTCGCAGATGCTCTGGAAGCTGTCGCCGCCCGACTTCCTGGCCCATGCCTGCGAAGGCGACGACGCGCAGGTGTTCGCGGCCTCGCCCGTGGTGCTGGTTCAGGACGAGCGCTGCGCGCCGCACCAGGACCTGCTGCTCAACCTCTGGGACAGCGTGCCGGCGCATTTCGCGCCGTTCGCGCGCGTGGTCGAAGTGGTGAGCGCGCATGACGAGCAGGACCGCGCCCAGGCGCGTGTGCGCTGGAAACACTATGCGGGCCTGGGACTGAACATCGTGCGCCATGATCTGGTGCTGAAAGGGGCGTGATGGACTTGTCCAATGCCAAGGCGCCACCGCGCTATGTGCCGACCTTGACCGATGTGGTGCAGGACCCGGCTCACGGTTCCGTGCAGGCGTCAGCGCCCGAGCCCGCTGCGCATGCCGTGCCGGT
>NZ_JAVWWA010000060.1:0-8037 GCF_036666375.1 Comamonas sp. | reverse complement strand
GGCGCGCGCGTGGTGTATTCGCCGTCGCCGGCCTCGGGGTCGGCGGCGCGTTTTCCGCTGGCCGAGACGGTGTTGCCCAGCCTCGCCGAGCAGGAGCCCGAAGCCAGCCCCGAACTCGACGCCGTCGCCTGGGCCCAGGTCCAGATGCAGGCCGAGGAGCGGCTGGTGCAGCGCCTGCTCGAGCGCGTGGAACGCGTGCTGGACCAGCGCCTGCGCGAGTCCATCGCCCAGGTGGTGCAGGAGCAGACGCGCTCGGTGACGCTGCGGCTGCAGGAAGAACTCGAATCGGTGGTGCGCCAGACGGTGCAGGAAGCCATCGCACAGGAGCGCGAGCCCGAGGGCGGCGCCGCGGGATTCAGAGTCCGCTGATCATCGCCGATGCCGCGCGCGCGTTCAGCGCGCGACCCGCTGATAGTCGGGATTGACGATCTGCGTGGGCGTGCCCTGGATGAAATTCACGACATTCTCGAAGGCCGTACCGAAATACAGCTCATAGCTGTCCTGCTCGACATAGCCCAGGTGCGGCGTGCAGATGCAGTTTTCCATGCGCAGCAGCGCATGGCCTTGCAATATGGGTTCGCTTTCGAACACGTCGATCGCGGCCATGCCGGGGCGGCCACGCTGCAGCGCGGCGACCAGCGCATCGGCCTCGATCAGCTCGGCGCGCGAAGTGTTGACCAGCAGTGCCGTGGGCTTCATCAGCGACAGGTCGTCCAGGCCTATCACGTGCTCGGTGGCTTCGCTCAGGCGCAGGTGCAGGCTCAGCACATCGCATTGCGAGAAGAACTCTTCACGCGTGTTGGCCGCCTGGTAGCCGTCGGCCAGGGCTTCGGCGCGCGAAGCGTCACGGCCCCAGATGCGCACGTTCATGCCGAAGGCGCGGCCGTAGCCGGCCACGATCTTGCCGACCCGGCCGTAACCCCAGATCCCCAGCGTCTTGCCGCGCAGCACATTGCCGAGCGCAAAATTGGGCGGCATGGACGCGGCCTTGAAGCCCGATTGCTGCCAGGCGCCATGCTTGAGGTTGGCGATGTACTGCGGCAGGCGGCGCATGGACGCCATGATCAGCGCCCAGGTCAGCTCGGCGGGAGCGACCGGCGAACTCACGCCTTCGGCGATCGCGATGCCATGGTCGGTGCAGGCCTTGACGTCGATATGCGCGCCCACGCGGCCGGTCTGGGCGATCAGCTTCAGACGCGGCAGCTTCTCTATCAGTTGTCGCGTGATCGCAGTGCGGTCGCGTATCAGCACGATGATGTCGGCATCCCGCAGTCGCACCGAAAGCTGGCCCAGGCCTTTGACGTTGTTGGTGTAGACCTTGGCATTGAGCGCATCCAGGCGGGAAGCGCAATGCAGCTTGCGTACGGCGTCTTGGTAGTCGTCCAGTATGACAATGTTCATGACGGGCTCCCAGCTCGTGGGCTTTGGGTAGGTGGAGGCAGCTTGCCTGTGCGTGGCAGGCGTGCCTGGGGCAGGATAGAGGGCGGTGGAAAGCTTCGCCCGCTTTCCACCATGCTTGCGCCAGGCAGGCCTCAGGTATGCACCATTGTCCCGCATGCACAAACGTGCATACATGGGTGATAGAGGGCGAGCGGCGCGAATACCGAGTTTGATTGTTACAGATTACATTGGTATGTATCAATACGTATATCCTGCAAGGAATATACGGCCGGCGCGCGCCGTGGCTGCGATCAGATCAGGGCTCGGTGCCGTACTGGCTGCGGAAGGCAGCGTCGAGGTCGGCGCAGTCCTTGGGCGTCAGGTCGGGACGCTTGCGGTCTTCGGGCGCGCGCGCGACCTCCTTGTTGCAAACCTTGATGGCTTCGCGCGCCACCCACTGGTTGCTGCTTTCGGGCGTGGACAACAGCTGGCCGACGACCATCAGCACCGCAAACGCGCCCACGGGCAGGCCTATGAGCCATGGCACCAGACGGCTGCGCGGCGCGGGCGCAACCGCCTGTGCACCCGCAGTCGAAGCGGCAGAGGAGGGCATTTTTCCGCACCCGGCGCAAGGCGAGATGCTATCGGTCAGCGTATGACCGCAGAAAGGGCATGAAAGGGTGGACATGGCCCATTATCGGCCGAGGCGGTCGGCATGCCCACCCGGGCACAGGCCCTGCGCATCAACCGGCGGCATGCACATGCTTGCGGCGGTTGGTCCAGGAGTCGACGATCAGCCGCTGGCCCATTTCGTTGGCGCAGCGCAGGTGCAACAAGATGCTGCCGCCCTTGCCGTCATAGCGTACGCCTGAAGAGGCCAGTGGCTGGCCGCAGGAAAAGCAGGCAAAACCGTGCTCATGGCTTTCCAGAGGCAGGTCGACGATGCATGTCATATCAGCGATGTAGGTCATGTGCTGGATATCGGCCATTGCCGCGCCGACTGTAGGACAACCTGTGATCGCGTGTCACACCCTGTATCGCGGCGCTTGCATGCCTCGTTGGAGCCTGCTCGCCGGCACCGCGCCGGGCCCATCATCCATAGGGTCACTTGCTGCCGCGCTGTGCAGCGGCGTGTGCGCCGATAGAATTGACCCGGGACAATGCGCCGCGGTCTGCAGACTGCCTTGACAGCCCTGCGAGGAGGTGTCGTGCATGCTCTCTTCCCGGCCCTGGCGCCGCGCTCGTACCTCGCGCAGGCAGCGCGGGTTTTTTTATTAAGAGCGTTCAGATATTTCAGACAATCTTGAAATGGTGGCGGCCTTGCCGGCCGCGGCCCGGCGCATGTGACAACAACGAGTGATGACTAGCCAGCCCCTTTACGATTTGCAACCCCTGCTGCATCTGATGCTGATCGGCGCGGTGATCGCGCTGGCTCCGCTGGCCTGGGTCTGGTTCCGCAATCGCCAGCATGGCCCGGCCGAGCGTCTGCTTGCGCTGAGCGTGTTCACACTCTTCCTGACCTTCGACCTGGTGATGTTCGGCGCGTTCACGCGGCTCACCGACTCGGGCCTGGGCTGCCCCGACTGGCCGGGCTGCTACGGCAACGCGAGTCCGTTGGGCGCGCACCTGGAAATCACCGCAGCCCAGACCGCCATGCCTACCGGCCCCGTGACCCATGGCAAGGCCTGGGTCGAAATGATCCACCGCTATCTGGCCACGGGCGTGGGAGTGCTGATCATTGCGCTGACGCTGATGAGCTGGCGCCTGGCGCGCAAGCAGCCGCTGTCTGCGGGGCGCAGCCCCTGGTGGCCCACGGCCAGCCTGGTCTGGGTCTGCATCCAGGGCGCGTTCGGCGCGCTGACCGTGACCGAGAAACTGTTTCCCGCGATCGTGACCCTGCATCTGCTGGGCGGCACGGTGCTGCTGGCGTTGCTGTGCGTGCCCGCTGTCGCCCATGGCTTGGCCGTGCAAGGCCGCGAGCCCGAAGTGCTCACACCCTGGCTGCGCCGCGCGCTGGTGGTCGGTCTGGCGCTGGTGACGCTGCAGGTCGCGCTCGGCGGCTGGGTCAGCACCAACTATGCGGTGCTGGCCTGCACCACGTTCCCGACCTGCCAGGGCAGCTGGTGGCCGGCCATGAATTTCTCCCAGGCGTTCGAGATCTGGCGCCCGCTGGGCATGCTGCAGGATGGCAGCCACCTCGATTTCGAAGCCTTGACCGCCATCCATTACCTGCACCGGCTCGCGGCCTATGTGGTCGCCGCGGCGCTGGTCGCGCTGCTGCTGGCATTGCGCCGCGCCCAGGCGCTCGCGCGCCAGCGGCGCTGGCTCGCCGGGCTGCTGCTGCTGCAGGTGATGACCGGACTGTCGAACGTCCTATTTGACTGGCCGCTGATTGCCGCCGTACTGCACACTGGAGGCGCCGCGGCGCTGGTGGGCGTACTGGTCTGGAGTCTCGCCAGCAGCTCTTCTTCGCGCGCCGAAATGGATCGTCGCCGCCTCCTCTCCAAGAAAGCCATCGCTCGCGCATGACTACCGACACCCTGTCCTCCGCTTCACGGATCGCCCAGTTCTATGCCTTGACCAAGCCGCGCGTGGTGCAGTTGATTGTCTTTTGCGCGCTGATCGGCATGGTGCTGGCCGTGCCCGGCTGGCCTTCGGGCGCGCAGTGGTTGCAGATGGCCGTGTCCTGCGCCGGCATCTGGCTGGTCGCGGCCGCGGCCGCGGCATTCAATTGCCTGGTCGAAAAGCACATCGACGCGCGCATGCAGCGCACGTCATGGCGGCCCACGGCGCGCGGCGAGCTGTCGAGCTCGCAGGCGCTGGTGTTTTCGGCGGCGCTGTGCAGCCTCGGTTCTGCCATCCTGTTCGTTGGCACCAATCCGCTGACGATGTGGCTCACGCTCGCGACCTTCGTCGGCTATGCGGTGATCTACACCGTGGTGCTCAAGCCGCGCACGCCGCAGAACATCGTGATCGGCGGCGCCTCGGGCGCGATGCCGCCCGTGCTGGGCTGGGCCGCGATGACCGGCCAGGTCGGCCCCGAAGCGCTGATCCTGTTCCTGATCATCTTCCTCTGGACGCCGCCGCATTTCTGGGCGCTGGCGCTGTACCGCGTAGAGGACTACCGCAAGTCGGGCCTGCCCATGCTGCCGGTGACGCACGGCAGCGAGTACACGCGGCTGCAGATCCTGCTCTACACGGTGGTGCTGTTCGCGGCCTGCCTGCTGCCGTTCATCTACGGCATGAGCTCCTGGCTCTACCTGTTTGCCGCCGTGGTGCTGGGCGCGGGCTTTTGCGCCTATGCCTGGCGCCTGCGCCGCAACTATTCCGATGCGCTGGCCTGGCGCACGTTCCGCTTCTCGCTGGTGCATCTGAGCCTGCTGTTCGCGGCGCTGCTGGTCGACCACTACCTGTTCTTCTGACCCGGTAAGGGCCGTATCGGCCCTTACTTCACCTGGCGCTTTTCCAGCTTGCGCGCCAGCGTGCGTCGGTGCATGCCCAGGCGGCGCGCGGCTTCGGAGATGTTGAAGCCGCTTTCGGCCAGGGTCTCGTGGATATGCTCCCACTCGACGGTCTTGATCGAGCTGGTCTGCTGGGTCAGCTCGACTTCGGTGTCGCCCGCGATGCGTCCGAACGCCGCTTCGATGTCATCGGTGTTCGAGGGCTTGGCCAGATAGTGGCAGGCGCCCAGCTTGACGGCTTCGACGGCCGTTGCAATGCTCGCATAGCCCGTCAGCACCACGATCAGCGCCTGCGGGTTGTGCTCGTGCAGCATCTGTATGCAGTTGAGCCCCGAGGCATTGCCCGCAAGCTTCAGGTCCATCACGGCATAGCCGGGACTGTGCTCCTGCAGCAGGAGCTTGACTTCGTCGGCGCTGGCCGCGCTCAGCACCTGATAGCCGCGGCGCTCGAAGGAGCGCGCGAGCGTGCGGGCAAACGCGGCATCGTCTTCAACCAGCAGCAGCAGGCGTGGTTCCATGGTCGGTATCTCCTAACGTGATGGATGACAGCGGAAACTGGATACGCACTTCGGCGCCGCCGTCGTCGCGGTTGCGCGCCGACGCCGTGCCATCGAGCGAGCGCGCGACATTGGTCACCAGGAACAGTCCCACTCCGCGGCCCGCGCGATCCGTCTTGTTCGATTGCTGGTACTTGCCGAAGTTGCGCAATATTTCGGGCGCGAAGCCCGTGCCGCGGTCGAGCACGGTGATCACCAGCTGATCGTCCTCGCGGCGCAGGCGCAGCTCGACTTCGTCGGCCGAAGCCTCGAGCGCATTGTCGAGCACGTTGCAGATCATCTGCTGCAGCGCGGTATCGGAGATGATCGCCAGGTCCTGGGCAATGCCATTGTGATAGCGAAAGCGCCCCGGATGATGGGTTTCCTGCCACTGCGCGATCAGCCGGTCCATGAAGCGGAACAGCGTGGTCGGTTTGGGCGCGTCGGCGCGCGCCTCGCCGGCCGACAGCAGCACGTTGGTCACTATGCTCTTGCAGCGCAGCAGTTGCTGGCGCATCTCGTCGAGGTCCTGCAGCAGCTCGGGCTGGCGCGCGATTTCGGGAATGCGCTGCCAGTCGCCCAGGATCACCGACATGGTCGCCAGCGGCGTGCCCAGTTCATGCGCCGCGCCCGTGGCCAGCAGGCCCATGCGCACGATATGCTCCTCTTCGCTCGCGCGCTGGCGCATGTCGGCCAGGCGCGAGTCGCGCCGGCGCAGATTGCCGACGATGCGCGTGAGAAAGATCACCAGCAGCACCGTGGTCAGCACGAAGCAGGTCAGCAGGCCTATGACGTAGAGATTGTTGTCGGGCTGCACGGCCAGCGGCCGCGACGAGCCCGCCAGATCGATCACGCACAGCGAGGTGATGGCCGCGATCACCCAGGTGTAGGCCGGCGACAGCAGCACCGCGCTCAGGATGGCCTGCAGCAGGAACAGATAGATGAAGGGATTGCTCGCGCCGCCGCTCAGATACAGCTGCACTGCGAGCGCGGCCACGTCGGCGAGCAAGGCGCAGAACAGTCCGACGCTGGTCACATTGCGCCGGCGCCATTTGAACCAGTAGAGATAGCCGAGGTTGGTGACGATCAGCGCCATCAGCACGGCCGTCATTTCGGGCAGCGGCAGCGGAATGCCCAGGCCGTAATGCACGACGGCGATCGTGATCACCTGGCCCACCACCGCCAGCCAGCGCAGCTGTATCAACAGCTGCATGTTCTTGCGTTCGGTGGTGAGGTCTACCTGGGAAAGAGGGTCCGCAGAGCGGGGGCGATGAGGGCGATTCACCGCAGCGATTTTGCCGCAAGCGGTGAATCGCCCGGCCTACAAGGTCTTGTGCGCGCCGCGGCGCTTTTCCCAGCGCACCACGACCACGGCGGCGACCAGCACCATCAAGGCCATGCCGTACCAGGTCAGCGCGTAGACCAGATGGCTGTTGTGGAACGTGATCACCGTCATGCCTGGACGCGGCCAGACCGCGTGGGCCGCGGGCACAACGGGGCTGTCCATGCCCGCGCTGTCCATCGCGCCGCGGGCCAGGTTGGGTCGGCCTTCATCGATGAAGTAGGGCGCGGGCCGGTCCAGGCCCTGGGCCGCGGCGATGGCCGCGACGTCGCGCGAATACCAGCGCTGCTGCTGGGCATCGTTGTCGCGCAGGAAGCCGCCGCCGGGCTCGGTCATGCGCAGCAGGCCGGTGATGGTCTGCTGCGGCGATTCGGACGCCGACGTGCCGCTTTCGGGCAGCCAGGCCTGGCGCTCGCTCGCAGGCACGAAGCCGCGGTTGACCAGCGTCTGGCTGCCATCGGCGGCCTGCAGCGGCGTGATCACCCAGAAGCCCGAGCCGAGTTCGGTCGCTGCCTGTGCCAGCACGGTCTTGTGCTGCAGGAAGCGTCCGGACAGGGTGACGGGCAGGTATTCGTATTGCGTGGCATCGACCTGCGGCCATTGCGCCGGGCCGGGCGCGGCCACGGGCGCCGAGCGCACGCGTTCGGTCACGCGCTCGATCAGCGCGAGCTTCCAGGCGCGGCGCTGCAGCTGCCAGCTGCCCAGGCCCACAAACGAAACAAACAAGGCCACGCCCAACAATGCGAGCATGGCCTTGAGCAGAACAGAACGCGGGCCCGCAGGCCCGGCGTTCAGCGCATGGTGACGAGTGGAGGTCAAGACTGCGGAGCAGTAACGGCCGCCGGCGCGTCGTGGTGCGGCATCATGTTGGCGTTCATGTGGAACATGACCCAGAGCGTTCCCGACAGCGCGATCACGACGAAGATCACGGTGAAGATCGTCGACAGCAGCGTCCAGCCGGCTTCGACCTTGCTGTTCATGTGCAGGAAGTAGTACATGTGGACCAGGATCTGGATGATCGCGAACGCGCCCAGCACCAGCACCGCAGTGCTGCGGCCTTCGATGACCTTGGCCATGATCAGCCAGAACGGAATCGCGGTCAGGATGATCGACAGCACGAAGCCCGTCATGTAGCCGGAGAAGGTGCTGTGCGGGCCGGCGTCGTGGTGGTCGTCATGCGCATCGTGCGCATGGCCGGCATGGATGTCGTGTGCGCTCATTACAGCACTCCCATCAGGTAGACAAAGGTGAAGACGCCGATCCAGACCACGTCCAGAAAGTGCCAGAACATCGACAGGCACATCAGGCGGCGGTTGTT
>NZ_JAVWWA010000059.1:26225-30560 GCF_036666375.1 Comamonas sp. | reverse complement strand
CATCCAGGCCAGCATAACCAATGCGCTTTTCTTCCAGTGCGCGAACAAGCGCGGGCATGTCGATCAATTCGGCGCGCGAGGTGTTGACCAAGATCGCACTCCTTGAAATCTTGGCTAGCGTCTGCTCATTGATCAACTGCTTGGTTGTTGGTGACGGCACCAGGTGCAAGCTCACCACGTGGGCCCGCTCCAGCAGCTCCTCCAGCCCCGAGGCCTCAACACCGTGCTCCTGGGCACGCTCTGGCGTCATGTTTGGGCTCCATGTCACCACCTTCATGCCAAAGGCCTTGCCGACAGCCGCAACGCGCTGACCAATTTGACCTAGGCCAATCAACCCTAGTGTTTTGCCGGACAACACCTGAGGAAGCAGGTCGAACGCATCTGGCCGACGCCAGTAGGTCTGCGCCGGTGTCAACTGCAGCTGGGTCAGGCGCCTGGCGCAAGACAGGATCAGCGACCATGTCATTTCGCACGTACTCGCCTTTGATGGCCCCCACTCTGTGAAGTCGATCGCTATGCCGCGCTCAACTGCTGCCTCACTGTCGAGCTTCTGATTGCGCGACCCGGTTGAGACGATGTGTCGAAGATTGGGTAGCTGCGTCAGCAGCTCACGGCCAAATGGAGTCCTGTCGCGAAACAGAACAACGCACTGGGCGCCGTAGAGGGCATCAACAAGCTCCGCGCCCTCAAGATGGCGGTTGTAGATCGTGACCTGCGCGCGAGACTTGATCTCCGGCCAATCAACGAGATTGGCCAGAGAGTTTTCCCAGTCATCGAGCACAACGATCCTAGGAGTGGTCGTGGTCATTACGCAGCAACGGCTTCTTTGGCGTGACCTGCAGTCACAGCTTGCAAGGTGGCCAGCTGGATGATCTCGCTCACATCCTTAGCCAGGCCCAGTGCCCAGCAGGAATCCATGAGCTTGCGGGTCTGGTCAGCGCCAAGGATCTCATTGCCCATGCTGCTGAACTTGCTCTCCAGGTTGGCATCGGTCATCGGGCGCTGCAGCGAACCAATAGCATGCTCCACTCGGATGTTGACCTTGCTGCCGTCCTTGAGAAATGCAGTCGCGTCAACGGCTGCTTCGTCAATGGTGTTGTCGATCACGGCATTGACCTTACGACGCGTTGCCACCATATCTGCCCGGTTGACGAGGTCGTCGGCATACTGGTCTTCACTGGCCTGGCCAAAGATCAAGCCCGCCGCGCAGCCGTGATAAACACTGAATTTTCCTTCCAAGCCGTCCTTCGGCTCTTTCTTGCCAGTCAGCTCCAGCACCAGCGAATGCACGCAAAGATCCAGACGCTCCAGGTTGTCTGCAGTCACGCCGCTATCGCGCAACTGAATGCAGGCATCGATGCTTGGGTGAATCACGATGCCGCAAGCAAATGGCTTGAAGGCATTGAAGGATATCTCGAAGCGTTGCCCCAGCTCACTGGTGATTTCGCTCCAGTCGAACTTGGTGGAGACCACCTGAGCAAAGCCTCGAGGTGCCTCCAGTGCGCGCAGGCTGGCCGTGAAGCCTTCCTTGGCCAGCACTGCAGCCATCTGGCCCGCTTTCGCTGCAGCGCCAGGGTGCAGAGGCTTTGTCATGGTGCCAAACTGCTCACGCAGGCCTACAGGCTGCGACGCAGCAATGCCCAGCGCCATTTGCGTCTTGTCGGCATCCAGCTTCAGCAGGCGTGCGCAAGCTGCAGCAGCGCCAATGGTGCCGGTCGAACCAGTGATGTGCCAGCCTCGGTCATAGTGGTTGGGATACATCATGTTGCCGACACGGCAAGAGACGTCAATGCCCAGTACCACCGCGTCGATGACTTCGCGGCCGGTAGAGCCCAGTTGCTCGGCCAGAGCCAGTACTGCGGAACACACCGGACCGGCAGGATGGATGATGGTCTTCAGGTGCGTGTCATCAAAGTCGAAGGCGTGCGAGCTGATGCCATTAATCAGAGCGGCATTGCCCATGTCTACACGGGCATTCGTGCCAAGCACCAGTGCTTGCTTGGCCGGCTCAAACATCTTGGCGGCACGCAGAGCCGCTTGTGTCGATTCATGGTGGGCCGCGCCTACGGAACAACCGACCCAGTTCATGAAAGTGCGATGCGCTTCATGATCAACCTCATCACTCCAGCCGCGTGAAGGATGATTGGCAACAAACTCCGCCAGGATTCGCGTGATTGGGGGAGCGTTCTTATCAGCTTCAATTGTTGTGTTAAGAGCCATTGTTATCTTTCGTTGACTTAAAAAATCAGGGGGTGAAAACGCAGCACCCCGTCACAGGCGCCGTACCATGGTTTAAGCATCGAGCTTGATGTTTTGCTCCTTTGCGACCTTCTGCCAGCGCTGGAGGTCCTTGCGCAAATAAGAGTCGAACTCTTGTGGCGACATAGGCATAGGAATGATTGCCTCAATGGACAACGTCTTCTCCAGTCCGGGCGCGACCAGAACCTTGTTTAAGGACATGTTCAATGTGGAAACGATGTCTGCCGGCATGCCGGATGGCCCAGATACCCCGTACCACTGCAAGACATCGTCGAAGCCCTTCACGCCCAGCTCCTCGAAAGTCGGCACGTCGGGGAAACGCATGCTGCGCGTTGTGCCCGTAATCGCCAGGATACGGACCTTCCCGCTGCTGGCATGTGGCACAGCTGCGGCCAAGCCGGGGAAGATGAATTGCGTAGAGCCACCGAGTACATCGTTGAATGCCGGCGCGATGCCTTTGTAGGCAACGTGGTCTGTCTGGAAGCCCGACTTCTGCTTGAGTAGCTCCATCAGCAAGTGAGTCAGAGAGCCGGCGCCGGCAGAGCCATAGTTGGTGTGCGTGTTGGTCTTGACGTATTTCAGGAAGTCGTCGAAGTTCTGGATTGGGAGCTTGGAATCCACAACCAGAGCGTTTGGCGTGCCACCGATCATTCCCACCGAGGTGAAGTGCTTCACCGGATCATATGGAAGCTGCCTGGTTGCTGGTGCTGTTCCAAGGGTGGCAACGTAACCCTGCATCAGCGTGTAGCCGTCTGGCTTGGAGCGCATCGTCTTCTGACAGGCAATCACGCCGCCGCCGCCGGCCATGTTTTCGACGACGAAGCTGCTTCCCAACACCTTGCCCCACTCCGTTGTCGTAGCTCGAGCCACGTAATCGCTACCGCCACCGGCAGCGACCGGAACAATGAACGAGATCGGACGCGAAGGAAATTTATCTTGGGAAAAGCCCAAGGAGGGAGTGAACAGCGCCGCAGCGCTAGCACTCATCAGAAAAGAACGACGATCCATAACAGTCTCCTATTTTTTATATAAGGTACCCACCATCCCCGCACCTCCTGCGAGCTACGGATAGATCTTTTCTGAGTGCTTTCACTCCCCAAGCCAGAGCCTCAACGAATCAACTTACTTCTCCCGGAGTCGTCCCAAAGCTCGACTTACATGTTCCGATTGCAGGGCTGCGCACTGCTGCAGATCCTTTGGAGAATCCGAGTCAAGCAGTGCCCTGGCGATTAACTTGTGCTCCTCGTTCGACTTCCTTCTGTGCTCAACGCTCTTCAAGTTCTTGAAGCGAGCCAGGTGAAGTTTTTGAATGATTTCTCGATATGACTTTTCGATCTCCGCATTTCCCAATGCGGCAATGAAGCACCAGTGAAATTCAAGGTTTGTGCTGTAGTACGCCTTCTTGTCGTCCAGCTCGATAAGCTGATCCATCTGATCGCACAGTGCGGAGAGCTTCTTGGCCAAGGCCTTGCGTTCGTGCTTGGGCCTCATGCAGATCTGCTGGCCGGCAAACCCGTCTAAAAGCGAGCGGAATGCGTAGAGGTCATCAACCTCTTTGTCGGTCAATTCACGGACGTTGACTCCGCAGTTCTTGCGGGACACAACCAGGCCCATGGTTTCCAGCTGCCGGAAGGCTTCTCGCACCGGAATGCGTGAGACTTGAAACTCTTCAACGATCTCTGGCTCTTTGAGCTGCTGCCCAGGAACAAGCTCGCCTGACATGATCATGGTCAGCAGGCGGTCGCGGATAAGCGTGCCAAGAGACATGTTCTTGATCGCTGTGAAATCGGTGCTTGATGTGGTTTGAGTGAAGGTGTTCATATTTTCTATTTCGACTAATCGTATACGAAACTACAAAATTACTACCCCATGGGAACCCTCATCAAGAGAGTTATCGGCTGCTCCCTTTTTTCAGTCGCGCCTGGCCTTAGGGTCCGACGCTAATTTAACGTCCTGCTTCGAGCCACACGAATCGAGCTTGCTGCGCGACCTGCGCCGTCCTGAGCGTCCCAACGCCCTCTTCGATTCGCGTCGATGAACGCTATGGGCGGGCAGCGAATGATTAATTCGGAGCAG
>NZ_JAVWWA010000059.1:6300-26125 GCF_036666375.1 Comamonas sp. | reverse complement strand
TCGATTCGCGTCGATGAACGCTATGGGCGGGCAGCGAATGATTAATTCGGAGCAGGTCGAATGGCTGATTAGGATCGCAAGCTCCTGTCTGCTGCGCACCTGAAACCTGTCATTGGGCAGTCATCTGCGTCGATGCTCAGATGGCCGGTATGGGACGGTGACCGTTAGGAAGCGGTACAGCTACGAGCAGCGGCAACCGCTGCAAAGCAGTGGTAAGTGTATGAAGACAAGCTTTGCTGGTTGCCGACGGTCATGACTCGCCCGCCGAGTGACCATAGCCTTCCAAACCGGCTATTTAGTAGGTACGGAGGTCAACCTCCAAGACAATAAGTTCGGCCAGAATTGGCCCTATGCAGCCGCAGGAGGGTGTGCATGCTCCGGGCAGTAACTGCTCTCCCAATTCAACGGGATGCCTTCCAAACGCAAAGCCAGACGCTCTTCGTCCGTGATGAGGCGCGAGCGCCGTGCAAATCGGCCATGGCGACGGATGAGACCTCAGGTTTGGAAGACCCCGCTGCAGCCCGACGTCCCCATCACGCCGCTAGACTTGCACCATCGTCCCCGAATGCCGTTGGGCATTTCCCTGCAGGCCTGACGCTAGAACAACCCGCGATGAAAACCGACTCTCATACCTACGAGCCCCGCAATGGGCACGGACTGCCGCACGATCCCTTCAACGCCATCGTCGGCCCGCGGCCGATAGGGTGGATTTCGAGCCGGAGCGCGAGCGGCAGGGTCAATCTGGCTCCCTACAGCTTCTTCAACGCCTTCAACTACGTCCCGCCCATCATCGGCTTCTCCAGCATCGGTTGGAAGGACACGGTGCGCAATATCCAGGAGACCGGCGAGTTCGCGTGGAACCTGGCCACGCGTGAGCTGGCAGATGCCATGAACCAGACCTGTGCGGCCGTCCCGCCGGAGGTCGATGAGTTCGAGCTGGCGGGGCTGGAAGCCGTGGATTCGGAATTGATACGGGTGCCCAGAGTCGCGCAGAGCCCGGTGACCTTCGAATGCCGATTGACCGACATCCACCAGTTGCGCACAGCCAGCCATGAGCTGGTTCCGTCCTGGCTGGTGCTTGGGGAGGTGGTCAAGGTCTACATCGATCATCGGCTGCTCAAGGACGGTGTGTTCGACACGGCCAATGCCGGCGCGATTCTGCGCGCGGGCGGCCCGGCGGACTATTTCTCGATCGGTGAAGCGCAGAAGTTCCGCATGTATCGTCCCAAATAGCAGATCGCATTCACCTCTTCGAGAAAGCCAGGTGAAGGTTGGCTATCAAAGGCAACCCTCAGCCCTGAGCTCACCCTGGATGCGTCGCTGACCGCAGTTTGGCGAGCCAAGCCAAACGCGGCGGATTCCGCTCCGACTCAAGCCAGAGCCCGCTGCCGCGGCGTAGCCCCCGTGGCAGGCAGACGTGAAAAGCACAGCAGCGCGACAACGGCAATGGCCGTGGCGGCGATCGCCAGGCTGCCATAGCCGAATGACTTGACCAGCGTTCCGCCCAGCACCGGGCCTATGGCCGCGCCGGTCATCAGCATCGCCGGCGTCGCGGCCAGCGCGCGCCCGCTGCGGTCGAGTTGCGCCAGCAGGCCGAAGGCAAAGGTGTGCGTGAAGATCATCACCGCAGCGAACACCGAAGCGGCGAGCGCATAGGCGATGAACTGCGTCGACAGCATGATCACGCAGACCAGCAGCGCCTGCAGCGCGGCGCCGCCGAGCAGCACGCGGCGTGCATCCAGGCGCTTTTCGAGCAGCGCGGCCAGCGCGGGCGGAGCGAAGTTGACTATGCCCAGCGCGACCAGCACGCCGGTCACGGCCGCCGCGCCAAAGCCGCGGTCGCTGCCCACGCGCTCGAGAAAGCTGAACGTCATGGCCTGCACCAGGCCCATGCAGGCAATCCCCACGATACCGCACCAGACGACGGCCGGCAGCGGCGCGCGCCCCTGCGCCTGGACGGGCGTGCGCACGGCATCGGCCACCGGGAAAGCCAAGGCGGCGGCCAGCGCCGCCACCACCATCACGCCGCCGAACACCTGGAACAGCACCGGGCCGCCGAGCTGCGCCACCAGCGGCGGCGTCGCGCCCATGAAGGCGATACCGAACACCGCCAGCGCCATGCCCACGATGGCGAACAGCCGGTGCGGACGGCCGCTGCGCGCTATGGTGCCGTGGGTGGCGCTGAGGGCCGCGCCCGAGGCCATGCCGCTGAGCGCGTGCAGCACCGCCAGTGTGGCGAAGTCGCTTGCGCCGGCCGCGACACCGAAGCCCAGCGCCGCCAGGCCAAAGCCCAGCGTTGCCACCAGGCGCCCGTTGAGCCGGTCAAAACGTGAAGCCAGCGCGATGCTGGCCAGCACCGCGCCGCCGAGAAACAGCGAGGCCAGCATGCCCGCCTGCTGCGCATCGAAGCGGTACTGCGCGACCAGCGTGCCGACCCAGACCGGCAAGGCCACGAGGTCGACCATGCCGGCGCAGTGGCCTATCATCAGCGCGCTGCGCCCGCGCCTGGAGTCCGTGGTGATCATGGGCGCCACCTCAGATGGGTTCGGCCAGGGCCATCAGCGAGCTGCGCATGATGTGCGCATGCTCGTCCTTGTCGCCGCCCGCGATCTCGATCTCGCCCAGACGCAACGAGTTCTCGACCACCATGCGGCAACGCTCCCAGCGCCGGGCCTCGAACGCGGCCAGCGCCGCGGGCACGCCCTGCGCAGCGCGCGCCAGTTCCTCGGCCAACACCAGCGCGTCTTCGACGCCGATACAGGCGCCCGACGCCAGATGCGGCGTGGTCGCGTGCACGGTGTCGCCTATCAGCACGATGCGTCCCTGAGACCAGGGCCGGGGCACGAGCAGGCCTTCGAGCGGGCGGAACACGATTTGCGACTGCGCGCCTATCTGCGCGCGTATCTCCTGCAGCGTCGGCGCGGCAAAGCCTTCGAGCAGGCCGCGCAGCCGATCGACGAAGCTCGCGGGATCGACATGGTCGTTGGTCGGCCGCGGCTCGGTGACGAACAGGTACATCTCGGTCTTGGACACCGGGTTGACGCCGGGCTTGACGTGCGGGCCCATCCACATGGTCGCGGTGTCGATTCCGGGCAGGCGCGGCAGCACCGCGCGCCAGACCGCCTGGCCGCTGTACACCGGCTGGGGCGCCTGCGGCAGCAGCGCTGCGCGCACCTTGGAATACAGGCCGTCTGCGCCAATCACCAGGTCGTAGCGGCGGCATTGGCCGTCGGTGAACTCCACGTCCACGCCATCTGCGTCCTGCACGAAGCGCGTGAACGTGCAGCCCAGGCGGATGTCGGCGCCGCTGGCGCGCGTCGCGTCGGCGAGAATGCGCGCCAGCACCGGGCGCAGGATGCCGCCGCCGCCGGGCACATCGGCGCCGGCCAGCCGCGGCGTCGGCAGCTCGGCGACCTGGGGGCCGTGCGGCAGGCACAGCCGCACGCCGTCGGCCGCATGGCCTTGTGCAAGAAAGGCGTCGAGAATGCCCAGCTGGCGGAAAGCGCGCAGCGTCGCTCCGCCCAGGCTGATGCCCGCGCCGTAGTTGCGCCAGCCGGCGTCGATCTCGACGAGATCGACCGCATGGCCCTGCCTGCGCAGTTCGATGGCGGCCGACATGCCGGAAAATCCGCCGCCGATGATGAGAATGCGTTGGCTTGTCATGGTTTGTCTCCAGTTATTGTTTTCAGGGCACCAGGTGCAGGCTGCCGTCGGGATGCACTTCGATCGCCACGGGTGTCAGTGCATCGCCCAGGCAGGGTCCCAGGCTGCAGACACCCGTCAGCGGGTCGAACAGCGCGCCATGCGCGGCGCAGACGATATGCCTGCCGGACGCGTCCAGATAGGCGTCGCGCCGCCAGGGCAAGGGTGTGCCGAGGTGCGGGCAGGCGTCGCGCCAGGCGCGCAGCGCGCTGCCGCGCCGCAGCACGAACACCGTGGCCTGGCCCGCGCCTTCGGTGTCGAAGCCGCGCGCGCCGCCCTCGGGCAGTTCATCAAGATGGCAAAGCCGCATCGCGGGCTCCGCTTCAGTGCGCAGGCTTGGCACCGGGAGGGGGACCGCTGGGCGCCCACTTCTCGCGGTGCTGGAACAGGAACAGCTGCGAGGCATCGGCGCCCATGGGCGCCTCGCGTGCCGACCAGTGCTCGTCATGCCGGTCCATGTCGGCGTCGTACTCCACATGGCAGCCCAGCGGCGAGTTGAAGTACCAGAACCAGTTGCTGCCGAAGCGATGGCGCCCCGGCCCCCAGAAGCTCTGGTAGCCCTTGTCGACAAAGCGCGTGCCGGCGAGCAGCAGCTCGGTCGGGCCGCCCATATGGAAGGTGAAGTGCTCGCAGCCTTTCATGAACGGCGGCGTCTGGATCATGAACAGCGTGTGGTGCTCCTGCGTTCCCGCGGGCCGCAGGAACGGGCCCACGCCGAGGAAGCGGTCGGTGCAGACAAAGCCCAGCCGCGTGTAGAACGCTTCGGCCTTGGCGGCGTCGGGAACGAAATACACCACATGCGACAGCGAGCGCGGCAGCGCGGGCAGGCGGTCGTCGACGGCGGTGACATTGGGCGCGCGCTGCGGCGCGGCGCCGGGCGCATTGATCGCCTCGGCGGCCAGCGCCAGGGGCCGGCGCACGCTGACCTGGAAGGCCAGCGCAAAACCCAGGTCGTCCACGCAGCGCAGCACGCCGCCGTCGCGGCGCACTTCGCGGTCGCGCCGCAGCTCGGCTTCGATCGCGTCGAGCGTGGCCGCGTCGGCGACGCCATAGACGGTCTCGCGCAGCATGCTGGCCGTGCCCATGGCGGGCGCCAGCGTGGCGTCGTCCTTGGCGCGCAGCACTATGCCCGTGCCGTCCAGCGCCTCGAAGAAGTCATTGCCTGCGTCGCGCAGGCCGTAGTCGGTCAGGTATTGCCGGCAGGCCGGCAGGTCGTCGACGCCAAATACCAGTGCATCGGGTCCGAGGATATTCATGGAATGCGCTTTCAGGCCGTGCGGCCCTGCAGGGTTTCGGCGACCCAGTCCGCGATGTACTGGCCGGCGTTGATGCTGTTGTCGAAGCTCGCGTGCTGCACCCCGCCTTCGCGGTCGGTGAAGATCTTGAGTTCGCGCTTGGGGCTGTTGACCAGCTGGTCGTAGGTGCGATGCGCCCACTTGAGCGGAATCTGCGAATCCCGCTCGCCATGCGTGACCAGGAAAGGCACGCGGATCTTCTCGACCACGCCGTCCAGGTGCACATCCTCGGCAATGCGCATGAAGTCATCGATGTCCTTGGCGCCCCAGACCCACTGCACATGGCTCCAGTAGTGCGGCACGGGAAAGCTGCCTTCCTTCTCGAGCCGGCGCTTTTGCACGTCGCGCCAGTCGTGGTTCGCGCCCCAGGCCACGCCGCAGGCAAAGCGCGGCTCCATGGCGACGGCGCGCGGACAGTAGTAGCCGCCCAGCGACACGCCTTCCATGCCTATGCGCTTGGGGTCCACATCGGCGCGCGTCTCGAGCCAGTCCACCACGCGGCTGGCCCAGTGCTCGGTGTCGTAGCGCGCCGTGAGCCCATGCAGGCGCAAGGCCTCGCCCGTGCCGGGCTGGTCGACGATCAGCGAGGACACGCCGCGGCGCGCCAGCCACGCGCACAAGCCCACGCGGTACTTCATCTCCTTGGTCGAATCCAGGCCGTTGATCTGCACCAGCAGCGGGGCCGGGCCCTGCGCCGGTCGGCCGTCCACGCCCAGGGCGCGCACATAGAGTGCCGACAGCACCTTGCCTTCATAGGGAATCTCCACGCGCTCGCAGTTGTCGCCTGCCAGGCGCAGCCCCTTGGCGAACACCTCGAGACAGCGTTCGTACAGTGCCAGCCGGCCCGGCGCGCCATGCGCCTGCAGCCGCTCGCAGGTGATGTAGTAGGCCGCTGCGCGGCCGTATTTCTCGCCTGCGGACAGCAGGCGCCCGCGCGCCTCGTCTTCCGCGGCGAGCTCGCACAGCTTGTCGGCCATGGCCGCCCAGGTGGCGCGAAAGGCCTGCGTGCCCGCGGCGTCGGGCGCCTTGGCGGCCTCCTGCAGCGGCGCGCACATTTCTTCGATCTCGCCTATGCGCGCGCCCATCTCGATGGCCAGATTGACCGACAGATTCCAGACGTAGTTGGTGGGGAAGTACTTGAACATGTTCAATAGTTGGGAGTGAGAAGAGGTGCCGGCATCGCTGCCGGCCGGGACACCGGCAGCAAGGCCGGCTTGAGAAGGAAATGCGCGAGCGCGGGCAGCAGCACCAGCGCGCCGACCATGTTCCAGAGGAACATGAAAGCCAGCAGCAGGCCCATGTCGGCCTGGAACTTGATCGGGCTGGCGACCCAGGTGATCACGCCCACGGCCAGCGTCACGCCGGTCAGCATCACCACCTTGCCGGTGAACAGCAGCGCGCGGTGGTAGGCCGCAGCCAGGCTCTGGCCGCGGCGCAGCTCGGCCAGCGTGACCGACAGGATGTAGAGCGCGTAGTCCACGCCTATGCCCACGCCCAGCGCGATCACGGGCAGGGTCGCGACCTTGACGCCCATGCCCAGAGCGACCATCAGCGCTTCGGCCAGCAGCGAAGTGATGACCAGCGGCAGCACCGCGACCACCACCGCGCGCCAGGAACGGAACGTGACCAGGCACAGCAGCGCCACGGCGCCATAGACCAGCAACAGCATCTGCCGCCAGGCGTCGCGCACCACGATATTGGTCGCGGCCTCGATGCCGGCCGAGCCCGCGGCCAGCAGGAACTCGGACTGCGGGCCGTTGTTCTCGCGGGCAAAGGCCTCGACATGGGCCACCACGCGCGCCAGCGTGTCGGCCTTGTGGTCGCGCAGGTAGGCATAGACCGTGAGCAGCGAGCAGGCGTCGTTGTAGAGGCCGCGCGGCGCGCTGGCCGTGGCGGTGTTGAGCATGTCCTGGTTGGGGACGAACTCGTACCACTTGGGATTGCCCTCGTTGAGGCCCGCCAGCACGCGCCGGTTGAGCAGCGCCAGGGTGTTGGTCGACTCGACGCCGTCGAGCTGGCGCAGCTGCCACTCGAGCGCGTCCACCTTGTTGAGCGTCTCGTAGTTCGCGCACTGGCCCGGCGGCGTGCGCACCATCACCGCGAGCATGTCGCTGGACGCGCCATAGGCCGCGTTGAGATAGGCGACATCGCGGTTGTAGCGGCTGCCTTCGCGCAGCTCGGGCGCTCCCGGGTCGAGATCGCCGATCTTGAGCTGGGTGCTGGCCGCAAAGCCCGCCACGCCCAGCACCAGGCCTGCGGTCACGGCCGCCGCGGCCCAGCGCCTCTCGGTGAAGCGCGTGAGCAGCGTCCACAGCCGGGCGCCCGCGGCAGCGCCTTCTTCGGCGCGCAGACTGCGTGCCGCGGCGCGCGCGCTGACCCCCGTATAGCTCAGCAAAATGGGCAGCAGGATCAGATTGGTGAAGATCAGCACGCCCACGCCCAGCGACGCGGCGATCGCGAGTTCGCGGATCGCCTGGATGTCGATCACCAGCAGCACCGCAAAGCCCACGGCGTCGGCAACCAGCGCCGTGAGGCCGGCGAGGAACAGCCGGCGGAACGTGAACCGCGCGGCCACGAGCTTGTCGGCGCCGCGGCCTATGTCCTGCATGATGCCGTTCATCTTCTGCGCGCCATGGCTCATGCCGATGGCAAACACCAGGAACGGCACCAGGATCGAATAAGGATCCAGCACGAAGCCCAGCAGCGGCAGCAGGCCCAGCTGCCAGACCACCGCGATCAGCGAGGCCAGCACCACCAGCAGCGTGGAGCGCAGGCAGCGGGTGTACCAGTAGACCATGGCCGTGGCGATGGCCACGGCCAGCGCGAAGAACAGCAGCACCGCGCGCACGCCGTCGATCAGGTCGCCCACCAGCTTGGCAAAGCCCGTGATGTGAATGGTCACGCCCTCGCGCTCGAACTGGCTGCGCAGCGCCTCGAGCTGCTCCGACAGCCGCGCATAGTCGATGGCCTTGCCCTCGGCGTCCTTGGCCAGCAACGGCACGAAGATCACCGAGGAGCGCGCGTCGCGCGCCACCAGCTGGCCGATCTCGCCCGAACGCGCAACGTTGGCTGCGAGCTGCTGCAGGCTGGCCTGGCCGCCGTCGAAACCGTCGGGTATCACCGGCCCGCCTTCGAGGCCGTCTTCGGTCACGCCGAACCAGCGCGTGGTCGGCGTCCACAGCGACTTCATTGCCACGCGGTCCACGCCAGGCAGCAGGAAGACCGCATCGGTCAGGCGGCGCAGCGTATCGAGGTAGGCGGCGTCGTAGATGCCGCCCTCGGGGCCTTGCGGCCGTGCGACGGCGATGCGCACCGCATTGCCCAGGCCGCTGAGTTCGGTCTGGTGCGCCAGATAGTTGGCGATATAGGGATGGCCCGTGGGAATGGTCTTCTCGAAGCTGGCCTGCAGCTGCAGCCGCGTGGCCTGCCAGCCCAGCACCAGCGTCACCAGCGCGCACAGCACGACCACCAGCAGCCGGTGGTTGAACAGCAGACGCTCGACGACCGATCCCGAGCGCGTATCGAAGCGCGCTGCCGTTGGAACAGGGGAGGAGGACGGCATCATGGTTTGCCTCCGCGCACTGCGTGGATACCGCCTACGCCCAGGCCCAGCAGCTGCCGGCCCGAAGCGACCAGGCCGGCCAGCGGCGCCTGGGGCGCATGGTCCAGCGCCTGGAGTTCGGCGCCCTGCAGACGCAGCACCTGGCCGGCCTGATTGGCCAGCAGCACTTCGCTTTCCATCGCAAGCGAAGCGGTGATGGAAGCGGGACGCGGATTGGCGATCTGCGCCCAGGCGTTGCCGCCATCGACGCTGCGCCAGACATTGCCGCGCAGGCCGGCGAGCAGCAGTTCCCGGCCCGATATCTCGGCCGTGAACCAGCTGCCCTGGTAGGGGCTGGCCAGGGCCTCGAAGCTGTGCCCGTTGTCGCCCGAGCGCAGCAGCAGGCCTTGTTCGCCCGCGAGCACCACGGTATCGCCGCTGCGGCGCGCGACATAGAAGTGCATGGCCTTGGGATTGGGCAGGCGCCCCATCCAGGGCGTCCAGCTCTGGCCGCCGTCGTCGGTGGCGAATGCCAGGCCGAAAGCGCCGACGGCCAGATAGCGCCTGGCGTCCCAGAGCAGCACGTCCAGAAACGGCTTGTCCGCGCCTTCGGCCACAAGGCGTTCAGCGTCGCGCATGGCCGCGGCATCGCCGCCGCGCTGCGCAGCTTGCAGCGCGAGCTGCGCCAGACGCAGGCCGTCGAGCCGGCGCGTCCAGGTGTCGCCGCCATCGCTGCTGGTCAGCACCGTGCCGCCGTGTCCCACGGCCACTCCATGGCGCGCATCGGCAAAGCGCACCGCCGTCAGCGTGACGCTGGTGGGCAGCGCCACCTGGCGCCATTGCGCGCCGCCGTCGTCGGAGACGATCAGCACGCCGCGCTCGCCCACGGCCACCGTGCGCTGGCCCGCGCTGGCCGCGCCCAGCAGCACGGCCGCCGCCGGGCGTTGCACCATCACTGCGGGGCGTTCAGCGGCCGCGCCCACCGGCGCCGCAGGTGTCGCGGCGCCGGCGCCGACCATCAGGCCGGCGCAAAAGGTCGCGGCTGCGCTCGCGCGCCAGGTCGGCGCGCTGGAGAAGAAAGTGAACATCATGGCCTCAGCGCAGGCCTTCGCCGGCCATGGCTTCGGCGGTGAAGTGCGAGTCGGCGCGGCGCGGCACGATGCGGTAGTGCTGCTTGCGCTCGTTGACCACGCCGCTGGCGTACCAGGCGCCGCTGATCAGGTCGTTGAAACCCCATTGCTGCTGCGGCGTGGTCGCCGGCAGATCGGGCATCACCACCGGATGGGACCAGACGGTCTTCCACAGCTGGCCCTTGGCGTCCCAGCGGTCGGCAAGCACCGCGACCCAGGTGTCCTCGTCTATGTAGTAGCGCGAGCGCGCGGCCTGGTGGCGCTGGCCGGGCTTGAGCGTGGCCTCGAGCACCCAGACGCGGTGCAGCTCCCAGCGCACATGGTCGGGGTTGAGGTGATTGGCCATCAGCAGCTCGCTGTCCTTCTCGGGCTGGTGCATGCGGTTGCTGTTGTAGGGAATCAGCATTTCGCGCTTGCCGACGATCTTCCAGTCGTGGCGGTCGGTGCGCCCGCTCAGCACGTCGACCTCGTCGAAGCTCGCGACGCCGCTGGAAGCCGGCGTGGGCGTGTCGCAGCAGGCGTTGGGCAGCTTGCGCACGCGGCGCTGGCCCGTGAGGTAGACCCAGTTCGCGGTCTTGTCCTGGTCCACGTTCTGCCGGCCCACCAGGGCTTCGCCGGCGCGCACCGCCGGGCCCGAGTTGAGCATGCGAATCATCCAGTACTCGCCGTTGTACTTCGCTTCCTGGCCCTGGGCGTAGTACGGCATCTGGAAGTCGCCCGTGGCTTCGACCGACAGCACGCTCTGACCGTTGGCCGTGCCAAGATAGCCGCGGAAATCGGTCTGCCAGGCTTCGCCGCGCCAGTGCATCTCGTGGTTGGCGATGATTTCCTTGGCGGTCTTGGGAATGGGAAACGGAATGCCGCCGAACGCGTCGCGCAGGATTTCGCCGTCCAGCCTGGCCGAGGTCGCGTTCTTGAACGTGTTGTCGTAGACCCATTGCGGCGCGGCCGCGGTGCGCAGCGTCTTGTAGACATCGATGCGAAACGTCGGATACTTCTTCAGCAGCGCCTGCGTGCCATCGGTCAGCTTGTCGGCATGCTGGGCCATGTTGGCGGCGTTGATCACGTACTGCGGCTTGTCGCCGGCGAATGGGTCGCCGCGGCGCCCGCCGTTCTTGAAGCCAGGCATGGCCGTGGTGTAGCCGCCGGTCCAGGCGGGAATGGAGCCGTCCTTGTTGCCCGCGCGCTCGGCGCCCAGGGGCGTGAGTTCGGTCTTGAGCCTCGCGGCCTCTTCGGGCGTGGCGCCGGCCTGGGCGCCCAGCGCCGCCATCAGCAGCACGGCGGCGGCAATCGTTGAATGCTTCATGTCTGTCTCCGGGTAATTCTTAGAAAGTCGTGCGCAGCGAGAGGCTCAGGAAGTTGCGGTCCTTGAGCGACTGGCGGAACTGGGCGTTGTTGTTGTTGTCCAGCGTCGGGCCTTCCTTGCCCAGGTAGTGCACGTAGTTCAGCGAGCCGGTCCATTTGCCCAGGTAGACCCCCGCCAGGCCGATGTTGAAATCGCCGCCCTTGTCGACGCCGAAGCCCGGGCCCACGGCGGATGAACGGCCCCAGCCATAGCCGATGCCCACGCTGGGCGTGAGGTCCAGCCCGGGCAGCACCTGGCGGTACGACGGCGCGTAGACCATGCGCAGCGCCGTGGCGTCGCGGTCGGTGTTCGGGTTGAGCATCTGCGCGTTCTGCGTGACCTTGAGCCGGCGGTTCCAGGCGATCTCGCCCAGAAAGCTGGCTTCACGCGCGATGAAGCTGGGCCCCAGGCTCGCGAGCCAGGAGAACTGCGCGTGTCCGGTCTCGCCCACGGCATAGCCCGGGTTATCGCGGTTGTCGTAGCGCGTGCCCACGCCTATGGCGGGAATGACCGACAGCCCGCTGCTGGACAGCGGCGCATTGCGGCGCAGCGACATCTCGCCGGCCAGGCCCCATTCGCCCACGGTCTTGGCAAAGCTCGCGCCGAACGCGCTCACGCCTTCGTGGTAGACCCAGCGGTAGCTGCTCGCGCGCAGCGCCGGCGGCGCGCCGCTGAGCGTGTTCCAGATGTTGCTGGGCGTGCTCGCGTGGTAGCGGATGGCGTAAAAGCCCAGATCGGTGTCGATCGCGTCCACGCGCCAGCGCAGCTGCAGCCCGCCCTGGCCGCCGTCGCGCGCATCGAGATCGGCCTGGCGCACGAACGTGCCCGTGGGGCCGGCATTGATGCGCTCCGCGCCCGGGCCCATCGCGTCGCTGGCAGACAGATAGCTGCCCACGGGCGCGAGCCGGGTCTTTTGCCACTCGTAGGACCAATACGCGCCCACGGCGACATCGCTGGACAGCTGCACCTGGCCCGAGAGCTTTCCCGTGGGGCGCACGGTTTCCTTGAACTGCGAGTTCGGCACCGACAACAGCTTGATCAGATCGAGCGGCGCCTGGCCGCCCGCGATGCCGTTGACGCCGAAGAACAGGCTCTCGCCCCACAGCAGCGTGTGCCGGCCCAGGCGCACGGTCGCGGGCCTGTCGGCCAGGTCGAACTTGCCGAACACGAAGGCGTCGAGCACTTCGGCCTTTCGGCCCATCAGCGAACGCGTGTCCGACGTGAATTCGCTGGCCGGCGCATGGTTGGCGCTGATGCCGGGGTTGTCGGTGGCGCGGTGGTAGACCGTGTCGTACCAGGCCGCGGCGCTGATGCGCCCGCCCCAGTTGCGGCCGGTCACATCGAGCTCGCTGAGCAGATCGACGCGGTTGGAGACCAGTCCCTTGCCGAAGTTGTTGTCGCCATCGTCCTGGTTGAGGTTGTTGGCGCCGATCACGCCCGCCGGCCCGAACTGCGTGCTCGACAGCCCCGGCGAACGGTCCTTGAGCCGCAACGCATTGCTGTACTTGAGCGTGTTGTCCCAGCGGATCTTGAGGTCGGGATTGCCGGTATCGAACTCGAAGGCCTGGCTCGCGCCGCTGGCCAGCAGCGCGGCCGCGGCGGCTGCCAGGGTGCGCGCCGCCCCGGCGTGGCGAAGGGATGGAATCGTGGACATGGAAGGGTTTGTCTCCGTTGCATGGGGCCTTGCAGGCCGGACATCGGCGGGCACTTTGGAGTGCGCTCGAACCGCGTTTTTTCTAGTAGTGCGGCGAGTGTAGGAAGCGGCTTGCATACTGGAAAATGGTTTGAATCCATCCCTGCCATCGACGGCGCAAATACTTTTCGGGTTAACCCGCGACTTGCGCACAGCCAGTACGATGCGGCCCGAGGAGACCCCGATGCGCTTCAACAAACTTGATCTCAACTTGCTGGTGGCACTCGACGTGCTGCTGATCGAAGCCAGCATCAGCCGCGCGGCCGAACGGCTGCACATGAGCCAGTCGGCCATGAGCAATGCGCTGGCCCGGCTCAGAGACTATTTCGACGATGAACTGCTGGTGCAGGTGGGCCGGCGCATGGAGCTGACGCCGCGCGCCGAAGTGCTCAAGGACACGGTGCGCGACGTGCTGCTGCGCATCGACAGCTCGGTCGCGGCCAAGCCCGAGTTCGTGCCCGCCAAATCCGACCGCGAGTTCCGCATCTTCGTCTCGGACTTCACGCTGGCCACGCTGATTCCGCATGTGCTGGCGCGCGCCCATGCGCAAGGCCCCGACATCCGCTTCTCGCTGCTGCCCCAGGTGCTCGAGCCCACGCGTTCGCTGGACCGCGCCGAGGTCGACATGGTGGTGATGCCCAGCGAATACTGCTCGGCCAGCCACCCGACCGAAGACCTGTTCAGCGAGCGCTTCCAGTGCGTGCTGTGGCGCGACAGCCGGCTGGCGCAAGGCGATCTGAATCTGGAGCGCTATGTCGCGGCCGGCCATGTGCTCACGCTGCCGCCCGCGACCAACGCGAGTTCGCTGGAAGACGGGCTGTTCAAGCGCCATGGGCTGGAACGCCGCATCGATGTCACCAGCTTCAGCTTTGCCTGCGCGCCCGCCCTGGTGGTCGGCACCGAGCGCGTTGCGACCATCCACAGCCGGCTTGCGCGCCAGGCGGCGCGCCACCTGCCCATCGTGGTGCGCGAAGTGCCGGTGGCGCTGGGCGAGATGCGCCAGGCCATGCAGTGGCACCGCTATCGCACGCGCGATCCCGGCATCGAATGGCTGCGCCGCGTGTTCCACGACGCGGTGCGCGACATGGATGCGGCAGATTCCGTGCTGCTGGGCGGCTGAGCGCCGCGCATGCACTCAGTCGGCGCTGGCCCCCTATGCCTTGACGATACGGCCCCATGCCAGCGCCGGCCGCATTTTTGCCCAGACCGGCCACGAAAAATGCCAGTCAGCCGCGCACTGACCGGCATTTGCCTGCAGCGCCCGCGCTCACGGGCAGGCGGTCATTGCGGCTTGACCGCGTAGCGTATGTCCGCCGGCGCGCCCGCCGTCAGGTCGCCGGCCTTGACATTGCGGAAGGCGTTTTCTGCCGCGGCGCCGGCCTTCGCGGACTCGGTCACCTTGGCCAGGAAGTCGCCGGCCGACACCCCCGACTGGGCGTTGAGCGTGGCGACGAACTTGCCGTCGGACGCAATCGAGTTGACCGAATTGCCGCCCGTCAGATCGGTCACGGCATAGCTGCCTGCAGGCAGTCCCGATTTCTGCAGCGCCATCACCGCGCGCGCTGCCGCGTGCAGGGCGCTGGTGCGGCCGTAGTTGCTGCTGCTGTGGCCTCCCGGGCCCTGGAACTCGACCAGCACGGAGCTTTGCGCATGCGCGAGCCCGGCGCCTGCGGCCATGGCGGAAAAGACAAGGGTAGAGATCAGTTTTTTCATGGTGTCACCTCTTGTTCTGGCTTACTTCACGTCGCGGGTGCGCACGCCGATGGGATCGAGCGCCGGGGCAATGACGCCGCCGTCGGCGAGGTTGTAGCCCGAGGCGATCAGCACGGCGGTCAGCGCGCGCTGGATGCGCTGCGTCTCGCGCGCCGGATCGCCCTTGGTGCCCCATTCCCAGAAGGCATGGGTGCCGCCGCTGGCCACATTGGAGGCCAGCGACCAGTTGTAGGTCGGCACACCGGTGTTGGCCGGCACGTTGTCGTTCAGGCTGCTCGAGCCTGTGGGCACCTTGGCCACCTCGTCCACGCCCACGCTCTTGGCCGCCTGCCAGCCGGCCTGCAAGGCGATGTTGGCCGTATTGCCATTGACGAAGGCCGGACGCAGGCCATACCAGACCTGTTCCAGGCCGACCGCGTCGCCCGCGCCATCGGCCTTGCCGTAACGCGCGTTTTCCGCCGCGACGCCGGCCTTGAAGGTGGGTTCGATGCCGCTGCGGATTTCATTGAGCGTATCGGTGCGCTCGCTGCGCATGTCCACCAGCAAGGTACAGCTCGGTATCACGCTGCTGCCCGCGGCCGGCGCCTCGCAACTCGACTGGCCCACGGTGTAGGTCGTCTTCACCGCATCGGTGCGCAGCTCGGAAGGCGTCTTCAGATCGGCAATCCTGGCAATGGTTGCGGCCATGGCTTCGACCGCGCTCGGGCCATTGCCGGCAATCGCGGGCGCCTTGAACTTCATCTCGAAACGATAGCTGCCCGTGAAGTTGATCGCACCGCCGCCTTCGGAGCCGAAATTGGCCACGATGTTCAGCGGATTCGAACCCGTGCCCTTGTCCTGGTCGAAACCATAGAGCTGCTTCATCCCGGCCAGATTGCCCTTGCCTTCTTCGCCCGCCGTGCCGCAGATCCACACGTCGTACACGGGCTTGATCCGGTATTTCTTGAACATCTGCGCCAGGGTGAACAGGCTGGAGGTATTGCCCATCGCGTCGGAGTAGCCGGGCACATACATACGCACCGCACCGCCCTGGCGGGCCGCGGTTTCGGTCGCGAACCAGCGGCTGGCTGCCGCGTAGTTGGCGTCCTCCACAATGCGTCCGCGGTCGTCGAAAGCCAGCTCGCGCGAAATGGCGGCCAGCTCCTCGGGCGTGTTGACCACGGCTTCGGTCATGGGCTGCAGCTTGATCGGCAGGAAAGGCTTGCTCGCCGGCGGCAACACCTCGGGATTGACCACGTCGATGTGCGACTCGATCAGCACCTTGGGGTATTGGCCGTTGTATGCCTTGGCGCCGGGCGAGCTCGAGTAGCTGCCCTTGATCTCGACACAGGCGTTGTACACCGGCAGACCGTCCACGATCTGCACGTCCGAGCCCGGAAGATTGCCGTCGGCGCGGGTTTTGACCTCGCTCGCGGCAAAACCCCATTCGGCGACCATGCGGCGATGCACTTCCGCCGCCATGCGGTGCTCGTAGCGCGAGGGCGAAGCGATGCGCACCAGCTCCATGTGCTGGTTGAAGCGCGCCTTCTCGCTGGCCGGCGTTTTCAGATCCGCCACGATGGCCTGGATGTTCTTGTCCGCCACGAGCTTCTGCGCTGCCGCGGAAATTGCCGGATCGATGGCGGGAACGCCATCGACGATGCTGGTGGACTTGGGGGTGGTGTTTTCGCTGGCGTTGTCGCCGGAACCTCCGCCGCCGCACGCGCTCAACAGCAGGGCTGTCGACATGGCGTAAAACAGAGGTGCCCGGTTCAAGGTTGGCTGGCTGATCATGCTGGTTACTGCTCCCGAGAAAGTGCCTGCATAGGGATCCCCGCCATGAGATCCGCAATGCATTGGTGCATTTCCTGATGAATCCATGCCGGGACGTTTTTGCCTTATCGATAGTGCGCCGGCCTGGCAACGAACCGCTGTCGCCAAAATGTCTCTCTAAGGGGAAACCATGGATGGGCAGCGCAGCAGTGGTGCGCTGGGCGCTGGGCGCAGCCCCGAGGCCTCAGACGCTGCAGGCCATCTAGGACGCACGCATCGCGCAGCAGAACCTGGCCCTGCCGCGAGTGCAAGTCATCCCTCATTCCCGATGGGCGCGATCGGGAGACCGGCAGGCCCATGCACTGCGAGCAGCCCGGCGGCGATTTCTGGCATCGCAGCGCCTTCGATGGTCTCGGAAAAGCGGAAAAGCGCCGCCAATACTGCAGACATCAACGGCTTCAAAAAAATCATACCCAACATAATTATCAGAAACTTGTTTCATTTTCACCGAAATTCGGATGTAATTCGCCATGCGGCCCTGGCCCCGAATCCGCCGCTACGCCTCCAACTTCATAGGCCTACATGCGCAAAAACCTACCTATCACCCAGCAGGAGTTCACCCTTTCCGCAAATGACACTCTGGTGTCCGTGACAGACCTCAAGGGAAGGATCACCTATTGCAACAATGCGTTCATCCATGTGAGCGGCTTCCAGCGGGAGGAGCTGCTGGGTCAATCCCATAATCTGGTCCGGCATCCCGACATGCCTTCGGAGGCATTCCGCGACATGTGGGAGACGATACAGTCCGGCTTGCCGTGGACGGGCTTCGTCAAGAACCGCCGCAAGGATGGAGACCATTATTGGGTGCAGGCGAACGCGACTCCCATGATGAACGGCAACCAGATCACGGGATTTCTGTCGGTGCGAACCGTTCCCAGCCGGGAAGAAGTGCGGGCCGCCGAGGCGCTGTATGCGCAGTTGAGGTCCGGGCAGGAAACGGGAAAGACGAATCTGGGACTGCGGGGCGGCCATGTGGTGCACAAGGGGCTGGCCGGATGGCTCAGGCGCCTGGTCCAGCCCTCCCTGGCTGTCAAGCTGATGCTCACCCAGGCGGCGGCCATGGCCACCGTGGTCGCAGCGCATTTTCTGGGCGCTCCGGGATACGCGCTGCTGGGCGCCGCGGCACTGGCGCTGATGGCCAGTGCATTTCTCATCCAGGCCTTTGCCGTCCAGCCGCTGCACCGCCTGGTCAAGGATGCGAACCGCCTCGCAGCGGGCGACTTGTCGTGCAGCGTTGAAACCGGAGCCGCCGACGTGGTGGGGCGTCTGCAACAGGCATTGAATCAACTGAGCGTGAACCTGTGCACGGTGGTGAGCGACGTGCGCCAGGAAGTGAGCCATCTGGACGTGGCGGTGCAGGAAATCGCCTCGGGAAACAACGATCTATCCTCCCGCACCGAGACACAGGCCAGCAGCCTGGAGCAGACGGCAGCCTCGATGGAGGAAGTCAACGGCACCATCCAGAACAGCGCCACTTCGGCGAGCCATGGCGCTCAGATGGCCCGAGACACCACCGAGATCGCCCGCAACGGCGATGCAGCGGTCAAGCATCTTGCCGACACCATGGAAGGCATAGCCGCGTCGTCCAGGCGCATCGAGGACATCATCCAGTTGATAGAAGGCGTGGCATTCCAGACCAACATCCTGGCTTTGAACGCTGCGGTGGAAGCGGCCCGGGCGGGAGACCAGGGACGCGGCTTTGCGGTGGTGGCGTCCGAAGTGCGCGCACTGGCGCAGCGCACGGCAGCCGCGGCCAAGGACATCAAGCAACTCATCAGCGAGTCGGGCACGCGCGTTACGGCGGGCGTCACCAGCGCCGCACAGGCGCGCGAGCGCATGCAAGCCGTCGTGCAATCGATAGGCCAGGTGAACGTCTTGCTCGACGAGATCAGCACTGCCGCAGGCGAGCAGCAGGTGGGGATATCCCAGATCAACGAAGCGGTGGCCCACATGGACTCCATCACGCAACAGAATGCGGCCATGGTGGAAGAGCTCGCAGCTGCGGCGCAATCGGTCCATGGCCAGGTGCAAAGCGTCAGCAACTCCATGCGCCTGTTCCGCTTGGGGGCCAACGAGGTCTCGCTGTCTCAACTCGATGCGGTAACCTTGCGCCGCGCCGGCAAGGCCGGAGATTGAGCCAAGCCTACCCGCTTCCCGCTCGCGAGATTAGGCCAAGCCGCCGTTGAGCAGCCGGGCGCGCAGTTTTCCCCAGGCGATGGCCGCGGCCTGGGCATCACCTTCGGCGGCCCGCGATTCCAGCGCCTTTGCGGTCCTGCCGTCCTGGGCCCAGCCCAGGGTGCAAAACACGGTGGACAGACTGTGCGACAGGCGCTGCAGCGCCGGGAGATCGCCCGACCGCAGTGCGGCGTCGCCCACCGCCAGATCGTTGGCAAACTGCGCGAGGCACTTGGCGCGATAGGCCAGGAACAGTGCCGTATTACCGTCGAAATACGCAGCGATCGCCGCGTCTTCAGAACTATCCAAGCCCGGCGCGGGCGGCGCAACTGCGGACTGGCTCGCAGGAGAGTCAGAACGCTGCGCAAGCGCATCGCTCACGCAGGCGAGCAGTTGGACCACGGATGCCGGCTTGCTCAACACGCGCCACACGCCGCGGCCTTCCAGCTCTGCGGGCTTGCCAGCGCCCAGGCCGGCGCTGAAGATCACCACCTTGGCGCCGGCCACAAGCGCGGGCTCGGCATGCAAGCGATCGAGCAGATCGTAGCCCGACAAGCCGGGCAGCATCAGATCGGAAATGATCAGTTGCACCGGGCCGTCCTTGAGCACAGCGAGCGCGCTTTCCACATCGGTGCACACGGTCAGCTCCAGCCCCTGGTCTTCCAATGCCATCTCGATGAAGCGCGCGATGGAAACATCGTCCTCCACAAGCAGCACGCGCGCCAGCGCTGCGCCAGGCTCTTTCGTCATGGGTTTACTCCTCGCGCACAGAAGACTGCCGCGCTTCCAGGCTCTGGGCAAGAAGCGCGGGCAGTTCGGCCACCAAGCGTGGCTTGTAGATGACATTGACGCCCTGCAATGCGAATGCATACGGAGCGCGCTGGGCTTCATCCAGCGAGGTCACGACGATCAACTGGCTCTTGGCGAACTGGGGATGCGAGCGCAGCGTGGTGATGAGGGTGCCGCCATCGATGCCGGGCAGCAGGATGTCCACAATCAGGATATCGGGCTGGATCTGGCCGTACATGGCCAGCCCCGTGATTCCATCATTCGCAATGTGCAACTGCCACTGTGGAAAGTGTTGCGTCACCAGCAGGGACACCAGGTTCTGGAAGTGTATGGAATCCTCGATCAGCAGCACATGCATTGCGCCAGCTACCGCCGTCTTGACCGCGTGAGGCGGCTGTGCCGACGCGACCGCCGAGCGCACAGTCCCTTGCACCGCGGGATCGGCTGCCTGCGTCTCCTCGCCGGCGCGCGCGCGCAAACACTGCTCCACCGACTGACGCGAAATGCGCCGGTGGCCCCCCGGAGTCTTCCACGCCTGCAGTTCGTTGCGGTCCACCATCAGTTGCACGGAGCGCACGGCCAGCCCGAGCATACGCGCAGCTTCGAAGGTGGTGAGCTGGTCTGACGCAG
>NZ_JAVWWA010000059.1:3790-6200 GCF_036666375.1 Comamonas sp. | reverse complement strand
TGGACGTCATGATGCCCGGAACGCTGTCGGGCCTGGAGGTCTGCCGCTGCATCAAGGCGAATCCGGCGCTCAGGCATACCAAGGTCATCATGCTCACGGCACGCGGCCAGGCAGAAGACCGGCAAAACGGCATGAATGCAGGTGCCGATGAATACCTCGTCAAACCTTTCAGCACCATCCAGGTGCTGGAAACAGTTTACCGGCTGGAGGCTGCCCATGACCAGAACCACTGAAGGTACGCTCTACCGATCTCCGGGCGAAAGCATGCGCTTTGACGAAGCCGCGGCTGAACAGATGATCCGCTTTGTCGAAGATTTCGGGCATGTGTACCGTGAACGCAACAAGGCGCTGAAGGACCTCACCCGGGCACACAATGAAACACTGCTGCAATTGTGCTCGGCAGCGGAGGCGCGCGACGACGACACTTGCGTGCATATCGTGCGCATCGGCTTTCTTGCCGAGGCGCTGGCGCTTCTCCTGGGCTGCAAACAGGACTTTGCACGCATGCTGCGACGCGCCGCGCCCATGCATGACATCGGCAAGATCGGCACCCCCGACCATGTGCTCAAGAAAGCCGGCCCCCTCACGCAGGAAGAGCGTGCAATCATCCAGCGGCATCCGCGCGCAGGTGCCGAGATCATCGGCAATTCGAGCGTTCCTGTGTTCCGCCTCGCGGCCGAGGTTGCACTGACCCACCACGAACGCTACGACGGCACGGGCTACCCAAGTGGACTCGCAGGGCACAACATTCCCTTGTCGGGCCGCATCACCGCCATCGTCGATTTCTACGACGCCTTGACCATGGATCGCGTCTATCGCCCGGCAATGACTGCCAGCACGGCCCTGGATATGCTCGTGGAGCAACGCGGCAAGGCATTCGATCCCGTGATCGTGGACACATTCGTTCTTCACAGCGAAATGCTGGACGGCTTGCGCTGCAGAATCAGCAAGCTGCGCCCCTCATTTGCCGATTTGATAGACGCACCGTGAGTGAAAGAAACACCATGAAGACCACCATGCATACCCTCATTCAATTCGCTTGCGTCAGCACCCTTGCCAGCCTGGTCTGCAGCGGGGCCGCGTCGGCGGGACCGGTGCAGGACAGGGTCTCGGGCAAGAAGGTGGTGCGCGTATGCATCTGGCCCGATTACTATGGCGTCACGTTCAGGAATCCGCGTACCCAGCAATTGAAAGGCATAGACATCGATCTGTCCGCAGAACTGGGCATGGATCTCAAGGTGAAGGTGGAATACGTCGAGTCCTCTTTCACCTCGATTGCCGAGGATCTGCGCACCGACCGTTGCGACGTAGGCATGTTCGCCATCGGCATGCTGCCCCAGCGCCTGGCCCACATGCGGTTCACCCAGCCCTACCTCAGCAGCGACATCTACGGCATCACCACCCAGAGCAATGCCGTGATCAAGCAATGGTCCGATATCGACCAGTCAGGCGTGCTGGTTGGCGTGCAGGCGGGCACCTTCATGGAACCTGTGATGAGCGAACGCCTCAAGCACGCCAAGCTGATCCGGATCTCGCCCCCGGCTACGCGCGAGCAGGAATTGGAAAGCGGACGGATCGATGTGTTCCTGTCCGACTACCCCTACACCCGCCGCTTGCTCGACAACGCCGACTGGGCGCGCCTGGTTTCTCCGCCCAAGCCGGTGTACGTGCTGCCGTATGCCTATGCCGTGAAGCCGGGAGACGACGCCTGGCTCAAGACCATGGATGATTTTGTCGCACGCACCAAGCGTGACGGCAGATTGGATGCCGCGGCGAGCAGGAACGGCCTCTCCGAAATTGTCGTTCGTTGACATGGCGCCAGCATCTTTCCTGCAGAGATTGCGCGGCAATTTGCGCGCTTTCGCCGCAAGCCTGGGTCCTAGATCAAGCACGCAAGCCTTGGTTGCGGGCATGTTGCTGACCGCCGGTGTTCTGGTGGCGACCTTGTGGGTGGCTTTCAATGACAGGGAGGAAACCATACTCTCGGTTCAGGAAAAGGCGGAACTGGTGGCACGCATGCTGGAGGACCAGACCACACGCACCGTCGAAACCGGTTTTTTCGCAATGGACACGCTGGTCGAGTTCGCCTCATTGCAGGCATCCAACGCGGAAAAGACCCGCACCGAAGCCTTTCTGAAACAGGCACTGGGAGGCCTGCCGTTCATGCGCAGCCTGGCGTTGGTGGACACGAATGGCCGGGTGATCGCCAGCAGCACGCCCGGGGAAGCAGGGCTGAATATCGCGCTGGCGAAACTGGGATACGGTCCGCGGCACAGTCGGCATGCCATGGGCCCGCTGACGCTAGGGCGCAGCCTTGCGGCCCTGAGCACCGACAATCTCCAGCGTCCGACACCCGCGGGCCTGGCCTTCATACCTCTTTTGCGTCCATTCATGGCGCAAGACGGACAGC
>NZ_JAVWWA010000059.1:0-3690 GCF_036666375.1 Comamonas sp. | reverse complement strand
GACACAACCCCTGGTGATAATGGTCGAGGAGTCCATGGACAGCGCCATGGCACGCTGGCAGCAGGATGTCATAGGGTATCTGTACGTCGGCTTCGCGGCCTGCGCCTTGATGCTGCTGCTCTCCATCGTGGCATGGCGCGGCCTGCGTTCGCGTGAAGCGGCGCGTCGCATGGCGCGGCAGGTTCAAGTTCGCATTGCGCAAAGCGAACGCGAACTGGCGGTGCTGATGCGCAGCGTGCAGGAAGTCATCTTCCGCACCAACACTGCGGGCCGCATCACGTTCGTCAATGCACGGCTGGCCTTGATCACCGGCGGCAGCGAATCGCAGACGATTGGCCGCACGCTGCAGGAGCTGGTCGAGCCCAGCTACAGGTCGGCCGTGGAAAATCTCTTCGCGCGCGCCGAAGCCGGCGGGGTCCGCACCTGTCAAGCCATGTTCCACCTCGACGGCGGTCGCCAGCTGCTGTTCGACGTGGCGATGGTGCCGCTGCTGGAAAACGGCAAGCTGATGGGCTACGCCGGCAGCGCCGTGGACATCACCGAACGCTGGGTGGCCCAGCAGGAACTGCAAAACGAGCTGGAGTTCCGCGGGCTGGTGCTGGAGGTCAATCCCCTGCCTATCTCCATGACGGACATCCAGGGACGGCTGATGATGGTCAATCGCGCATGGGAAGCATACAAAGGTCGCGATCGCGCGCAGGTCATAGGCCTGCGCCTGGCGGACTTTCTTCCCGCCGAGGAAGTCGCGGTCCATGAATCCGCAGACCGGCAGCTGCTGGGCGAGGGCGGTCAGACCATGTTTGAAACCCGGGTGCTTCACGGCGGCAAGACCTGGCGCGACACACGGATCACGAAGGCCCTGGTGTACGACGCCGGCGGACAGGCAACGGCCATACTTTGCACGTTGATGGATGTCAGCGACTTTCGCGCGGCGGAGCGGCTGACACGCCAGGCGCAGGAGGCCTCCGATGAGGCCGCACGCTCCAAATCCGAATTCGTCGCCAACATGAGCCATGAATTGCGCACGCCCCTGCAATCCATCATGGGATTTTCGGAATTGGGCATGTTCCGCAGCAAGGCGGATGCCCGATTGACCGGCATGTTCGAGGACATCCACCGCTCGGGCGAACGCATGCTGTCGCTGGTCAACGACCTGCTGGATGTGGCCAAGCTGGAAAGCACCGTGGGCACTTTCCAGCTCGAGCGGGTGGACCTGCGCGGCGTCATCTACCCGGTGCTGCGCGAGCTCGATCCACTGCTGGCCCAGCGCAAGCTGCGCCTGGACGTGGCGCTGGGCGACCTGCCGCTCACCGCCAAGGTCGATCCGGTGCGCTTCCAGCAGGTCATACGCAACGTGCTGGCCAACGCCATCAAGTTCTCTCCCCAGGCATCGTCCATCACCCTGCTCGGCAGGATGGACAGCAGGGGCCAGATCCGGCTGGCCGTACGTGATCATGGTCCGGGCATTCCGGAGGAGGAACTCGGCGCCATTTTCGAGGCTTTCAAGCAGTCCAGTACCACCAAGGACGGCTCGGGCGGCACAGGCCTGGGCCTGGCCATCTGCAAGAAGATCGTGGAAGCCCTGGGCGGGCGCATCTATGCCGAGAACGTCAAGCAAGGCGGGTCGGTTTTCCACATCATCTTGCCGGCGCGCGGCTTCAGCGAGACCATCCCGGCCGAGCTGCAGTAACGCGTTTTTCCGCCCCGGCAGCCACGCAAGCTGCCCGGCTGCGGCACCCAACCGCCGCCAGCGCCCTGGCGCCGCGCTATTCGTGGCGAAACACGCGCCAACGCGCAGACAAACGCCATCTCCCGGTCTCGTCGGGCGATGCAGCGCTGGGCGCCGACCGCGCCCTGAGTCGGTGACGCCACCGCAAAAAACAGCAGAAATATCACATTCCGTACCAAAATGAAAAAACAGACAAAATACATTTGAAAAAAATCATTTTTATCACTATCATGTGATCATTGTTGCAAAAGATACATATTTACGCATCATGACCACCTCCGCCCCCCACCCCCGCTCTTACTCAGCGACAAAAGAAACTCCCGTCTTGCCGCGTGAGTACCTGGCCTTTCGTCTGGGCGCCGAACAGTACGGCATCGACATACTGCGCGTGCAGGAAATCCGTTCTTACGAGCCGCCCACCCGCCTGGCGCATGCGCCCGACTTCATCACGGGCGTGATCGATCTGCGCGGGCGCATCGTGCCCATCGCGGATCTGCGCATAAAGCTGCAATGCGCCGAAGTGGCCTACAACGAATGCACCGTCGTCATCATTCTGGACATGGGCATCTCTACGGTGGTGGGCGCGGTAGTGGACTCCGTCGCCGATGTGGTGTCGCTCGCAGCCGAGCAGATCAAGCCCTCGCCGCAGTTCGCGACACAAGGGTGCCTGGACCCATCGTTCGTGCAAGGCATAGCCCACATGGGCGACCGCATGCTGATCCTGATGGACATCACGGCTTTGCTCAACAACGACGGCATCGACTGGGCTGAGACCGCGGCGCCGGCCTGACCTGGCACAGGTCGCCGCATAAAACCCCACTTTCACAGCGCCTGCGCCATCGAGCGGGCCCTGGCTTTCCCTCTGACCGAGCCCACCATGAACAACTTCAAAATTTCCACTCGCCTCGCGGGCACGTTTGCCATACTGGTCGCGGTATTGCTGGCCGTGGTCGCGGTAGCGTGGTCGCAACTCGCGGCGATGGGCGCCCAGACCCACGAAATCACCGAAAACTGGCTGCCCAGTGTCGAGCAGGTCAACCAACTCAACACGGGACTATCGGATGCACGCATCTATGAACTGCGCCATGTGATGGCTTCGGGCGCGCCGGCCATGGCCGGGCACGAAAAGGCCATGCGCCAACTGCAGGAAAGACTGGACAAGATCCAGAAGTCCTACGAAGCGCTGATCAGTTCGCCTGAAGAGAGGAAGCTGTACGACGAGTACAACGCCGACCGCGCAAAGTACGTCGCGCTCTCCGCCAAGATCTTCGAACTCTCGCGCAGCAACGACAAGGAACAGGCGGCGGCCTTGCTCGATGGTGAATCCCTGCGCCTGTATGAAAAGTTCTCGGCAACCCTCTTGAAGCTCGTGGAGCTCAATGGCAAGGGCGCGCGCGAAGACGCGCAGCAGGCCATGCAGATCGAGTCGCAGGCGCGCATTGTCATGGTGACGACGGCCGCACTGGCCGTGTCCTTTGCGGCATTGGCGGCGCTGTGGCTGATACGCTCCATCACCCGGCCCCTGGCGCAGGCGGTCAATGTGGCCGACCGCATCGCCGATGGCGACCTGAATGTCGAGATCGCCGGCCAGGGCCGCGACGAGACGGGCCAGCTGCTCGGCGCATTGCAGCGCATGCAGCAAAGCCTGGTGAGCACCGTGAGCACGGTGCGCCAGAACGCGGAAGGCGTGGCTTCGGCCAGCGCGGAAATCGCCTCGGGCAACAACGATCTTTCCAACCGCACGGAGCAGCAGGCCTCGGCGCTGCAAGAGACGGCGGCCTCGATGGAGCAGTTGGGCTCGACCGTGCGCCAGAACGCTGACAGTGCCAAGCAGGCCAATCAGCTGGCCGTCAACGCGTCGACGGTGGCCGAGCAGGGCGGCCAGGTCGTGAGCCAGGTCGTGGAAACCATGAAGGAAATCAACGCCAGCAGCACCAGGATCGCCGACATCATCAGCGTCA
>NZ_JAVWWA010000058.1:10675-31069 GCF_036666375.1 Comamonas sp. | reverse complement strand
GTCGAAGTCGTGCAGGAAAGCGTTCATGCCCACGGTGTCCGTGAGGGCGATGCCCAGGTCGCCGCGGTATTCCTGCACCCAGTCCTCGAGCGCGGCGTTCTGGAAGTCGCGCAGACGCACGCCCAGTGCCTGGTAGCTTTGCATGTACTCATGGGCCATGGTGCCTATGGGCACGATCTGCAGGTCGCGCGCCAGCAGCACGTTGGACGTGCCCTTGAACCATTGCGGCGTCTCGGTCGCGAAGCGCTGCACGACTTCGCGCTGCCATGCGCCCGAGAAACGCCGGCGCACGCCGAAGTCGAACATTTCGAACGGATGGCGGCGCTGGGCCGCGCCGGCCAGCGCCTTGAGCTGCTCGACCTTGTGGGTGAGCCGCACGCGGCCTTCGCGCAGCGCGGCTGCGGCGTCGAAGCGGCGGAAGTACAGCTCGTTGACGATGGCCAGCACATAGATCTCGAAGCCCATCACATGCACCTGCGGGCCGTGGGCGACGATCTGCAGCGTATCGCCTTCGGCGCGCGCTTCGATGAACGCGCGCTGGAAGCGGAAGATACGCAGGAAGTCGATGAAGTCGCTCTTGATGAAGCGCAGCGAGCCTATGTAGTCGAGTTCGTCCGGCGCAAACGACAGCGCGCACAGCGCATCGAGTTCGCGTTCGACTTCGGGCAGCAGCTCGCTCAGCGGGTACTCCGGCGTGTTGCGGCAGACGAATTCATAGCGCGCCTGGGTCTGCGGATGGCGGTGCAGCATCGCCTGCCACATGGTGAACTTGTAGAGGTCGGTGTCGAGCAGGCTGGAAATGATGGGCGGCATGGTGCGGGGCGTTCAGTCGGTCAATGTCAGGGTGTCGCTGGTGGCGAATTGCACGCCCCGGGCGCGCATGGCGGTGAAGAACTCCTGCTCGGCGGACTCGAAGCCCGCGACCGGGCCCATGCAGTCGGTCAGCAGCAGCAGGCGCTGGGCATGGCCTGCGGGCAGGTATTGCACCAGATGCTCCACCGTGGCGCGCACGCAGTGGCTGCTGGCTTCGCCCGCGATCACCAGCAGGTCGGCCTGGGCCAGGCGTTCCAGCAGCACGCTGTTGAGCGCCGTGCCCGGGTCGGTGGGGTCGACGACTTCGGCCATCAGCGCGCTGTAGTGTTCGGTCCAGGGGTTCATTCCCTTGAACACGCTGCAGACCGCGCGCTGGCGCTGCATCTGCCAGGCCGCGCAGGCGTCCAGCAGTTCGGCATGCAGGCCATGGCCCCAGCTGCCGATTTCGCAGTGCACGGGCCAGACGATCAGCGTATGCCGGCCCTGGCTTTCAAGCGCATCGAGATAGGCCAGCGCGAGCGCGAGGTGCAGGGGCTCGCGCGGAATGAATTCAGCGCTGCGCACCTGCTGTGCGGAAATGGCAGTGAAGGGCGCGACCGGCTGGCCATCGGCCTGCTGCCAGAAAACGGGGTGGGCGATGTCGAAACGCTGATGGGAGTCGAGCGTGACCGTGATTTCATCGATATGCGCGGCCTGCGTGCCCACCCAGTGCGCGAGGCGCTGCATGTGGCGATGGGCGCCGGCCACGGGAAGGCTGGGTGCAGTTGTGCCACGCGTCGGATGGACAGGCCACCAGTCTGCGGGCACATCGCAAAAGTCATTCTGCGGGTCTATGGCCAGCAGCTGGATGGAACGCGTCATGGAGCCAGTGTAGACGCGCTGTCGCCACGCCGCCGCGTTGACCTGGGCAGCGGCGCGGCGAATCGGCGGGAGACGGCGATTACTTGAGCGCCTTGCGTGCCGCGCCCACGCCCAGCACGGCGAGCACCACGAAGATCACGGCCAGCACCAGGAAGACGATGAACAGCAGCTTGGCAATGCCTGCCGCGCCTGCGGCCACGCCGGTGAAGCCCAGGGCGCCGGCCAGCAGCGAGATGACGGCGAAGATGATGGCGTATTTGAGCATGGTGTTTTCCTTGGAAGCTGAGGGCGTCGGTCAATGCGCCGACGAGCAGTTGCTACGTTAGCGTTTGCAACCGGGCTCGGCTGTGGGCCGGACAGCGCTGCTGGCGTAGGAACAAACCTGCGTCGCCCGCCAAAGAAAAAGGCCTGCACGCGGGCAGGCCTCGGGGCTTAGAACGGGCAATGCCCGTTGTCCAAGTTAACGCAAGCCGGCAGCGGCGCGCAGCAAAGCGGCCTTGTCGGTCTTTTCCCAGGTGAATTCGGGCTCTTCGCGGCCGAAGTGGCCGTAGGCCGCGGTCTTGCTGTAGATCGGGCGCAGCAGGTCGAGCATCTGGATGATGCCCTTGGGACGCAGGTCGAAATGTTCGGCCACGAGCTTGGCGATCTGGTCGTCGGGAATCACGCCCGTGCCTTCGGTGTAGACCGTGATGTTCATCGGGCGCGCGACGCCGATCGCGTAGGCGACCTGGATCTGGCACTGGCGCGCCAGGCCTGCGGCGACGATGTTCTTGGCCACGTAGCGCGCGGCGTAGGCGGCCGAGCGGTCGACCTTGGTTGGATCCTTGCCCGAGAACGCACCGCCGCCATGGGGGCAGGCGCCGCCGTAGGTGTCGACGATGATCTTGCGGCCGGTCAGGCCGCAATCGCCTTGCGGGCCACCGACCACGAAGCGGCCCGTGGGGTTGATCAGGTACTTGGTGTCCTGCAGCCACTCGTTGGGCAGCACGGGCTTGATGATTTCCTCAATGATGGCTTCGGTGAAGCTGGCCTTCATCTTGGTCGCGGTTTCCGACTGGTCGGGGCTGTGCTGGGTCGACAGCACGACGGTGTCTATGCTGTGCGGCTTGCCGTCGACATAGCGCATCGTCACCTGGCTCTTGGCGTCGGGGCGCAGGAACGGCAGGCGGCCGTCCTTGCGCAGCTGCGCCTGGCGCTCGACCAGACGGTGGGCGTAATAGATGGGCGCGGGCATCAGCTCGGGCGTTTCATCGCAGGCATAGCCGAACATCAGGCCCTGGTCGCCGGCGCCCGTGTTGAGTTCGTCGTCGCTGGCCTTGTCCACGCCCTGGGCGATGTCCTGGCTCTGCTTGTCATAGGCGACGAGCACGGCGCAGCCCTTGTAGTCGATGCCGTATTCGGTGTTGTCGTAGCCGATGCGCTTGATGGTGTCGCGCGCGACCTGGATGTAGTCGACGTTCGCGCCGGTGGTGATTTCACCCGCCAGAACCACCAGGCCGGTGTTGGTCAGCGTCTCGGCTGCCACACGCGAGTGGGGGTCTTGGGTGAAAATGGCATCCAGGATCGCATCGGAGATCTGGTCGGCCACCTTGTCGGGGTGTCCTTCAGAGACAGATTCCGAAGTGAAAAGAAAATCGTTCGCCATTGAATAAACTCCTGTGTTCCAGCATTTGAGGCGTTGCCCAAGCTGACGGAGCCCGGCGAACGCTTTAGCAGAATTTTTTTACGTCGCCCTGCAAGTTGCTCATTTAACTCAGCGACCCTCCTATTTTAATGCCAAGCCTGTTCCACTTGTTCTCGTTGCTGCCTTTATGGCTTTTGCATGGTGTCGGTGCCGCCCTGGGGTGGCTGGTATTCCTGGTCTCGGGCACCTACCGCCGGCGCTTCCTGCAGAACGTGCATCAGGCGGGCTACCGCTTTGCCGATGTGCGCGCTGCCGTGGGCCATGCGGGCCGCATGGTCGCCGAGCTGCCGCGCATGTGGTTGCGCTCCGACCCCCCGGCCTGCGAAATGGTGCGACCCGATCCCGTCGAGCAGGCCTGGGCCAGGGGGCGGGGCATCGTTTTCCTCACGCCCCATCTGGGCTGCTTCGAGCTGTCGGTGCAGGCCGCGGCGCGCCGCTGGAGCGCCGAGCGCGGCCCCATCACCATTCTTTACCGGCCCGCGCGCCAGGCCTGGCTGGCCCAGGTGATGGAAACCGCGCGCAACCGGCCCGGCGTGCAGGCGGTGCCGACCGCGCTGTCGGGCGTGCGTCAGATGATCAAGGCGTTGCGCCGCGGCGAAGCCGTAGGCCTGCTGCCCGACCAGGTGCCGCCTGATGGACAGGGCCTGTGGTCGCCGTTTTTCGGCCGTGACGCCTACACCATGACCCTGGCGGCGCGGCTGGTGCAGCAGACCGGTGCCAGCGTGATCATCGCCCGCTGCGAGCGCAAGTCCTGGGGCCGCGGCTATACGCTGTATTTTGAGGAGTTGCCCTTGCCTTTGTCAGATTCGTTGGAGACCGCTGTGCTGCAGCTCAACCAGGCCATGGAGCAGACCATTCGCCAATGCCCGTCGCAATACCTCTGGGGCTATGCACGCTACAAGAAACCCCGGGCCGAGCAGTCCGCCGCCGCGCAGGTGGCTCCATGAGCGCGCGCTTCGGTGTCTGGCTGATGGGCGCGCTGGGGCGTCTGCCGCTGCGCTGGCTGCGCGCGCTCGGCTGGCTGCTGGGCCGCGTGCTGTTCGTGGTCGCCGTGCCGCGGCGCAAGATCGCGCTGCGCAATCTGGAGCTCTGTTTCCCGCATCTTTCGCTCGCCGAGCGCCAGGCGCTGGCCCGGCGCAATTTCGTGGTGTTCTGCCAGACCTGGCTGGACCGGGGCTGGCTCTGGTCGGCGCCCGAGGCCGTGGTGCGCTCGCGCGTGAAGCTCGAAGGCGCGCTGCATGAACTCGAAGGCGATACGCCGACCATCGTCTTCGCGCCGCATTTCTACAGCATGGACGCGGGCGGGCTCACGCTGCCGCTCAACACCACGCGCGCGTTCACGTCGATATTTTCGACCCATCCCAATCCGACGATAGACGACTGGTTCATGGGCGGGCGCCAGCGCTTTGGCGACGTGCGCATGCTCAACCGCGCCGATGGCGTCAAGCCCATCATCTCGAGCCTGCGCCAGGGCGGGCTGCTGTATCTGCTGCCCGACATGGATTTCGGCAAGAACGACTCGGTGTTCGTGCCGTTCTACGGCGTCACGGCCGCGACCATCCCCTCGCTGTCGCGCTTTGCGCGCCTGGGCCGGGCCAAGGTCATAGGCATGTATACGCGGCTCACGCCCGAAGGCTATGTGGCGCAGATCACGCCGGCCTGGGAAGACTTTCCGACCGCGGATGCAGTCGCCGACACCGCGCGCATGAACCGCGAGCTCGAGAAGTGGATAGACACCATGCCCGAGCAGTACTACTGGGTCCACAAGCGCTTCAAGACCCGGCCCGAGGGCGAGCCTTCGCTGTACAGCTAGCGTTTCTACGCCGCAAGGCGGTGCTCGTCGAACTGCTGCTGCACGAAATGCTCGAGCTCGTCGATCACGCGCGCCGGGCGTTCGTGCACCACCCAGTGCGAGGTGTTGCGCAGGTGCTGGATCTGCAGCCGCGGCACCCATTCTTCCAGCCCGTCCAGAAGTCCCGGGCGCAGCGCCGGGTCGCTCATGCCCCACAGCACCAGCGTGGGCACATCGACGCGCAGTGCGGAATCGGGCAGCTGCAGGTGTGCGAGATGGTCGGGCTCGCCCGGTGCCGGCGGATAGAGCGGGCTGGCACCGTAGTAATGGCAGGCGCCCTGCATGCCGCGCGACCAATGCTTGCGGTAGCGGGCCTGCAACGCGGGCGTGAGCCAGGCGGGCAGGCGGCCATCGGGTTGGGCGAAAAAGCCGAACGCGCGCCGGTAGTCGTGCTCGGCGAGCAGCGCGGGCGCGTCGGCGCGGCGCAGAAAGCGCATGTAGTCGCTGGCCTGGCGCTGTTCGGCCTGTTCGCGCAGCTCGCGCAAAAACGCCCCCGCGTGGGGGGCGTTGAGCACCATGAGGCGTTCCATGCTGTCTGGATGCTGGCTGGCCACGCTCCAGGCCAGCGCGCCGCCCCAGTCGTGGGCGACCAGGCAGGCCAGCGGAGCATCGGGGCTTTCCAAGGCGATCAGTGCGCGGATGTCCTGCACCAGATGGCGTGCGTGGTAGGCCGTGACTTCGGTCGGGCTGCTCGACTTGCCGAAGCCGCGCAGATTCGGCGCGACGCAGCGAAAGCCGCCGTTTTCAGGCGCCGAGAAATGCGCCAGCAGCGCATCCCAGATGAATGCGCCTTCGGGAAAGCCGTGGAGGAACAGCAGCACCGGCCGGCCCGGCGTGCCCGCGATGCGGCAGCGCAGAGTGGTGCCGTGGGGCAGGACATGGTCGCAAGTCTGGATCATGGAGCTACTCTCTCGGTAGCCTCCAGCCTTGGCTGAACCTGCTGGAAGCTAGTTGGCCTGGGGTTCGTCAGCGCTGTCCGACGCGGTGGACGGCGCTGCGGGCGTGGCTTCGTCCGGCGCCGTGGCGGGCACTTCCGGATGCGACCAACGCCATAGTAGCTGAGCCACATCGTCCACACCCTGTTTCTTGAGTGCCGAGAACAACATTGCCTCGCCGCCGCCGGCCTGCAGGCGCGCGATGGACAGCGCCTTGCTCTGTTCGGCGCGCGTGAGCTTGTCGGCCTTGGTCAGCAGGATCAGGAACTTCATTCCGTCTTCGACACGTGGGCGCACGGCTTCGAGCAGCGCCTCGTCGAGTTCGGTCAAGCCCAGGCGCGGATCGCACAACAGCACGATGCCGGTGAGGCTGCTGCGGGTAATCAGGTAGTTGACCATCACCTGTTGCCAGCGTATCTTGTCCGAGCGCGACACTGCGGCATAGCCGTAGCCCGGCAGATCGGCCAGTACCGCATCGGTGACGCCTTGGCGTCCCAGCGAGAACAGGTTGATGTGCTGCGTGCGGCCAGGTTTCTTGGATGCGAAAGCCAGCTGCTTTTGCTGCGTCAACGTGTTGATGCAGGTGGACTTACCGGCGTTGGAGCGGCCGACAAAGGCGATTTCCGGGACGTCGATAGCAGGCAGGTGGTGCAGTTGCGCGGCGGTGGTCAGAAAGCGCGCAGTGTGCATCCAACCCATGGCGAGCTTGCCATCGATAACGGGAGAAGGCTTGCCCGCAGCCGGTGCGGGAGATGAGTTCGTCATGGGGGGTATCTATGCTTTGGAGCCTCATTGTAGAATTGTGCGGTTCAGTGCACCTAACAACAGACCCTCGATATGAAGTTGCTCGCCTCTATGCTGATGGCTGCCTTTCTGGCAGCACCAATTCTCCCGGCCATTGCGGCAGGAGAAACGCCCGCGGCGCCGCAGGCAAACGCCAAGATTGATCTGGCGCAAGGAGCTGCAGGGTTTACTGCAGTATGCGCAGCATGCCACGGTGCGGATGGCAACTCGACCATTGTGGCTAATCCGGCCCTGGCTCAGCAGCATCCCGAGTACCTTGTCAAGCAACTGCATGACTTCAAGAGCGGTGCGCGCAAGGACCCGGTGATGCAGGGTTTCGCCTCGGCGCTTTCCGACCAGGAAATGAAGAACATCGCCGGCTGGCTCGCATCGCAGAAATCCAAGGGCGGCTTCGCCAAGGACAAGGATCTGGTCGTGCTGGGCGAGCGCATCTTCCGCGGCGGCATACAGGATCGCAATATCGCGGCCTGCGCCGGCTGCCACAGCCCTAACGGCGCCGGTCTGCCCGTGCAGTACCCGCGCCTGGCCGGCCAGCACGCTGACTACACTATTAAACAACTGGTAGAGTTTCGGGACGGCAAGCGCGGCAACAGCCTGCCCATGACCCAGGTGGCGGCCAAGCTCAACGACCGTGAAATCAAGGCGGTTGCGGATTACATCGCCGGCCTGCGTTGATGCGTTGAACGGTTTCAGCGGGTTGTTGGCCAGGCGCTGAACGGTTTCACTCCAGCGCAGGGAACCAAACGCCAATCACAAACCCCAATGGGCGGGTCCATCCTTTGCTGAGGTGGTCCCGCTTTTTTGCTTTCGGGCTTTGCGTTCATTCTTCCATGTCAGATACTTCTTCCCGCGCGACTTCTTCCTTCGGCTCACAGGCTCGGCGCGCGACCGTCGAGCTGCTGTCGTCGATGCGCTTTGCGATCGCCTTGCTCACGGTGATCTGCATCGCTTCGGTGATCGGCACGGTGCTCAAGCAGCACGAGCCCGCCGTCAACTATGTGAACCAGTTCGGTCCGTTCTGGGCGCAGCTGTTTCTCGCGCTCAAGCTCAACGCGGTCTACAGCGCCTGGTGGTTTCTGCTGATCCTGGCGTTTCTGGTGGTCAGCACCAGCCTGTGCGTGGCGCGCAATGCGCCAAAGTACCTGGCCGACCTGCGCACGTACAAGGAAAACATCCGCGAAAAAAGCCTGGAGGCGTTTCGCCATCGTGCCGAGGCCGACGTGCGCGGCAATCCAGAGGAAGCGGCCCAGCGCCTGGGCAAGCTGCTGGTCACGGGCGGCTGGAAGGTCAAGCTGCAGCAGCGGGATACCGCCGCGGGCAAAGGCTGGATGGTGGCCGCCAAGGCCGGCGCGGCGCACAAGCTGGGCTACATCGCGGCGCACAGCGCCATCGTGCTGATCTGCCTGGGCGGGCTTTTTGACGGCGACCTGATCGTGCGCGCGCAGATGCTGTTCGGCGACAAGACGCCCTACACGGGCGGCGGCCGAGTATCGGATGTCGCGCCCGAACATCGTCTGTCGGAGCGCAACCCCACTTTTCGTGGCAACCTGATGGTCGCCGAAGGCACGCAGTCGAGCACTGCCATCCTGAACCAGTCGGATGGCGTGCTGCTGCAGGAGCTGCCTTTCGCGGTGGAACTCAAGAAATTCATCGTCGAGTACTACTCGACCGGCATGCCCAAGCTGTTTGCCAGCGAAGTGATCATTCACGACAAGCATACCGGCGAGCAGACGGCGCAGCGCATCGAAGTCAACCATCCCGCGCATTACAAGGGCGTGGAAATCTACCAGTCGAGCTTCGATGATGGCGGCTCGGCGGTCAAGATGCGCGCCGTGCCCATGGACGGCACGGGCAAGCCGTTCATGGTCGAAGGCGTGATCGGCGGCACCAGCGAGTTCACGCGCACGGGCGCGGGCCGCGGCAATGCCGACGACACGCTGACGCTCGAATACACGGCGCTGCGCACCATCAACGTCGAGAACTTCGGCGCTGCAAAGGGCGCGGGCGCGCTGGCCTCGGCCACCGATGTGCGCAAGGTCGATCTCAAGTCGGCGATAGACGCGCGCCTGGGTGCGGGCCACAAGACCACGACCGAAAAAGAGCTGCGCAACATCGGCCCCAGCATTGGCTACAAGCTGCGCGATGCCTCGGGCCAGGCGCGCGAATACCAGAACTACATGATGCCGGTCGACACCGGCGACGGCAACCCGGTGTTCCTGCTGGGCGTGCGCGACAACCCGGTCGATGCCTTCCGTTTCCTGCGCGTTCCGGCCGACGCCGAAGGCTCGATGGACACGTTCCTGCGCCTGCGCGTGGCGCTGGCCGATCCGGCGCTGCGCGAGCAGGCCGCGCGCCGCTATGTGGCGACGGCGGTCGATGCGTCGCGCCCCGATCTGCGCGAGCCGCTGATGCAGTCGGCGCTGCGCGCGCTCGAAATGTATGCGGGCACGACCGACGACGCGGGCGTGAAGGTCGGCGGCCTGCAGGCGATTGCGCGCTTCATGGAGCAGAACGTTCCCGAAGCCGAGCGCTCGCGCGCCAGCGAAGTGCTGGTGCGCATTCTCAACGGCGTGCTGTTCGAGATGGCGCAGTCGCTGCGCGAGAAGAACGGCCTCAAGCCCATGGAAAACGACGCGCAGACGCTGGCGTTCATGACGCAGGCGGTGTTCTCGCTGAGCGACGCCCAGTTCTACCCCGCGCCCATGACGTTCATGCTCGACGATTTCACGCATGTGCAAGCCAGCGTTTTCCAGGTCACACGCGGACCCGGCAAGAACGTAGTCTATCTGGGTTGCCTGTTCCTGATTCTGGGGATCTTTGCCATGCTCTACGTGCGTGATCGACGCCTGTGGATCTGGCTGGCCCCCGCCGGCGAGGGCAGCAGCCACGCCACCGTGGCCCTTTCCACCAACCGCCAGACCATGGAAGGTGACAAGGACTTCGCCATGCTGACCGAAAAACTCATTGGGGCCCAGCCGATTGCGCGCCGCCCGGGAGCTTCTGAATGACGACCGCAACGACCGACCCTTCCGAGACCATCACCCTGCATTCGGGGTATTTTTCGCGCCGCAACTGGTTCGACTGGCTGTTCGCCGTGATTGTCACGGCCGGCGGGCTGTTCGCGCTGCAGCGCTACGCCGCCTATATGGATGTCTATGAGAAGGCCATTCTGCTGGGCACCATTCCTGCGCTGATCTGGCTGTGCTGGTTCTGGCGTCCGCTGCGCGTGCTGGTGCTGGCCGTCGCCGGCTTCTCGCTGCTCGCATTGAGTCTGTACCAGGTGGATGGCGCGGGCGATCTGGCGCGCGCCGACGCAGTGTTCGGCCTCAAGTATTTCCTGTCGAGCCAGTCGGCCATCCTCTGGATGAGCATGCTGTTCTTCATGAGCACCATCTTCTACTGGATAGGCATGTTCTCGCGCAACGAGGGCCGGACCATGTCGCTGCTGGGCTCGCGCATCGCCTGGGTGGCGGTCGCGATGGCGCTGATCGGCACCATGGTGCGCTGGTACGAAAGCTATCTGCTGGGTGCCGACATCGGCCACATTCCGGTCAGCAATCTCTACGAAGTGTTCGTGATGTTCTGCTGGATGACAGCGACTTTCTACCTCTACTACGAGGAAAACTACGACACCCGCGCGCTGGGCGCGTTCGTGATGCTGGTGGTCAGCGCGGCCGTGGGCTTTCTGCTCTGGTACACGCTGGTGCGCGAAGCGCATGAGATCCAGCCGCTGGTGCCGGCGCTCAAGAGCTGGTGGATGAAGCTGCATGTGCCCGCCAACTTCATCGGCTACGGCACGTTCGCGCTCGCGGCCATGGTCGCTTTCGCCTATCTGATCAAGCAGCAGGCCGGCGAGACCCGCTGGTACAAGCTCGCGCCGCTGTGGCTGCTGGGCATCGTGCTGTGCTTCGAGCCCATCGTGTTCCGCCAGGGCGCGACCGAGAACGGCGGCAGCTACTGGACCGTGTATTTCGGCATCTCGGCGCTGATCGTCGCCGGCATCCTGCTGGCGCGCAAGCACATCGCCGCGCGCCTGCCGTCGTTCGAGATCCTCGACGACGTGATGTACAAGTCGATTGCCGTGGGCTTTGCGTTCTTCACCATCGCCACCGTGCTGGGCGCGCTGTGGGCGGCCGAGGCCTGGGGCGGCTACTGGAGCTGGGACCCCAAGGAAACCTGGGCGCTGATCGTCTGGCTCAACTACGCGGCCTGGCTGCACATGCGCCTGGTCAAGGGCCTGCGCGGCACGGTGTCGGCCTGGTGGGCGCTGACCGGCCTGGGCGTGACCACGTTTGCCTTCCTGGGCGTCAACATGTTCCTCAGCGGGCTGCACAGCTACGGCGAATTGTAAAGACACCCCCTGAGCGCCTTCGGCGCTTCCCCCTCTCAACCTTCGGTGGAGGGGGCGCCCGGCTAGGGACGGCAGCCTCGCTGCGGGGCGGCCCTTGCTCGCTGCCCCCATGCTGGGGCACGCCAGTTGCATAAGCTGCTCATAATGCCTGGGCCTTCAATCTCTCATTACGCAAAAGGAGCGTCCAGCGATGGGCGCTCTTTTTTTTGTGGTCAGGCAGGTTGAACCAACCGCGGTCACAATGCATCAGACAAGGAAATTTGTCCAAGGAATTGCCATGCTGATAAGAACCGATAGCGACGGCTTCAACCATCCCCGGGGCAGTGAGATCACGCCCCAGCCGGTCTACGAGGCACGGCGCCAGTTGTTGCGCACCATGGCTGCGGGGGCGGCCGGTGGCACGCTCGCGGCCTGGGCCGGGCGCGATGCGCTGGCCGCGGTGCCGCGTCCGGGCAAGCTGGCCGCATTGCCCGGTCAGCCCAGCCAGGTGGTGGGCGCGAACACCATGGAAGCGCTGACGCCCTATGCCGATGCGTCCCAATACAACAACTATTACGAGTTCGGTCTCGACAAGGCCGATCCCGCGCGCAACGCCCACACGCTCAAGACCACGCCCTGGAGCGTCAAGGTCGAAGGCCTGGTCGCCAAGCCCGGCACCTTCAGCCTCGAAGATCTGATCAAGCTCAGCCCGCAGGAAGAGCGCATCTACCGCCTGCGCTGCGTCGAAGGCTGGTCCATGGTCATTCCCTGGGTCGGCTACTCGCTGGCCCAGCTGCTGCGCCAGGTGCAGCCGCTGGGCAGCGCCAAATACGTGGAGTTCGTCACGCTGGCCGATCAGAAGATGATGCCCGGGCTGCGCGCCAACGTGCTCGACTGGCCCTACACCGAAGGCCTGCGCCTCGACGAAGCCATGCACCCGCTGACGCTGCTGGCGTTCGGCATGTATGGCGAAGTGCTGCCCGCGCAGAACGGCGCGCCCGTGCGCCTGGTCGTGCCCTGGAAGTACGGCTTCAAGAGCGCCAAGAGCATTGTTGCCATCCGCCTGACCGACAAGCAGCCCGGAACGGCCTGGAACAAGGCGGCGCGCAATGAGTATGGCTTCTACTCGAACGTCAATCCCGATGTGCCGCACCCGCGCTGGAGCCAGGCCACGGAGCGGCGCATTGGCGAAGGCGGGCTGTTCGCCAAGAAGCGCAAGACGCTGATGTTCAACGGCTACGGCGAGCAGGTCGGCCAGCTGTACGCAGGCATGGACCTCAAGCAACAGTTTTGACCGCCACCCCGCAAAAGCGCGCCTTGCCCGCGCGCTGGAAAACCTGGTTCATGCACCCGGCGGCCAAGCCCCTGGTGTTCGTGCTGTGCCTGCTGCCGTTTGCCCAGCTGCTTTACGGCGCGGTGTTCGACACGCTGGGCGCGAACCCGGCCGAGGCGCTGATCCGCGCCACCGGCGACTGGACGCTGCGTTTCCTGTGCGTGGTGCTCGCGGTCACGCCGGCGCGCATTGTGCTGGGCCTGCCCGCGCTCGCGCGCTTTCGGCGCATGCTGGGCCTGTTCGTGTTTTTCTATGCGACGCTGCACCTGCTGTGCTACTCGGTCTTCGACCAGGGGCTGGATTTCGCGGAGATCTGGCGCGACATCGTCGAGCGGCCGTTCATTCTGGTCGGCATGTTGGCGTTCGCGCTGCTCACGGCGCTGGCCGTGACTTCGCCGCACCGCGTGCTGCGCTGGATGGGCGCGCGCCGCTGGCAATGGCTGCATCGCAGCGTCTATGCGATCGCCGGCCTGGCCATCCTGCATTTCTTCTGGATGCGCGCCGGCAAGAACAACTTCAACGAAGTGTTTGTCTACGCCGCCATCCTGGCCCTGCTGCTGGGCTGGCGCCTGCAGCGCGCCTTGCGCAAGCGCTGGGCCGCGAAGCCGGAAGCGATCAGCCGTTGACGGCGCGCAGCGGCGCGCGCGTGAGGCGCGAGATCGGGTCGATCACGGCATTCGACTGCTGGTAGGCGCGCTGGTCGAACAGGTCTATGCCGCAGGCCAGGGTCTCGAGCCAGTCGAAGAAGGCCTCGATCGCGGGCCGGCCCTGGATGGGTGCGCCGTGCTGGGGCACGATCATCGCGATATCGAGCTGGCGCGCCATGTGCAGCCACAGCCGCAGGATCTTGTTCGACACCATGTAGCGCCGGTGAAAGCCTTCCATGTGCGCAATGTGCGGGCCCAGGTCGGTCACGGGCACGGAAGCCTGGGCGCCGGTCACCATCGACGCCCCGAGATCGCCCGTGAACAGGATGCGGCTGACCGGATCGTAGAAGTGGAAATTGCCTTCGGAGTGCAGGAAGTGCGCGGGCAGCAGCAGCAGCTCGTTGCGCCCCAGCGGCAGGCGCCCGCCCGCGTCGGGCACGCCGATGATGCGCTCGTCGGTCTTGCCGACCTTGGCGAAATGCGGCACGAAGCGCTCCCAGACGCGCGAGATCACCAGCGAAGCCTTGGTGCTGCTCATCCAGCGGTCGAGCGAGGCAATGATGTCGGGGTCGGCATGCGAGGCGATCACATACGACAGCTTGGCGGGCGCGAAATGGCGCACCATGCCCATGAACAATTCGTTGAACGCGAGGTTGCCGCCGGGGTCGATGATGGCGCCGGTATCACCGTCGACGATCAGGAACTGGTTGGCCTGCACGGCCTGGCCATCTTCCTCGATCAGGTCGCAGAACATCAGGCAGGCATGGTGCTTGTCGCGGTACAGCTCAATCGGCATGGCAGGGCAATCCAGCGGAAAATCCCACTGTAGGCGCTGGCGCAGCCGGCGCTGTTGACCTGGATCAAGCAGGCCGGGATCAGCGGGCGTTCGCGGGCTGAACGGGGGCGCGCACCGGCGCCGTGGCGGCATCGTCGAAGATCTGCGAGCGCAGCGTTTCGGGCAAGGTGGCGCGTTGCGCGGCCTCGGGTGCGGTGGGAAGATACAGGGGTCCGCGCTGGCCGCAGGCACCGAGTGACGCCGCACACAGCGCAAGGGCAAAAGACCTGACTAGAATTTGGGAAGCTCTCAACATGTGCGGATTGTAATGAACGACCTAGAATTTCTCGATTGCGCTGAAAAGCTGCTGCTCGCGGTGGAGCAGGGATGCGACCGCATCAATGACGAATCGGACGCCGATATCGATGCCCAGCGCGCGGGCGGCATGGTCACGCTGTCCTTTCCCAACCGCAGCCAGATTGTGATCAATCTGCAAAGACCTCTGCACGAAGTGTGGCTGGCGGCCAAGGCCGGCGGCTTTCATTTCCGCTATGACGCCGACCAGGCCTGCTGGCTGGACACCAAGGGCGAAGGCGAGTTCTTTGCCTGCCTGAGCCGCTATGCGTCGCAACAGTCGAATCTGCCGCTGACCTTCAGCGCCTGATCGCGCTTGCGCCGGACATGAAAAAGCCCCTCGCGAGGGGCTTTTTCCATGGGGCGCGGCTGTCAGTTGCGGAACAGGTCCAGGATGCGATTGCGCTCTTCCGAGGGCGGCGGTGCCGATGGGCTGCCTTCGGTCGCGCCTTCGGGCACGCCCAGGCTGCTCACGCCCGCATTGCGCGCGAATTCCTCGTAGAACCATTCGCCACCGACGTTGACCACACCAGGCGGCACCGGCAGCTCGGCCACGGGAACGCCCTTGAGCGCGTGCTGCATGAAGTCGATCCAGATCGGCAGGCTCAGACCGCCGCCGGTCTCGCGCGAGCCCAGATTGCGCGGCGTGTCGTAGCCGATCCAGGTCACTGCCGCCAGCGTGGGCTGGAAGCCGCCGAACCAGGCGTCGACCGAGTCGTTGGTGGTGCCGGTCTTGCCGTAGAGGTCGGGGCGCTTGAGCGTGGCCTGGGCGCGCGCCGCGGTGCCGACCCGCGCCACGTCCTGCAGCATGCTGTTCATGATGAACGCATTGCGCGGCGGAATGGCTTCGGGCAATTGTTCCAGCGGCTGGGGCTGGAACTCGGACAGCACGCGGCCCTTGTGGTCGGTGATGCGCGTGATCAGCCAGGGGTTGACGCGGTGTCCGCCGTTGGCGAACACCGAATAGCCCGCGGCCATCTGCATGGGGGTGACCGAGCCCGCGCCCAGTGCCATCGTCAGGTAGGGCGGGTGCTTGTCGGCGTCGAAGCCGAAATGCGTGACCCATTCCTGGCCGAACTTGGGGCCTATGGCCTGCAGCAGGCGGATCGAGATCATGTTCTTCGACTTGTTCAGGCCGGTGCGCATGCTCATCGGGCCGTCATAGCGGCTGTCGTAGTTCTTGGGCTCCCAGGGCTGGCCGCCCGTGGTGCCGGCGCTGAAGAAGATGGGCGCGTCGTTGATCATCGTGGCCGGCGAGAAGCCTTTCTCGAGCGCGGCCGAGTAGATGAACGGCTTGAAGCTCGAGCCGGGCTGGCGCCAGGCCTGGGTCACGTGGTTGAACTTGTTCTTGCCGAAGTCGAAGCCGCCGACCAGCGCGCGGATCGCGCCGGTTTTCGGGTCGAGCGCGACGAATGCGCCTTCGACTTCGGGCAGCTGGGTGATTTCCCAGGTGTTCTTGGGCGTCTTGACCACGCGGATCACGGCGCCGGCGCGCAGCTTGATATTGGGCGGTGCCTTGTCGCTGAGGCCCGACTGCGCGGGCTTGAGGCCGTCGCCCGTGATCTCGAACTTTTCGCCATCGGCGCGCGTGGCGACGATCTTGCGCGGGTTCGCGTCCAGCACCACGGCCGACATCACGTTGCCGTTGTCGGGGTGGTTGGCGAGCACGTCGTCGATCGCATTTTCCTGCTCTTCGGCATCCTGGGGCAGGGCGATGAAGCGTTCCGGGCCGCGGTAGTGCTGGCGGCGCTCGTAATCCATGATGCCCTTGCGCAAGGCGGTATAGGCTGCGTCCTGTTCACCCGCGTTGAGCGTGGTATAGACGTTGATGCCGCGCGTATAGGCTTCGTTGCCGTACTGGGCGAAGATCAGCTGGCGCGCCATTTCGGCCACATATTCGGCGTGCACGCGCGTGTTGTTGCTGCCAGAACTGATCTTGAGCTCTTCCTGCTTGGCCTGCTGGGCTTCGGCGGAAGTGATGAAGCCGTTTTCCTCCATGCGCTCGATGATGTAGAGCTGGCGGCTGCGCGCGCGCTTGGGGTTGCTGATCGGGTTGTAGGCCGACGGTGCCTTGGGCAGGCCGGCGAGCATCGCGGCTTCGGCAATGGAGATCTGCTTGAGCGGCTTGCCGAAATAGGCTTCGGACGCGGCCGCGAAACCGTAGGCGCGATTGCCCAGATAGATCTGGTTCATGTAGATCTCGAGGATCTGGTTCTTGCTCAGCAGATGCTCGAGCTTGAACGTCAGCAACACCTCGTAGATCTTGCGCGTGAATGTCTTTTCCGAAGAAAGATAGACATTGCGCGCGACCTGCATGGTGATCGTGGACGCGCCCTGGCTCTTGCCGCCCGCGCCGAGGTTGGCGAGCACGGCGCGGGCAATGCCCTTGTAATCCACGCCGCCATGCTCGAAGAAACGCGTGTCCTCGATAGCGAGCACCGCATCGGTCATGACCTTGGGGATTTCCTGTATGGGCGTGAGCGTGCGGCGTTCCTCGCCGAACTCGCCGAGCAGCGCGCCTTCGGCTGAATAGATGCGCAGCGGCAGCTTGGGACGGTAGTCCGCGAGTTCGGAGACGTCGGGCAGGTTGGGGTAGGCCATTGCCAGCGCCACGGCCACCGTCAGCAGCACACCCACGACGCCGGCCACAGCGAGTCCGATCAGCCCGAACAGGACTTTGGTCAACCAGTGGAGGGGAGGGCGGGGAGAAGACGCGCGGGACGGCGAGGACTTTTCGGTTTTTTCAGAAGTCGGCATGGCGCAGCATAAGGGGAAGAACTGGCATTATAAAAATCGCTGCGATCCGGGGTCGGCGCAGCAACGCAATGCCATGAGGGAGAAATGCTCCAGCCGGAACTGGCGTGGACCAAGTGTCGACGAAGTGAGGATTCCTTCGCATGTAAACGTCTTATTTAGGCCACGCAAAGGCGATACAGTTGATACAACCTTAGGTTTTCATTGAGCGCTTGCTGATAGCATCAACGCGAAATGTGAGACCTTGTTGCATTTCTTACAGGCTCGGGAGGGCACGTTGATCACAGTAGGTTCCCTGTTCAGTCGCCAGCCTGCATCTTTGTTGGGTATTGACATCAGTTCTTCGAGCATCAAGCTCGTTGAGCTTGGCCGCGATGCGTCAGGGACGCTGGTGTTGGAGCGTTGCAGCATCGAGCCGCTGGAGCGCGGCTGGATTGCCGACGGCAATATTGAAAAATTCGATGAAGTCGCCGAAGCGCTGCGCCGCCTGGTGAAGAAAAGCGGCACGCGCAGCAAGAACGTGGCCATGGCGCTGCCGCCTTCGGCCGTGATCACCAAGCGCATTTCGCTGCCCGGAGAAATGAGCGAGCAGGAACTTGAAGTCCAGGTCGAGTCCGAAGCCAATCAGTACATTCCCTTTTCGCTCGACGAAGTGAGCCTGGATTTCTGCGTGATCGGTCCGACCGCGAATTCGCCCGGAGATGTCGACGTGCTGATCGCGGCCTCGCGCCGCGAGAAGGTCCAGGACCGCCAGGGCCTGGCCGAAGCCGCGGGCCTGACGCCGGTGATCGTCGATATCGAATCGCATTGCGCGCGCCTGGCCGCGGGCCGGCTGATCGATAACCTGCCGAAGAAAGGCCAGGATGCGATCGTCGCCTTGTTCGAAGTCGGCGCGCTCACGACCAGCATGCAGGTGCTGCGCAACGAAGAAGTGCTCTATGAGCGCGACCAGGCGTTCGGCGGTGCCCAGTTGACGCAATTGATTGCGCGCCAGTACGGCTTTTCGCTTGAGGAAGCCGAAGCCAAGAAGCGCAATGCCGAATTGCCCGAAGACTATTCGCAGGTCGTTCTCAAGCCGTTTGTCGAAAGCATGACGCAGGAAGTGGCGCGCGCGCTGCAATTTTTCTTCACCAGCACGCCCTACAACCGCGTCGACCACATTCTGCTGGCCGGGGGCTCGGCCCCCCTGCCTGGTCTGGTCGAGGCCATCACCCAACACACGGGCTTTGCCTGCGGCCTGGTGAACCCGTTCGATGGCATGCAGATCGGCAGCAATGTGCGGCTCAAGAAGATGGCGCGCGAGGCCCCGTCCTATCTGACGGCCTGCGGCCTGGCCCTGAGAAGGTTTCTCCAGTGATACTGATCAACCTACTTCCCCACCGCGAAGCGGCGCGCAAGCGCCGCAAGCAGATGTTCCAGACCACGATGCTGCTGTCGTTCGTCGGTGGGCTGCTGATCGCGGGACTGATCTACTCGATGCTGCAAAGCCAGATTGCCGACCAGCAGGGCAAGAACAGCCTGCTGCAATCGGAAATCAAGGTGCTGGAAAAGCAGATCGTGGAGATCGCCGGACTGGAAAATGAAATCACCGCCCTGCGCGCGCGCCAGAAAGCGGTCGAGGACCTGCAGTCGGACCGCAACCTGCCGGTCCATCTGCTGCATGAACTCGTGGCCCAGTTGCCTGACGGCGTCTACATCACCAGCCTCAAGCAGGACGGGCAGGTGATCAGCATGCAAGGCATGGCGCAATCCAACGAGCGTGTCTCGGAGATGCTGCGCAACCTGTCTGAAAACACGCCGTGGTTTTCCAAGCCGGAGCTCACGGAAATCGTCGCGACCAATCTGTCGCTGACGCCCAAGGACCCGCGCCGCGTGGCTTCGTTCAATCTGCGCTTTCGGCTGATGCGCACCAGCGAAGCGCAAAAGGCGATGGACGCCGTCCCGCCAGCTGCGGGTGGGAGATAAGCGATGGCCAAGAAAACCCGCAAGGGCCCGGATTTCGTCCGGCTGCAAGCCGAGCTGAAGAAGCAGTTCAGCAACCTGCATCCCAACGACCCGTCGCAATGGCCGGTCGTGCCGCGCACGCTGCTGTGCATCGCGATCGCCGTCGGCGTGGCGGTCGTGTTGTGGTTCGTGCAGCTGAGCGACTACCGCGATGAACTGCGCATGGAGCAGGAGCGCGAAGCGACGCTGCGCCAGGACTTCCAGAAAAAACTGACAAAGGCCGTGAGCCTGGAGGCGCTCAAGCAGCAGCGCGAACAGGTGCAGCAATACGTGATCCAGCTCGAGAAGCAGTTGCCCAGCAAGGCTGAAATGGCGGCACTGCTGTCCGATATCAATCAGGCGGGGCTGGGGCGCAGCCTGCAGTTCGAACTGTTCCGTCCCGGCCAGATGGTGGTCAAGGACTATTATGCCGAGCTGCCTATCTCGCTCAAGGTCACGGGCCGCTACCACGACATCGGCGCATTCGCCTCCGATATCGCCCACTTGTCGCGCATCGTGACGCTCAACAACATTGCCATTGCGCCGGTCGCCAAGGACGGCAACGGCACGCTGGCGATGGACGCGACGGCGCGCACTTTCCGCTACCTCGATGCGGATGAGATCGCGACGCAGAAGAAAGCGGCTTCGGAGAAGAAGAAATAATGCATCAACGACCGCTGATCCTCGCGCTGGGACTGTCCGTGGTGTTGCTCGGCGGCTGTGCCGACACTGAACAGGAAGAGCTGCAGCAATGGATGGCGCAGCAGCGCGCCCAGGCACGGCCCCGGATCACCCCGATCGAGGAACCGAAGAAATTCCAGCCCCAGACCTATGCGGTGGATGGTGGCGCCGATCCTTTCGATTCAGGCAAGCTGACCCAGGCCCTGCGGCGCGACGCCGCCAAGCAAGGCGGGCAGCAGGCCGGCCTGATGCAGTCGGAACTCAATCGCCGCAAGGAACCGCTGGAAGCCATGCCCCTGGACGCGATGGTGATGGTCGGCAGCCTGCAAAAGCTGGGCCAGCCGACCGCCCTGGTCAAGGTGGACCGGCTGCTCTACCAGGTGCGGGTAGGCAATTACCTCGGCCAGAACTACGGAAAAATCATCCGGATCACGGAAAACTCCATCCAGCTGCGTGAAATCATCCAGGATGTCACGGGAGAGTGGATTGAGCGCAATACCGAACTGGTGTTGCAGGAGACACAGAAATGATGAACAACATGCACGGAATTCTGGCGCAGCGCTTGCTGGCGCAGCGCTTGCTGGCGCA
>NZ_JAVWWA010000058.1:0-10575 GCF_036666375.1 Comamonas sp. | reverse complement strand
CTGGCGCAGCGCTTGCTGGCGCAGCGCTTGCTGGCGCAATGCCGACACGCGGCGGTGACGGCAGGGCTGCTGCTTTCGTCATCGGCGTTTGCTCAAGGCGCCATCCAGTCGGTGGCGGGTTCTCTGCAGGACGGCAGCGAGGTGCTGCGCATCGAGCTGTCGGAGCCGCTCGCCAAACCGCCCACAGGCTTTGCCATCCAGTCGCCAGCGCGCATTGCGCTCGACTTCCCGGGAACGCAGAACGCGACCGGCCAGTCGCAGGTCGAACTCAACCAGGGCAATCTCAAGTCGGTCAATGTGGTCGAAGCCGGCGGTCGTTCGCGCGTGGTGCTCAACCTCAAGACCGCGACTTCCTACAGGACCGATATCCAGGGCAAGAGCCTGTTCGTCATTCTGGCGCCCGTGCCTTCGGCCTCGACCGCACAGGCCGTGGCCGAGCCGCGCGTGTTCAACGCCCGGCCTGCGGGCAGCGATGTGCTGCCTATCCGCGACGTGGACTTCCGCCGCGGCGCCGACAGCTCCGGGCGCATCGTGATCGGGCTGGCCAGCAATCAGGTGGCCGTCGACCTGCGCCAGGAAGGCAAGGCGCTGGTCGCCGATTTCCTGCGCTCCTCGCTGCCTGAAGGCCTGCGTCGAAAGCTCGATGTGACCGACTTCGGTACGCCCGTGCAGACGATCACCACGACTGAGTCCAGCGGTCGCGTGCGCATGCGCATAGAGCCCGCAGGGGACTGGGAACACAGTGCCTACCAGAGCGACAACCAGTTCGTCATCGAAGTGCGGCCCAAGAAGGTCGACGCATCGAAGCTGAGTCAGGGGCCGGACTACACGGGTGAAAAGCTGTCGCTGAACTTCCAGAGCATCGAAGTGCGTTCGCTGCTGCAGGTCATCGCGGATTTCACCAATTTCAACATCGTGACCTCCGACACCGTCACGGGCTCGCTGACGCTGCGCCTCAAGGACGTGCCCTGGGACCAGGCGCTGCAGATCATCATGGACGCCAAGGGTCTTGGCATGCGCAAGTCGGGCTCGGTGCTGTGGATCGCGCCCAAGGATGAAATCGACGCGCGCACCAAGAAGGACTATGAGGCAGCAATGGCCATTCAAAAGCTCGAACCCCTGCGCACCCAGGGCTTCCAGCTGAATTACGCCAAGGCGACCGACATGATCAAGCAGATCGCGAGCCATTCGAGCGGCAGCGGCTCCACCACGCGCTTTCTGTCGGAACGCGGCTCGGCAATCGCCGAACCGCGCACCAACCAGCTGTTCGTGACCGACACGCCGACCAAGCTCGAGGAAGTCAAGACCCTGCTCGCAACACTGGACATTCCCGTGCGCCAGGTGCTGATCGAAGCGCGCATCGTCGAAGCCCGCGACACCTTCGGCCGTTCGCTGGGCGTCAAGCTCGGCGGTGGCGATCTGCGCGCGCAGAACGGCGGCAACGGCGGCTATTCGATAGGCGGCGGCAACCGTGTCGGCATAGGCACCAACTACGGCAATGCGACCGCGACGGGCGGCGTGGGCACCACGGTCGATACATCGGGCACTTTCGTGAACCTGCCGGCTTCGTTGTCCAACGTGCAGTCTGCGGGGACATTCGCGCTGTCGATCTTCAATTCGGCCGCCAATCGCTTCCTGACGCTCGAACTCTCGGCGATGGAAGCCGACGGCAACGGCAAGGTGGTGTCCAGCCCGCGGCTGATCACCGCCGACCAGACCAAGGCGCTGATCGAGCAGGGCACGGAGTACCCGTACTCGGTCACGGCGCCCAATGGCGCGACCACGATTGCATTCAAGAAGGCCGTGCTCAAGCTCGAAGTCACGCCGCAGATCACGCCCGAAGGCAACATCATTCTGGATCTCGACGTCAACAAGGACAGCCGTGGCGAGACCACGAGCCAGGGCGTGGCGATCGACACCAAACATATCCAGACGCAGGTGCTGGTCGAGAACGGCGGTACGGTGGTGATTGGCGGCATCTTCGAGATGGAAGAAACCAACAACGAGACCAAGGTGCCGCTGCTCGGCGATGTGCCGGTGTTGGGCAATCTGTTCAAGAGCCGCACGCGCGAGACGTCGAAGCGGGAAATGCTGGTCTTCATCACGCCCAAGATGCTGATGCAGAACAAGAGCGCGCGCTGATTTTTCCATTGAGAGACATGTATGAAGATCTATAACTGTGTATTGGCGGTCGTGATGACTGCTGCCTTGGCGGCTTGCGGCGGGGGCGGCGGCAGCGGCGGCACGCCCGGATTTGGCGGCAGCACGGGCAACGGCAGCGGCACGTCCGCAACCTATGTCGTGCAACTGCAGTTGCAGACGAGCGCGGGCGTGGACCTCGCCAGCAACTCCTTCGCAGCATCGGACTCGGTGCGGCTGCTGGCCACGCTCAAGACGGCGGCCGGTGCGGCCGTACCCAATGAAATCGTGACTTTTTCCGAAAGCGGCAGCGGATTGCTGCAATTCACTCCCACGGCCGCCACGGCGCTGACGAACGCAAGTGGCCAGGCCGTGATCGAAGCCAAGGCCGGCGCACTCGATGCGCTGGGCGCGACGACCGTCACCGCGACGGCCACCCTGGCCGCCAAGCCCTATGCCGCATCGCGCAACCTGGCGGTCACGGGCGCCGTGGTCGAGGGCGTGGATCCGCAGACGCTGGCACGTGGCGTGAACTTTGTCTCGGCCGTGCCGGCCGACAAATCCATTGTGATTGCCGGCGCGGGCGGCAACGGCCGTTCCGAAACCGCCATCCTGCAATACAAGGTGGTCGATGGCACGGGCGCTGCCGTTCCCGGCGTGCGCGTGACCTTCGAAGCGATCCCGGCCAATGTGGTGACGCTCAACAGCACCACGGGCACGACCGATGCCAGCGGCGTTGTCTCTGCTTCCGTGTCTTCCAAGACCTTGCCGACTTCGGTGGTCGTGAAGGCCACCGTGACCGGCTCCACGCTGCTCACCCAGTCCGACACCTTGACCGTGACCACGGGTACGGCCGTTCCTGGCGCCTTCGATCTGTCGGCCACCAAGTTTGTGCTCAACCGCGATATTTCGGGTGATTCCAGCATCATTCGCGTGGCCGTCTCCGATGCCAATGGCAACCCGGTGGCGGACGGCTTCCCCGTGGTGGCAACCACCACCTACGGCCGTGTCGGCACCTCCGATCGCGGTGGCTGCACGACCATCAACGGTCTGTGCGACATCGAATACCAGGTGCAGAATCCACGCCCCCTGGACGGCGTACGCATTCCCGTGGTGGTGACGGGTCAGGCCTTCTCGGCGGCTGCCGGCAAGGACGTGACCATTTCCGACACCATTTATTTCAATGCCACCAGCGTGAGCGATGGCGGTCTCTACAGCGGCAATTCGCTGGTGACGTCGTTCGATGGGCTGGCGTTCGATGGAACCTGCAAGGCCATCTGGACGGGCAGCGTGGGCACGGCCAAGGGTTTTGCCTTGCCGGCCGGCAGCACGCTGTCGATCGAATCGCTGTCGACCGTCGCTTCGGCCAGCGTCCTGTCCGGCTCGCCCGTGCTGGATGCTCTGAATGCGCGTGCGCCTGAGCAATCTTCGCCCAACACCCGTACGGCAGTGGCACTGACATTCAGCCTGACCAAGGCTACAGCACCTGGAACAGCCAACCTGCTGTTCAAGCTTACGGCCGGCACCCGCGTGCAGCAATTCGCCATTCCGGTGAACTACCCCGCCTGTACGCCTGCGGCCTGATACAGGTCATTTCCAGGGGCCCGGAAGTCGGCGCCCGCCACTTGCGCTAAGCTCGGCGGCGGCGACTTCCTCGGACCTTCAGACAAATCCGCCTTAGGGCGGATTTTTTCCATCCCATGTACACATTGATCGGCCTTCCGGGCAGCGGAAAAACCACCATCGGCAAGCAACTCGCCCATCTCTGGGGCATGGGCTTTGTCGACAGCGATCATGTGATCGAGCAGCGCCTGGGCTGCACCATAGCGGACTACTTCAGCGCGCATGGCGAAGCGGCATTCCGCGATGTGGAGCAGCAGGTCATCGACGAGATCACGGCCGTGCCCCAGCCCCTGCTGCTGTCCACGGGCGGCGGTGTGGTGCTGCGCGAGGCCAACCGCATCCATCTGCATTCGCGCTCGACCGTGTTCTATCTGCAGGCCGCACCCGACGATATCGCGCGGCGGCTGCGCAACGACACCACCCGACCGTTGCTCAAGGGCCAGGACCCGGCCCTGCGGCTGCGCGAGTTGATGCAGCAGCGCCATGCGCTCTATCTGGCGACCGCGCATTACACGATCAAGACCGCACGGCTGTCCGTGACCCAGGTGGTGCGCAAGCTCGCGATGCAGGCCGAGCTCGGTGAATATGATTTTCCCGCGCCGCACGGCGGTGCGATGGCCACGCCGCGATAGATGTTCTGCGCCGCTGGGCGTCGCTTGCGGCTACGATAGAAGGCTTGGGGCGACGCGCCGCCGCCTTTGACCACGATACGCGCACTTGCGGTGCTTTTTGAGAACGGACGGAACACAATGGATCTGAGCGCAGTGGCAGGTTGCCAGCACCAGGTGAATATTGATTTGGGCGAGCGCTCCTACCCGATTCTGATTGGCAGCGGTCTGCTGTCCGATCCATCGGTCTACGCCGCCTTGCCGCGCGCGCGCACCGCGCTCATCGTGACCAATGAAACGGTCGCTCCGCTGTATGCGGCCCAGCTCCAGGCCGCGCTGGCGCCGCATTACCCGCAGGTGCAGGTGGTGACGCTGCCCGACGGCGAAGAACACAAGAACTGGCAGACGCTCAACCAGATCTTCGACGCGCTGCTGGGCCAGGGCTGCGACCGCAAGACAGTGCTGTTCGCGCTCGGCGGCGGCGTGATCGGCGACATGACGGGATTTGCCGCCGCCTGCTACATGCGCGGCGTGCCTTTCGTGCAGGTGCCGACCACGCTGCTGTCGCAGGTCGATTCCTCGGTCGGCGGCAAGACGGCCATCAACCACCCGCTGGGCAAGAACATGGTTGGCGCGTTCTACCAGCCGCAGCTCGTGGTCTGCGATCTCGACACCATGGCCACGCTGCCGCCGCGCGAACTCGCTGCGGGCCTGGCCGAAGTCATCAAGTACGGTCCTATTGCCGACATGGAATTCATGACCTGGCTCGAGGACAACCTCGATGCGCTGCTGGTCGGCGACAAGGCGGCGCTGGCGCATGCGGTCAAGCGCAGCGTGGAGATCAAGGCCTGGGTCGTGAGCCAGGACGAGCGCGAAGGCGGGCTGCGCGCGGTGCTCAACTTCGGTCATACCTTCGGCCACGCGATGGAAGCCGGCATGGGCTATGGCGTCTGGCTGCACGGCGAAGGCGTGGCCGCGGGCATGGTCATGGCCGCGCGCCTGTCGCGCCGCCTGGGTCTGGTCGACGAGGAATTCGTGCAGCGCCTGGTGCGCCTGATTGCGCGCGCGGGCCTGCCCACGCGCGGCGCGATCATCGCCAGCCGCGACAACGCGGGCCACTACCTGCAGCATATGCGTGTCGACAAGAAGGCCGAAGGCGGCGAGATCCGTTTCGTGCTGATCGCCGAGCCGGGCAAGGCCATGGTGCGTTCGGCGCCCGACAAACTGGTGCGCGAAGTGATAGACGCTTGCTGCCTCTGAGCAACAACCAGCCCATGGACGCGCATCCGACAGGCCTGGCGCGCTGGGCCTGCAGGCCCGCGGACACGCGTGGCCGGCTGCACGAGGAGGCGCCCGCGCCCACGCGTTCCGATCACCAGCGCGACCGCGATCGTATCGTGCACTCGTCGGCGTTTCGCCGGCTGGTCTACAAGACCCAGGTGTTCCTGAACCACGAGGGCGATCTGTTTCGCACGCGGCTCACGCATTCGCTCGAAGTCGCGCAGTTGGGCCGTTCGATCGCGCGCTCGCTGCGGCTCAACGAAGACCTGGTTGAAGCCATCTGCCTGGCGCACGACCTGGGTCATACGCCGTTCGGCCACGCGGGCCAGGATGCGCTCAATGAATGCATGCGCGAGTGGGGCGGCTTCGAGCACAACCTGCAAAGCCTGCGCGTGGTCGACCGGCTCGAAGAGCGTTACCCCGGCTTCGACGGCCTGAATCTCACTTTCGAGACACGCGAAGGCATTCTCAAGCACTGCTCGCACGCCAACGCCGAGCGCATAGAGCAGCGCGAGCCCGGCGGCATTGCCCAGCGTTTTCTGCGCGGCGAGCAGCCTTCGCTCGAAGCCCAGCTGTGCAATCTGGCCGACGAGATTGCGTACAACGCCCATGATGTCGACGACGGCGTGCGCTCGGGTCTGATCAGCATGGAGCAGCTGCTGGCCGTGCCGCTGTTTGCGCGCTACCACGCGCTGACGCTCGATCAGTACCCGCAGATTGCGGCGCAGCCGCATGGCCAGCGCCGGCTGCTCTACGAAACCATACGCCGCATGCTCAGCGACCAGGTCTATGACGTGGTGGCCGAGAGCCAGGCGCGGCTGGCGCTGACAGACCCCACCGACGCGGCCGCGGTGCGGCTGGCGCCGCCGCTGGTCGCCTTCAGCGCCGCGATGCGCGCCGAATCCACGCAGCTCAAGCGCTTTCTGTTCCAGAACCTCTACCGCCACCCGCAGGTGATGCAGACCACCGACCTGGCCCAGGTCGTGGTGCGCGAGCTGTTTGCGATCTACCTTGTACGCCCGCAGGAAATGAAGCCGCGCTATGCCGAGCGCGCGCACGACGCGGGCGACGCCACTGCGCTGGCGCGCGTGGTCTGCGACTTCATTGCGGGCATGACCGACCGCTATGCGGCGCGCGAGCACGCCAGGCTCACGGGCCGGCAGCTGCTGGCCTGAGGCCGGTGCGATTGCCCACGGCCCAGCGCCGACGTACGGGGATAGCTACAATTGCCGACCCCCACCAACGCTTGGCACATGGCCGCGCTGCCCACAATGCGCGCAGCCCTGGCGCACGCGTGCACGACAAGGCTATCCCATGACCGAATTTTCCTCTGCGCCTGATCTGCAGGCCTATCCCACTGACCTGGTCATCGAAGACACCCGGCGCTGGCTCGAAAAGGCGGTCATAGGACTGAACCTGTGCCCGTTCGCCAAGGCGGTGCATGTCAAGAACCAAGTGCATTACGTGGTCAGCGAAGCCACGGATGCGCGCGGCGTGGCCGAGCAGCTGCAGGTCGAGCTTGAAGCACTGGCCGAAATCTCGCCCGAGAAGCGCGACACCACCTTGCTGATCGTGCCGCATGCGCTGCAGGACTTCCTGGACTTCAACGACTTCCTGGAGCTGGCCGACGAGCTGGTCGAAGCCATGGACCTGGGCGGCATCCTGCAGGTGGCCTCGTTCCACCCGCAGTTCCAGTTCGAAGGCACGGAAGTCGACGACGTGACCAACTGCACCAATCGCGCGCCGTACGCCATCCTGCATCTGCTGCGCGAAGACAGCATAGACAAGGCCGTGGAAGCGTTTCCCGAAGCCGAGGCGATCTACGAGAACAACATGCAGACGCTGGAAAAGCTGGGCATCGTCGGCTGGCTGGACCTGGGCGTGGGGGCGAGCTGCCCGGTGACGGGCCATACGGCGGCCGCCAAGGAAAGCGCATAAATGGCGCGACAGGACAAACAGAGCGCGAAGAAGGCGCCGCAGGATCCGTTCGAGCAGCTCGAGCTGCGCCCCGGCCAGTCCATAGAGCTGCTCAAGGCGCTGCACATTCTCACGCGCGAAGGCAAGATCAACCAGGATTCGCGCCGCAAGCTCAAGCAGGTTTACCACCTCTATCAGTTCATTGAGCCCTTGCTCAAGGAGCTGTCGGCGGACGAGCACGCGGTGACGCTGGCCGACCATGGCGCGGGCAAGTCGTACCTGGGCTTCATTTTGTACGACCTGTTCTTCAAGGCCCTGGGCCGCGGCCAGATCTACGGCATCGAAACCCGCGCGCCGCTGGTCGAGGCCTCGCAGGCGCTGGCCGCGCAGCTGGGCTTTGACCGCATGCACTTCCTCAACATGTCGGTGGCCGAATCGACGCGCGTCGAATCCATGCCCGAGCGCTTTGACGTCGTCACGGCCCTGCATGCCTGCGATACCGCGACCGACGATGCGATTGCGTTCGGCCTCGAGAAGAAGGCCAGGGCGATGGTGATCGTGCCCTGCTGCCAGGCCGAAGTCGCGGCCTGCCTGCGCGAGACCAAGGCGCTGAGCCTCACGCGCACGCCGCTGGCCGAGCTCTGGCGCCATCCCATCCACACGCGCGAAATGGGCAGCCAGATCACCAATGTGCTGCGCTGCCTGTTTCTCGAAGCCTCGGGCTACCAGGTCACCGTGACCGAGCTCGTGGGCTGGGAGCACAGCATGAAGAACGAGCTGATCGTCGCGCGCTTCACGGGCAACCGCAAGCGCAGCGCGGCCGAGCGCCTGCAGCAGCTGCTCAAGGAATTCGGCCTCGAAAGCCTGGGCGAGACGCGGTTTCGGTTGCCGTCCGTGGCCCAGGACTGATCCGCCAGCCTTGCCGGGATAATGGGGTTGCGCCCTTCGACAAGCTCAGGGCGAACGGCGGGTGGATTCCGTTCGCCCTGAGCCTGTCGAAGGGTGAACGGCCCTGCCTCAAGGCAAAGGCATGTATCTCCATTCCCAGAGCGTTCCTCCAACATGGCCCGTCTCCCCCGCCTGACCCTCGCCGCCCTGCCGCACCACATCATCCAGCGCGGCAACAACGGCGCGGAGATCTTTGTCGACACCGCCGACTGCAACCAGATGCTGGACCTGCTGCGCGAGATGGCCAGGCGCTTCGCGGTCGACATCCATGCCTATGTGCTGCTGCCCGACCAGTTCCAGCTGCTGCTGACGCCCGAGACCGACACCGGCCTGCCGCAGTTCATGCAGTCGGTGGGGCGCAGCTATGTGCGTTACTTCAACAACCGCCATGGCCGCAGCGGCACGCTGTGGAACGGGCGCTACCGCGCCAATGTGGTGGACCCCAACCAATATCTGCTGGCCAGCATGGTCGCGCTGGACTGGAGCCCGGTGCGCGCGGGCCTGGCGCGCGAACCCGCCGACTACGCCTGGTCCAGCTATGCGCACAACGCGGGCCTGCGCTACACCACGCTGGTCCATCCGCATCCCTCGTTCTGGGCGCTGGGCAATACGCCGTTTGCGCGCGAAGCCGGCTACAAGGCCGCGGTCAATGAAGGCCTTTCGGCCGAGAAGCTGGAGAACATCGAACAGGCCGCACTGCGCGGCTGGGCCTTGGGTTCGCCGCAGTTCGTCGCCGAGCTGCAAAGCCGCACCCAGCGCCGCGTGGTGCGCCAGCGCGCGGGCCGTCCGCCGAAAAACCCTTCAGAAATGCCGAACTGACGCGGCTGCTTGAATTCCTTGCTTGCCAAATAAGGGTTTCTTGCTCCTGATTTTGATGTGTCCCTAATTTATTATCTGAATAAAATCATCGGGTAATAATTGAATCTGACCCCAATTATATTTTCTTGCATAGGTTGATGCACTGTCGTAATCTCGGGCTCCCTGCGAAAATAACTGAGGATTCCGCCATGACTACGGCTGCCGAGATCACCCATCTCCAAGAACACGGTCTGTATTCCAAGAGCAATGAGCACGACGCGTGCGGCTTGGGATTTGTCGCCCACATCAAAGGTGAGAAGCGCCACGACATCGTGACCGGTGCGCTCAAGATCCTCGAGAACATCGACCACCGTGGCGCCGTGGGCGCAGACAAGCTCATGGGCGACGGCGCAGGTATCCTGATCCAGATCCCCGACCAGCTGTACCGTGAAGAGATGGCGCTGCAGGGCGTCGCGCTGCCGCCCGCGGGCGAGTATGGCGTGGGCATGATCTTCCTGCCCAAGGAACACGCTTCGCGCCTGGCCTGCGAGCAGGAGATGGAACGCGCGATCAAGGCCGAAGGCCAGGTGCTGCTCGGCTGGCGCGATGTGCCCGTGAACCTCGACATGCCCATGTCGCCCACGGTGCGCGCCAAGGAGCCCGTGCTGCGCCAGGTGTTCATCGGCCGCGGCAACGACGTGATCGTGCAGGACGCGCTGGAGCGCAAGCTGTACGTGATCCGCAAGACGGCCAGCGCCGCCATCCAGAACCTGGGCCTCAAGCACAGCAAGGAATACTACGTTCCCAGCATGAGCAGCCGCACCGTGGTCTACAAGGGCCTGCTGCTGGCCGACCAGGTGGGCGTGTACTTCAAGGACCTCGAGGACGAGCGCTGCGTCTCGGCCATCGGCCTGGTGCACCAGCGCTTCTCGACCAACACCTTCCCCGAATGGCCTCTGGCCCACCCCTACCGCTACGTGGCGCACAACGGTGAAATCAACACCGTCAAGGGCAACTACAACTGGATGCGCGCCCGCGAAGGCGTGATGGCTTCGCCCGTGCTGGCCGAAGACCTCAAGAAGCTCTATCCCATCAGCTTTGCCGACCAGTCCGACACCGCGACGTTCGACAACTGCCTCGAGCTGCTGACCATGGCCGGCTACCCCATCAGCCAGGCCGTGATGATGATGATTCCCGAACCCTGGGAACAGCATGAGTCCATGGACGAGCGCCGCCGCGCCTTCTATGAATACCACGCCGC
>NZ_JAVWWA010000057.1:0-31338 GCF_036666375.1 Comamonas sp. | reverse complement strand
AGGCGCCGGCGCGCAGTTCCTCGCGGATGCGCTCGTTGATCAGCACGTTGGAGTCGATGGCCACGCCCAGCGCCAGCGCCATGGCGGCAATGCCGGGCAGGGTCAGCGTGGCCTGCAGCATCGACAGGATGGCCAGCAGCAGCAGCACGTTGATCGACAGCGCGACCGTCGAGAAGATGCCGAACATCATGTAATAGACGCACATGAACACGGCGATCGCCACCATGCCCCAGACCACGGAGTGGATGCCGCGGTCGATGTTGTCGGCACCCAGGCTGGGGCCGATGGTGTATTCCTCGATGATTTCCATGGGCGCGGCCAGCGAACCGGCGCGCAGCAGCAGCGAGGTGTCGTTGGCTTCCATGGTCGTCATGCGGCCGGAAATCTGCACGCGGCCGCCGCTGATCTCGGCGCGGATCACGGGCGCCGTCACGACTTCTCCCTTGCCCTTTTCAAACAGCACGATGGCCATGCGCTTGCCGACGTTCTCGCGCGTGATGTCCTTGAAGATGCGCGCGCCCTTGGCGTCCAGCGTCAGGTTCACCGTGGGTTCCTGCGTCTGGCCGTCGAAGCCGGGCTGGGCGTCGGTCAGGTTCTCGCCCGTGAGCACGACCTGCTTCTTGACGATCACGGCCTGGCCGCTGCGGTCAAGATACTTCTCGGCGCCGAACGGCACCGGGCCCGAGCCCATTTCGGCCGCGCGGGCTTCGCTGGATTCGTCGACCATGCGCACTTCGAGGGTCGCGGTGCGGCCCAGGATGTCCTTGGCCTTGGCGGTGTCCTGCACGCCTGGCAGCTGGACCACGATGCGGTCCAGGCCCTGCTGCTGGATCACGGGCTCGGCGACGCCGAGTTCGTTGATGCGGTTGTGCAGGGTCACGATGTTCTGCTTGAGCGCCTGTTCCTGCACCTTGCGCAGGGCTTCGGGCTTGATCGAGGCGCGCAGGCGGAACTCGCTGCCGTCAGGCTGGCTCGTGGTCTGCAGATCGGGATACTGGTCGGCAATCAGGTTGCGCGCGGCCGTCAGCGAGGCTTCGTCGCGCAGACGGATCTCGATGTTCTGGCCTTCGCGCGAAATGCCGCCGTGGCGGATGTTCTTGTCGCGCAGGCCCGAGCGCAGATCGCCCGTGAAGGACTCGGCCTTCTTGGTCAGCGCGGCCTGCATGTCGACCTGCAGCATGAAATGCACGCCGCCGCGCAGATCCAGACCCAGGTACATGGGCTTGGCGCCAATGGCCGTAAGCCAGTTGGGCGAGCGCGAGACCAGATTCAGCGCGACGATGTAGGCGGGATCGTTGGCGTCGGGCACCAGGGCCCGCTGGATCGCGTCCTTGGCCTGCAGCTGCTCGTCGGGCGTGTTGAAGCGTGCGCGTATCGATGTGCCTTCGAGCGTCAGCGTGTCGGGCGTGACGTTCGCGGCCTTGAGCGCCTCTTCGACGCGCTGCATGACAGCCGCGTCCACCTTGACGGTGGCTTTGGACGAAGACACCTGCACTGCAGGCGCTTCACCGAAAAAATTGGGCAGGGTGTAAAGCACACCTACCAGCAGCGCGATCACGATGATCGCGTATTTCCAGACCGGATATCGGTTCATGATCGCGCTCGTATCTCTCAGAAAGCACAATGGGCTCGGCAGCCTGCGGTCAGGCGCCGGGCCGGGGTGAAGACAGCGTCTTCGACAGCGAAAAAATTACTTGACCGAGCCCTTGGGCAGCACTTGCGTCACGGCGCTGCGCTGCAGCTGCACTTCGACGCCGGACGAGATCTCGACCTGGACGAAACCGTCGGACAGGCCCGTGACCTTGCCGATCAGGCCGCCGGCGGTGGCGACTTCGTCACCCTTGGCCAGCGCGTCGATCATGGCGCGGTGTTCCTTCTGACGCTTCATCTGGGGACGAATCATCACGAAGTAGAGCACCACGAACATCAGCACCAGCGGCAGCATGCCTGTGAGCGAACCCATCATGCCGCCCTCGGCAGCGGCGGCAGGAGCGGTCTGGGCAAAAGCGGAAGAAATAAACACGGCGAAGACTCCAACAGATGGATGGGGCAAAAAGGAATTCTCATGCCGGCCGCGGGCTGCGCGCCGGATGGGTAACGGAACATTGTATGCGGGTGTTTCTCATCGGCCCCAGGGCCGACCCGCAGGCATTTGGGTATTTGGTGGCGCCGCAGGAAACAACACGCCCGCCCAGGCTTTGGGCCGGGCGGGCGTGACAAGTTCCCTTGAGGGCGCTTGGAAGTTACTGGCGGGAAGGCCGTTGACCCTTCGCCAGGGCCGTCGCGGCAAGCCCACGACAAACGCTTATTCCGTTCGTCCTGAGCTTGCCTGCGCGGCCCGGTCGAAGGATGGGCGGCCTGTCTCACAAACCGTTCAGTGCGCCACCGTGCCGCGCTGCGCCACGTCTGCAGCCGCCGCGACCGGCGCGCTCCACTGCGCCAGCAGCGCCGCACGCTTGGCCTGCGCGGCCTCCAGATGGCGTTCCTTCACATGGCCGTAGCCGCGAATGCCTTCGGGAACGCTGGCGATTTCCACGGCCAGCGCCAGGCGCTCCTGGGTCAGACCGGCGAGCAGCGCGGTGATGTCCTGGCGGTACTCGGCGATCAGCGCGCGCTCGGTGCGGCGTTCCTCGGTATAGCCAAAGACATCGAAGGCCGTGCCGCGCAGTCCGCGCAGGCGGGTCAGCACGCCAAAGGCGCTGCGCACCCAGGGGCCGAAGGTCTTCTTGCGCAGATGGCCCTGGTCGTCCTTTTTCGCCAGCAGCGGCGGCGCGAGGTGATGCACCAGCTTGTAGTCGCCTTCGAACATGTTGGCCAGCTTGGTGGTGAACGCCGCATCGGTATGCAGGCGCGCGACTTCGTACTCATCCTTATAGGCCATGAGCTTGAACAGGTAGCGCGCCACGGCTTCGGACAGGCGCGTGCCCTTGCCCAGCGCCAGTTCGGCGGAGTGCACCTGGTCGACCAGCGCCTTGTAGCTGTCGGCATAGGCCGTGTTCTGGTAGCCGGTGAGGAATTCCACGCGCTTGGCGACGATTTCCTCCAGGCCGGGCTTCTTCGCGAAGTGGATGACCTGGGTCGCCTGGTACAGCGCCTGGACTTCGGCCAGGTCGTGGGCGCAGCGCCGGCCCCATTCAAACGCCGCCTTGTTGTTCTCGATCTGCACGCCGTTGAGCTCCATGGAGCGCATCAGCGCGGCATGCGACAGCGGCACGCGGCCCTTCTGCCAGGCATAGCCCAGCAGCAGCGGGTTGGCGTAGATGCTGTCGCCGATCAGCTGCACCGCCGCCTGCTCGGCGTCGAAGCTGCCGACCAGGCCGGGGCCGACCGCGTTTTCAATCGCGCTGGCGCAGCTGCCGCCGGGGAACTGCCAGTCGGGGTCGTGCACGAACGCCGCCGTGGGCGTTGCGTGGTTGTTGAGCGCGACATAGGTGCGGCCCGGCTGCATGACAGCCAGCGTCGACTTGTGCGCCGCGACAATCGGGTCGCAGCCTATCACCAGATCGGCCTTGGCGGTGTCGACCTTGGTGGTGTAGATGGCCTCGGGCCGCAGCGCGATCTGGATATGGCTCCAGGTGGCGCCGCCCTTTTGGGCCAGGCCGCCGGCGTCCTGCGTGACCACGCCCTTGCCGTCGAGGTGGGCGGCCATGCCCAGCAGCGAGCCTATGGTGATCACGCCCGTGCCGCCTACGCCGCCGACAACGATGCCCCAGGCGCTTTCCGCCAGCGGCAGCACCGGTTCGGGCAGCGGCGGCAGCGTATTGAGCTGGCCTTTCTTCTCTTTCTTCGGCTTCTTGAGCGTTCCGCCTTCAACGGTGACGAAACTCGGGCAAAAGCCCTTGAGGCAGGAGTAGTCCTTGTTGCAGCTGTTCTGATTGATGCGGCGCTTGCGGCCGAACTCGGTCTCCACCGGCTCCACCGACAGGCAGTTGGACTGCACCGAGCAGTCGCCGCAGCCTTCGCAGACCAGCTCGTTGATCACCACGACCTTGTCGGGCGTGGCCAGCGTGCCGCGCTTGCGGCGGCGGCGCTTTTCGGTGGCGCAGGTCTGGTCGTAGATCAGCGCCGTGCAGCCCTTGGTCTCGCGCAGTTCGCGCTGGATGCGGTCCAGCTCGTCGCGGTGGAAGACTTCAATGCCCGCGGGCAGGTCGTCCAGCAGCTCGGGGTGACCCGAACGCGCCGCGCTGCCTTTCACATGGTGGGTGCGGCCTTCGTACTTGGCCGGGTCGTCGGTGACCACGACCAGCTTGACCACGCCTTCGGCGCGCAGGCTGTGGGCGATCTGCGCGACCGAATGCCCTTCGGGGCGTTCGCCCACCTGCTGGCCGCCGGTCATCGCCACCGCGTCGTTGTACAGGATCTTGTAGGTGATGTTGACGCCTGCGGCAATGCTCTGGCGAATCGCCAGCAGGCCGCTGTGGAAATAGGTGCCGTCGCCCAGGTTGGCGAACACATGCGGTTCGGTGGTGAACGGCTGCTGGCCTACCCAGGTCACGCCTTCGCCGCCCATCTGGGTGAACGTCGAGGTGTTGCGGTCGGGCATCCAGTTGGCCATGTAGTGGCAGCCGATGCCGGCCACGGCACGCGAGCCATCCGGAACGCGCGTGCTGGTGTTGTGCGGGCAGCCGCTGCAGAACCAGGGCTGGCGGTCGCCGGTCTCGACCAGCGGCGCGGCCAGCGCGCGTTCGCGCGCTTCGATCACGGCCAGGCGCTGCTCCATGCGCGCGACGATGTCGTCGGGCACGCCCAGCTTCTTCAGGCGCTTGGCGATCGCCTTGGCAATGATGGCCGGCGTGAGGTCGGCCTTGGCGCGCAGCAGCCAGTTCTGGCTGGGGTTGGGCTGGCTCCATTCGCCGCCCGAGGTATCGCCTTCGCCTTCGTCGAACTTGCCCAGCACGTTGGGGCGCACGTCGGAGCGCCAGTTGTAGAGCTCTTCCTTGATCTGGTATTCGATGACCTGGCGCTTTTCCTCGACGACCAGGATTTCCTGCAGGCCGCGCGCGAACTCGCGCGTGATCGTGGCTTCCAGCGGCCAGACCACGTTGACCTTGTGCACGCGGATTCCCAGATGGCGGCAGACATCGTCGTCCAGGCCCAGGTCGACCAGCGCCTGGCGCGTGTCGTTGTAGGCCTTGCCGCTGGCAATCAGGCCGAAGCGGTCATTCGGGCCTTCGATCACGTTGTAGTTGAGGCGGTTGGCGCGCACATAGGCCAGGGCCGCGTACCACTTGTAATCCATCATCCGCGCTTCCTGCTCCAGCGGCGCATCGGGCCAGCGGATGTGCAGGCCGCCGGGCGGCATCACGAAGTCTTCGGGCAGCACGATCTTCACGCGGTCGGGATCGATGGAGACGCTGGCCGAGGACTCGACGACTTCCTGGATGGTCTTCACTCCGGACCACAGGCCCGAGAAGCGGCTCATGGCAATGCCATGCAGGCCCATGTCGAGGATGTCCTGCACGCTGCTCGGGAAGAACACCGGCGTGCTGCAGGCCTTGAAGATGTGGTCGCTCTGGTGCGCGGCCGTGCTGCTCTTGCTGATGTGGTCGTCGCCGGCAATTGCCAGCACGCCGCCGTGCTTGGCCGTGCCCGCCATGTTGGCGTGCTTGAACACGTCGGAGCAGCGGTCCACGCCCGGGCCCTTGCCGTACCAGATGCCGAACACGCCGTCGAACTTCTTGGTGTCGGGGTAGATGTCGAGCTGCTGCGTGCCCCAGACGGCGGTCGCGGCAAGTTCCTCATTGACGCCGGGCTGGAACACGATGTCGTGCTGCGCCAGGTGCTTCTTGGCGGCCCACAGCGACTGGTCATAGACACCCAGCGGCGAGCCGCGGTAGCCGCTGATGAAACCCGCGGTGTGCAGGCCGGCGGCGGCGTCGCGCTGCTGCTGCAGCATGGGCAGGCGAACCAGCGCCTGCACCCCGCTCATGAATGCGCGGCCCTGGGCCAGCGCGTATTTGTCATCGAGAGTGACGGTCTCCAGTGCACGCCTTAGGTGCTCGGGCAGGGGGGCATTCATAACTTGTCTCCATCGAGGTGGAAAGGTGCATTTCTTGCGCCGGAAATATTCCGGGCGCAGGCACTTTGTTTTTGCTTGATCTCCCGCTCAGTGTATTCCTGAGTCAGCGATAAGTGATTGCGTTGTATGCGCTGTTTTCGCTATTCTCGGAAAGATTCTTGCTCTATATGGAGTTATTTTGAACACATTGGACAAATTTGACGTTGCCATCCTTGCGCAACTCCAGGCGGATGCGCGTTTGACCAACGCCGAGCTTGCGCAGCGCGTGGGCCTGTCGGCCGCGCCCTGCTGGCGGCGCGTGCGTGCGCTCGAGGAGGCGGGCTTCATCAAGGGCTACCACGCCGAGATCGACCGCCACAAGATAGGCCTGGGCGTGCTGGCCTTCGTGCGGCTGGACGCGGTGCGCACTTCGGGGCCGCTGACGCTGGAGACCGAGGAGGCGATACGCAAGATTCCCGAAGTGGTGTCCTGCCACTACATCAGCGGCTCGGGCACGTTCGAGCTGCAGGTCGTGACGCGCGACCTCGACAGCTTCGCGCAGTTCGCGCGCAACGTGCTGCTCAACCTGCCCAACGTCAAGGACGTGCACACCAGCTTTTCACTGGGCGAAATCAAGGCCAGCGCGGCCTTGCCGCTGGAGCATCTGCTGCGGCAGGGGGCAGGCAACGGCTACGTCCGGTAACGGAAAGCCGCGGACTTTCATGCAGGAAGCCCGCTTTGGTCGCAAAATCACGACCACATGCCAGACGAGATAACGCCCCCACAGCCCTCCGCCCGTGTATCGCCATCAGGCGATGGCGCTTCCCCATCTTCCTCGGCAGTGCGCCCGCCCGGCGGGGGCTTGCTCGAAGATCCTTCGGGCATGGCCGACGCGGACCGCGCCAGCGCCCAGGCCGCGGCCAGCCACGCGGCGCAGCACAAGGCCTCCCAGGCCGTCTGGGCGCCGCTGAGCCAGCCCACCTTCCGCATGCTGTGGATGGTCTGGGTCGCGGCCAATACCTGCATGTGGATGAACGACGTTGCCGCCGCCTGGCTGATGACTTCGCTGACCACCTCGCCCGTGCTGGTGGCGCTGGTGCAGTCGGCGTCCACGCTGCCGGTGTTCCTGCTGGGCCTGCCCAGCGGCGCGCTGGCCGACATTCTCGACCGCCGGCGCTATTTCATCGTCACCCAGTTCTGGGTCGCGGCCGTCGCCGTGGTGCTGTGCCTGGCCGTGCTGTCGGGCTACATGACGCCTTATCTGCTGCTGGCGCTGACTTTTGCCAACGGCATAGGCCTGGCAATGCGCTGGCCCGTGTTCTCGGCGCTGATCCCCGAACTGGTGTCCAAGCCGCAGCTGCCTTCGGCGATGGCGCTCAACGCGGTGGCGATGAATGCCTCGCGCATCATCGGCCCGCTGGTCGCGGGCGCGATCATCGCCAGCCTGGGCAGCGCCTGGGTGTTCGTGCTCAACGCGACGCTGTCGGTGATTTCGGCGTTCGTGCTGATCCGCTGGAAGCGCCAGCACACCGACAGCCCGCTGGGCCGCGAGCGCCTGCCCAGCGCGATGCGCGTGGGCCTGCAGTTCGTGCGCGAGTCGCCGCGCATGCGCGCCGTGCTGCTGCGCACCGTCTGCTTCTTCTTCCAGACCACGGCCATCATGGCGCTGATGCCGCTGGTCGCCCAGCGTCTGCATGTCGGCGATGAAGGCGGCGCGAGCACGTTCACGCTGCTGCTGGCTTCCATGGGCGCGGGCGCGATCATCGGCGCGACGCTGCTGCCGCGGCTGCGCCAGGCGCTGCCGCGCGAGAAGCTCATACTGACCGGCGTCAGCGCGCAGGCGCTGGCAACCATCACCGTGGCGCTGGCGCCGCACCTGGCCGTGGCCGTGGTGGCGATGCTGCTGGCCGGCATCGCGCTGATCTCGACCGCCAATACGCTGGGCGTCGCGGCGCAGATGTCGCTGCCCAACTGGGTGCGCGCGCGCGGCATGTCGATCTACCAGATGTCCATCATGGGCGGCACGGCGCTGGGCGCGGCGCTGTGGGGCCAGGTGGCGTCCATCACTTCGGTCTCCACCAGCCTGATCATCGCGGCCTTCAGCGGCGTGGTGGCCATGCTGCTGGTGCAGCGGCTGTCATCCGACCGGCAGATCGAGGAAGACCTGAGCCCGTCCAAGGCGTTCAAGGCGCCCGAGGCGACCATGGCGCCCGAAGCCGGGCGCGTGGTCGTGACCATCGAGTACATCATCCAGCCCGCGCAGACCGAGGAATTCCGCCAGCTGATGCAGGAAAGCCGGCGCAGCCGCATGCGCCAGGGCGCCCTGGGCTGGACGCTGCTGCACAGCATGAGCCAGCCCGAGCGCTTCGTCGAACAGATCATCGACGAGTCGTGGACCGAGCATCTGCGCCGCTTCGACCGCGTCACGGCCTATGACGTCTCGCTGCGCGACCGCAAGCTGGCCTTCCATGTGGGCGAGGGCCCGCCGCGCGTGACGCGCTATTTCGCCGAATCGCTCTGACGCTTCAGCCCAGCGCCCATGAGGGCGGCTGCGCATCCTCGGCGTTGGAGGCGCAGAGCACGACCTGGTTTTCACTGCCGGTCTCCGCCGCGGCAGGCTCGCCGCCCCCATCCAGCCACAGGAGGCAGCGGGGCGGTGCCGGGTAAGCCGCCGGCACCGGGGTATAGGTGATGATCTGCAAGTCGTCGAATTCCTGCGCCTCCTGAACACCATTCCTGGAGCCCGGCGGTTCTGCCGCCGCGCGGTACGGATTTTCTGGATTGAGAGTCTGGACCCGGTCGAGGAAGCGATTGATGTCGAATGCGTCTTCCACTTCGCGCGCCTGCGCCTGCTGCACCGCATGTGGCCGCGGTTTGTTGTAGATGCTGTGCCGCAGATGCGACCAGATGTCGGGGCCGTGCTGGACAGGGGGTTCCGGCACCGGCGGCGGCGCTTCCTGCTCCAACAGAAAAGCGGGCAGCGGCCGGGTGATTACCTGCTGCAACGCGTCCGAGTACCGGGGGAAGACGTCCAGTGGCTCGACAGGATCGCAGCCCGGGATGTGCAGGTCGCGCGCATTCTGGCTCGAAGGGACGGGGGCGTTGCCTGTGAAGGGCGGGGGATAGAAAGACATATGAAAGATCCTGCCGCGAAATGGTTCTTTATTCTCGGATTGCCTTTTCCGCGCCTCGGTCAGCCGGGTGCGAAGGGGGGCGACAGCCGAATGGCGACAGGGTTTTAGGATTTGGTTATCGGCAAAAAAACTCAATAGTTTTTACCAAAACTCTGCCGATTATGCATGGCTGCAGCAGAGTTCAAGGGACTCTCATGGCATGGCGTCCTGGCTGGCCACCAGCTGCACGGCAGAAAAGTCGTCCGCGACAGCGGCCGCATCGTTGCTGTCCAACGCGTCATGGGCTTCAAGTTCACGTTGCCCGGCCGTCGTCCGGCTGAGAACCGCAGGCGCGCTGCCGGGGGCAGACTGGCAGTTGGGCGGCGTCTGCATCTGCGTCTGCCAGGCATCGAGCAAGGTCCCTGACAGCGTAGGAGGCGCGCAGTCTGCCTGGTTTTCATCGAATTCTTCGAGATTTTCCCCGCGCAGCGGCAATGCAACGGCCGCGCTGGAATGCGCCACCCCCTGCGGGGATTGGAGCGCATCGTCGTCTTCTGAACGCTGGGCCACTGTGCTGAACGGCGGGGTGACGCACGCCCGCTGCGCTGAAAGCAGCGGCAGCTGCGTATCGCCGGGCTGCGCAAGCCGCATCACGTGACCCGTGCTGTCGAACTCCGGCGTGGGCAGGGGGCCGAAGGAGTGGTAGCTGCTGATGGGACTCAATTGGTGGAGTTCATGCAGATCCTCCCCATCGACAAACTTGCCGGTCGCGCAATCGAAACGAGGTTGGGCGGTGCTTGAAACAGGCGAGCCGGCGATATCCTCGAGCTGGGGAAAATGCGCTGCCGACAGGCGCATGGGCATGCTGTGGTCGGCCATGCGCTGCAGATGTATGGGAGACAGCGTCTCACCGCTCAGCCGATATTTCGATGACGAGGGCGTCACCAGGTTCGCCGGGCACTCCTGCCATGTGATTTCAAAGTGCGTGCGCTGCGGCTCCACGGGCCTGACGGTGAACGGATGCTGCAAATGCTGCAGAGGATTGTCGTGAATCAGCGGCGGTGGCGGGCAATGGCTGTCATCGTCCTGCACCGGCATTTCGCTCGCGCGACCCGGGTTCCGCGTGAGCACGGGATCGAATTCGGGTGGGGTACCGGAAGGCGTGGCCTGCGTCAATGAATTGGTGCGGAGTTTCGGCGGCATATGGAATGGGAGTGAAGAGGAATGGAAGCGGGCAAAGCCATTTCCATTTTCCGGTCCCATTCCATGCCGCTGTGGTCGGCAGCACCCGTATCCACGGGTCGGCGCGCAGGATGCACGCGTGTAAGCTTTTGACTATTTATTTATAAAATCAATAGTGTTTTGCTATTAATTTCGCGGCGGCATTATCGGCTGGCGCTGCCGGGCGTCAGATGCCGCGGCCAGAACGTCCACAGCCGCAGGTTCTGCTTGAGCCGCCCCGCAATCTCGCCCGCTTCGGCACCCCAGCCCGTGAAGTAGTCGGCGCGCACCGCACCCAGGATGGCGCTGCCCGTGTCCTGGGCGAACACCATGCGGTTGAGCGCCACCGTCGGGCCGGGTGTCGACAGCCAGACCGGCGTGCCGTAGGGAATGCTCTGGCGGTCGACGGCGATGGAGCGGCCCGGGGTCAGCGGCACGCCTAAAGCGCCCTTGGGGCCGAACTCCGCGTCCAGGCCCTCGAGCGCTTCCTCACGGAAGAACACATAGCGCGGATTGCTCCACAGCATTTCGTTGACGCGGCCGGGGTTGGCCGCGATCCAGGCGCTGATTCCGGGCCAGGTCGCGTCGCGCACCAGGTTCTGGTCGAGCAGCCAGCGGCCCACGCTCTTGTAAGGCTGGTCGTTGGTGCCGGCATAGGCGACGCGCACCAGGCGCACCTGGCCGTTGGGCTCGGTCAGGCGCAGCCGGCCCGAGCCCTGGATATGCAGCACCAGCGCGTCGATGGGATCGCGCAGCCAGGCGATCGCGCGGCCGGCGAGCGCGGCCTGGGCTTCGGGCAGGGTGTCGATCTGCTGGCGCGAATACCAGGGCTTGCGCGTGCCAAAGCCCGTGGGCAGCTGGTACAACGGCACGTTGTAGCCATTGCCGGGCAGGCGCGCGGCGTCGAGCTGGGGTTCGTAGTAGGCCGTCAGCAGGCCGTCGGGGCTGCCGTTGCTCGCTTCCACGCGGTAGGGCTGGAACTTGGCCAGCATCCAGGCGCGCTGCTCGTCGCCGTTGGCGATGCTCAGCCGGCGCACTTCGCTGCACAGTCCCGCGAATGCCGGCGTCGGGCGCTCGCAGTTCTTCACCCAGGCATTCCAGGCTTCGTGCAGTGCGTCGCTTTCAAAGCCCGGCAGCTCGCTCCAGGCCACGGGCAGCCAGCGGCTCTTGGGAAACGACACCGCCGCGGCCGTGATGGGCGCCGGAGTGCTTTGGGAGCCCTGAGGACGCAGCTCTGGAATGGGCGAAGGATCGACGGTCGGAAGGGATGTGGTGGAACACGCGGCGAGCGTTCCTACAATCAACGCCATTGACGCAAGGCGCAGGAGGTTGAGATTCATGGGGCTGATTTTGCTTGAAGCGTTGCTGGCATTGATCGTTTTGATCGCAATTGTCTGGTGGACCATGTTTTCCGGACGAAAACGCGGGGAACTCGCGCCGCCGGATTCGGAGGAAGACCCGCCGCAGCCGCCGGGGCCGCGGCCCTGATGCGCCAGGCCTGGCGGTTGTCGTGTCTGTCCTACGGGCGTCGACATCCGGGGCTGATACGCTGGGGGACAATTGGTTTAACACGAGGGCACCTGCCCCCGGCAGGCGTTTTACGTGCAGTTAGCGCCCGGATCATTGACGTGAAGGAGTTCATATGCGCAAAAATATTCTCGTGGCCGCAACGGCTGCAGTTCTGCTGATTTCCGGCTGTGCCAACACCGGCATGTCCGACACCCAGCGCCGCACGGCCACGGGTGCGGGCGTGGGCGCCCTCGCGGGTGCGGTGCTGGGCTCGGCGACCGGCGGCAAGGCCGGAACGGGCGCGCTGGTGGGCGCGGGCGTGGGTGCGCTGGGCACCTACATCTGGTCGCAGAACATGGAAAAGCAAAAGCGCGAGATGGAAGCCGCGACGCAGGGCACGGGCATCGCCGTGACGCAGACGCAGGACAACCAGCTCAAGCTCGACATTCCCAGCGACATCTCGTTTGACACCGGCCGCGCGGACATCAAGAGCAACTTTGCTCCGGTGCTCGACCGTTTCGCCGATGGTCTGCGCAACAACGTCAACACCGACGTGCGCATCGTGGGCCACACGGACAGCACGGGCTCGGACGCCATCAACAATCCGCTGTCGCTGCAGCGCGCCAACAGCACGCGCAATTACCTGACCAGCCGCGGCGTGGGCGGCACGCGCATCCAGACCGAAGGCCGTGGCTCCTATGAGCCCATCGCGTCGAACAGCACCAACGAAGGCCGCGCGCGCAATCGCCGCGTGGAGATCTATGTGGGCGAACGCCCGCGCTAAGCGCTGATTGCAGCCATGCCCCAAGGCCCCGAAAGGGGCCTTTGTCGTTCCTGGACAGGCGCTAGACGTCGGTTCTCAGCAGATTGGCGAGCTCCACCGCCGACTTGACCTGCATCTTGTCGAACACGCGCGAGCGGTGCACTTCGACCGTGCGCACGCTGATGTCGAGCTGGTCGGCAATCAGCTTGTTGGGAATGCCTTCGACGACCAGACGCATCACATCGCGTTCGCGCTCGGTCAGGTCGGTCAGGCGATTGCGCAGCGCGTCGCGCTCGCGCATGCGCGACAGGTGCTGATCGGAGGCCGCGAGCGCCTGCTCGATGCGGTCGACCAGCGCGTTGTCGGAAAACGGCTTCTCGCAGAAGTCGAAGGCGCCGCGCTTGACGGTGTCGACGGCCGTGGGCACGTCGGCATGGCCGGTGAGAAAGATCACCGGCATGGCCGCGAGCTGGCCTTCGGCGAGCAGCTGGTTGAACAGCGCCAGGCCACTCATGCCCGTCATGCGCATGTCGAGCAGCAGACAACAGGGATGGCGCGCGGGCGACTGCGACTGCAGCATGTCGAGAAACGATTCGGCGCAGTCGAAGGACTCGCTGAGCAGGCGGCGCGAGCGCAGCAGCCATGCCAGGGCTTCGCGCACATCGGCATCGTCGTCCACGATGTAGACGGTGGCGTTTTGTACGGGTTCCATGGGATCAATTCTGAGGTGGAGCGGGCAGCGTGAAACTGAATACCGTACCACGCGGAAGGTTGGGGCTGTGGCGCAACGTCCCTCCGTGCTGCTCGATCACGGTGCGGCACAGGCTCAGCCCCAGTCCCATGCCTTCCTCGCGCGTGGTGAAGAACGGCGTGAACAGCTGTTCGGACACGGCTTCATCGATGCCGCTGCCGCAGTCGATCACGGAAAATTCCAGCCAGCTCGCATGCGCGCCGCTGGTGCTGTGGCGCACGCGCAGCGTCAGCTCGCGCGGCTGGGTTTCGATGCCGTCCATGGCCTGGGTGCCGTTGCGCGCGAGATTGAGCAGCACCTGCTCGATCATGGTCGGATCGCACAGCACGGGCGGCAGGTCGTTGTCCAGTTGGGTGATGACGCGCACGCCGAGCTTGCGCGCCTGCATGCGCACCAGCGGCAGCACGGCGTCGATCAGTTCGCTGGCGTGCACCTGCTCGCGCGACTGGTCGCGGCGGCGCACGAAGTCGCGCACGCTCTTGATGACCCGGCCCGCGCGCTCCGCCTGGTTGGCGATGCGCTGCATCGCGGTGCGCAGGTCCTGCAGCTGCTGGCGCAGCGCGGCCGGATTGTCGCTTGCCGGCTCGTGCTGGCCCAGCATGTTGAGCGAGCCCGCCGCATAGCTGGCGATGGTCATCAGCGGCTGGGTCAGCTCATGGCTCAGCAGCGAGGCCATCTCGCCCACGGTCGCCAGCCGCGCCGTCGCCTGCAGCCGCTCCTGCGATGCGCGCGAGAGCTCCTCCATGCGGCGCTGCTCGCTGATGTCGAGGAAGGCGCTCATCCAGCCCGTGTGCCGGCCCTGGGCGCTGATCAGCGGCGCTTCGAAGATCAGCACCGGAAAGCGCGTGCCGTCCTTGCGCATGAACACCGTTTCATAGCCTTCGCGCGACGGCGGCGCCTTGCCCGCGAGGCGCTTGAGCTGGCGCTGGTGGTATTCCTGCGACAGCTCGGGGGGCCAATACGGCGCGAAGTTCAGCCCGAGCAGCTCTTCCGAGGTAAAGCCCACCATCTCGCAGAACGCGGGATTCACATAGCTGATGCGGCCCTTGAGGTCGCGCGCGCGCAGGCCGGTGATCAGCGAGTCTTCCATGGCCTTGCGAAACGCCAGCGCTTCGCCCAGGTCGCGCTCGGCGCGCAGCCGCCGGCGGTTGTCGCGCACCAGGATCACCAGCACCGTGCCCAGCGCGATCGACATGGTCGTGACCAGGGCCGTGAGCACGTTGGGGAACACGCTGGGCGCGCGGTGCCAGTGGTCCAGCCGCAGCACCAGCATGTTGCCCGGCAGATCGAGGATCTGCTGGGCCGTGAACACGCGCGTGCCGCGCCAGGCCGCGCCGACCAGCGCCAGCCGCGTGCCGTCGGGCTCGGTGAACGAGACTTCCTGGCTGTGCGCGAGGTTCTTGCTGACCTGGTTGACCAGAATGCTCTGCAGCGAATAGGTGGCGATGATGAAGCCGTCGACGCGGCCGCTGTGCGACAGCGGCAGGCAGACTTCCATCATTTCCGAGCCCAGGCCTTCATTGAGCAGCTGGAAATAGCTGGGCGAATACGCGGGGCCGTTGAGGCGGCGCGCATTGGCGCAGGTCATCTGCGCATGCGACTGGCTGTCGTCGCGCAGGCCTTCTTCCCACTGCGTGGGCCGGTAGGGGGTTTCGGCGTACGACTGCAGGCGCACGCGCGCGTCGCGCCATTCGATGCGCAGGATCTCGCGGCGCACCTGCAGCACTTCGGCGGCGCGCGCGCGCCATTCCTGCGGATCGCTGGACTGGGCGCTGAGCGCCTGCAGGTCCTGCAGGTTGCGATTGAGCGCGGCGCGCACATCGGCCACGGCATTCGCGGCATCGCGTTCGAGCCGGTCCTGCACCTGCACCGCCTCGTAGCGGCCCGCGAGCCAGACCAGCGTGATCAGCATGCTCACGACAAGCACCACCAGCACGGTCCACAGCGACCAGCGCCGCCAGGCGCTGCGCCAGCGGCGCCAGGGCCAGCGCGGGGGCGCGGGTTCGGCTTCGGCGCCGGCCTGGCTGCCCTCGGGGTAGCTCGGAAAGGACATCGCGTCGGGCAGGGGCGTCGGAGCACTCATCGGCAGGAATCACAAAATACGGTGTTGCAGGGCGGGCAGCTGGGCGCGCACATGGGCGATGTGCTGGCGGTCGAGCGTGGCCAGCGCCAGCCCCGGGCCTTGTTCGCGCACGGCCAGCACCTGGCCCCAGGGGTCTACCGCCATGCTGTGGCCCCAGGTCTGGCGGCCGTTGGGGTGCAGGCCGCCCTGGGCCGGCGCGAGCACATAGGCCTGGTTCTCTATCGCGCGCGCGCGCAGCAGCACTTCCCAGTGGGCCTGGCCCGTGGTGTGGGTGAAGGCGCTGGGCACCAGCAGCAGGTCGCAGCCGCGCTGGGCATGGGCGCGGTACAGCTCGGGAAAGCGCAGGTCGTAGCAGATGCTCAGGCCCAGGCGCCAGTGTTCTCCGCTGCGGTCGGTGATGTCGAGCCGCACCGGCGTCTGGCCGGCGGCGATCACCTGGGCTTCGTCGTAGCGCTCGCGGCCGTTGTCGTAGCGGAACAGGTGGATCTTGTCGTAGCGCGCCACGCATTCGCCGCCGGGCGAGAACACCAGCGTGCTGTTGCGCACATGCTCGGGGTCGTCGGCTTCCAGCGGCAGCGTGCCGCCGACGATCCACAGGTCGAGCTCGCGCGCCGCGCGCGCCAGGAAGTCCTGGATGGGCCCCTGGCCGAAAGCTTCCATGTAGCCGAGCTTGTCGGTGTCGCGCCGTCCCATGGCGCAGAAGTACTCGGGCAGGGCCGCGAGCTCGGCGCCCGCAGCGCGCGCCTGTTGCAGCAGCTGCCAGGCGACTTCGAGGTTCTCGGCCACGTCGGGCGTGGACACCATCTGCAGGGCGGCAACTTTCATGGCGGCGTTTCTCCTCGGGTGGGGGGCGGGGTGCTGGCGCGGGGTTCGGGCTTGGAGGATACGGGGTTGACCTGGGGATCGGACCAGCTGCCGTCGATGCGGAATTCCTTGGTGGCGGCCGCGATCAGCGGTCCGCGCAGCAGGATTTGCGCGAGAAAGCTGCTCAGGCCCACGACCGGGTTGATGGCCGTGGCGACCAGCGAGGCCGTGCCGGCGTTGATCTCGGGCACGACCACCACATGCAGGTTCTGCGTTTCGCGGTGCATGTCGGCCTCGCCTTCCATCAGCACCGCGGCGTTGACGCCCTTCATCTGCAGGTTGTTGGTGCGCGCTATGCCCTGGGCGATCTGCACGTCGCCGCGCACGAAGTCAAAGCTGAAGCCCTTGCTGAACACATCGCGGAAGTCCAGCGTCAGGCGCCGCGGCAGGGCCTGCAGGCTCAGCACGCCCAGCAGTTTCGCCAGGCCCGGTTCGGCCTGCAGGAACTGGCCCGACGCCATGTCGAGGTGCATCTGGCCATTGAGCGAGTGGTAGTCGGGCGCCAGCGGCGAGCCGTTCCAGGCGACCTGGCCGTCGAGCCGGCCGCGGCCGTTGCGTATCACGCCGGGCATGGAAAAGCGCGTCAGCAGCGCGCCCGTGTCGGCGATGTCGAGCGCAAAGCGCAGCGCCGTGCGCGGCTGCGCGGGCTGGCCCGGCTGCAGCGCCCAGCTGCCGCTGGCGCGCAACTGGGCTTCGGGACTGGTGATGTTGAACTGGATCAGCTGCCATTCGCGCAGCGCGGGGTTGCCCGGGCTTTCGCGGTTGCGCGCCTGGACTTCGAAGCGCCCCATGGGCCGGCCGAACAGTTCGAGTGCGTCCACGGCGATGTCGAGCGCCGGCAGGCTGCGCGGCTGCGGGCTCAGCAGCGAGTCGACCGCGCTGACCGCGCTTTGCGGCACCGCCAGGCGCGTGAGCCGCGCATAGACCTGGCCCGCGGGGTCGGCCGCATGGCCTTCGCGGTACTCGATCTGGCCGCTGAGTTCGCGCGCCTCCACGGTCGCGTTCCACAGGCCGCCATTGCGCGTGCCGCGCGCGCTGAGCGCGTGCAGCGTGCGGCCGTTCGCCGTGAAGCTCTGGGCGCTGAGCGTCGCGGTGTCGGGCAGATAGCTTTGCAGCGAGGCGGCCGATGCGGCGGTCGTGGAGGTTTGCGCCGCGGCGGCCGGCTCGGACGGGCTCAGGCGCTGCAGCGCCTGCTGCCAGGCGTCGACATCCACCGCGGGCATCGCGACCTGGGCGTGCACGCCGCGCGCGGGCATGTCTACGCTGGGCAGGGGGCTGCCTATGGCCAGCGCGCCGCGCAGCACTTTCGCCGGTGTGGTGCCGGCATCGCGCACGTAGTGCAGGCTCGCGAGATCGCCCCATTGCAGCGTGATTTCGTCGTGCAGCGGCGGCAGCTCGGCCTTGCTGGCGGCCGGGGCGACCAACGCGGACGGCGCGAGCGTGTGCGCAAAGCGCAAGGGCAGGGCTGCGGCGGCGGTCTTGCCCAGGGGGCTGGGAAGATCGAGCGCCAGACCCTGCAGGTTGCTGGTGACGGTGATTTCGGGCGTGCCGCGGCGCACGCCCAGGTCCAGCACATAGTCGGCCTGGCCCTGGGCCGCGCCTGCGATATCGGCCAGCAGGCCCAGCTCGGGCGCCGCGCGCAGGCCTTCGGCGCTGGCGCTGCCACTGGCGCGCAGCGCCAGTGGCGACTGGCTCGCGGGTGCCGATGCGGGCAGCACCTGCATGCCGCCCTCGAAACGCAGCGGGCCGCCCAGCGCCTGCGCCTGCACGCCGGCCAGCGAGAAGCCGGTGTCGGAAAACTGCACGTTGCCGCGTATCTGGCTCAGCAGCGGCACTTCGGGCATCAGCCGCAGGCTGTTGCCGGCGAGCGCGACGCTGCCCTGGACTTTCGACTGCTCGAGGTGGTCTATGGGCAGATCGAGCTGCAGCTGCAGCTGCGCCGCGCCGCTGCCCTGCGCATGGTCCAGCACCTGCTGCGTGAAGCCGGCCACGGGCGAGCCGGCGACAAAGCCCAGCATTTCGGCGAGTTCGCCCTGAGCCCGGGCCTTGACCTCGACGCGCGTATGCGACAGGTTGGGAATGCGGGCCTCGATCTGCTGCAGCTGCATGCGCGGGTGGCCGGCGACCCGGCCCTGGGCATTGCGCACCGCCATCGATGCGCGGTCGAACACCAGCTCGCCCGACAGTTGGGTCAGCGCGGGCCAGGGTTTGTCACCCGCGGACTGCAGCCCGGGCGGCACATAGACATAGTTGACGTCATGCACTTCGGCGGCAATGCGGAACTCGCCGTCGCCGCGCTCGAACGGCAGTTTGTCGAGATCGCCCTGCACCTTGAACTGCACGCGGCTGGCCCGCCCGCTTTGCACGCTGTCGCGCACATAGTGGCGCGCATCGGCGGGGATTTCCAGCGGCAGGTAGCGATGCACGCGGCTGCCGTCGGCATTGCGCAGCGTGCCCGTGAGCGCGAGCACGCCGGGAAAGCGCTTGGCCGCGTCGCGCCCGGTGTGCCAGGTGGCCTGGGCTTCGCCTTCGGCGTCGGCGTTCGAAAAGCGCATGTCGCTGGCCTGCAGCTCGATCTGTTCGCCCTGCACCTGCCAGCGCAGCGCGCCGCTCAGGTTGTCCAGCGGCAGCACCGGCTCCTCGAACACGCCCGGCAGGCGCAGCGCTCCGCCGGTCATGCTGAGCTGGGCCGAGCCGCCGAGCTGGTTGAGCGAGAACTTCGCCTGCAGGCCTTCCACACCCGGAACGCCCGTGCCCTTGGCTGCGGGTTGGTCCGACAGCGCGAGGTCCTGGACTTCGCCGCTCATTTCATATTGCAGCGGCTTGTCCATGGGCCCGCGCCAGTTCGCCTGCAGCGCCTTGACAATGCCGCGTGGCGCGAGCGCCAGCAGTCGGCTGCGCGCGGCGTCGGCGATGGGCAGGCGGCTCGCGAGCTGGGCTGCGATCGCCAGGTCGAACTGTTCGAAGCGCAGCTCGCCCTGCTCGCCCAGCGCGCCGAATTCGGCGGCCGCGGCATCGGCCTGGCTGTGGCGCAGCGAGAACTGGCTTGCTGGCCAGCGCAGGCCGTCGCCGGTCTCGAACGTCAGCGCCTGGCCATTGAGTGCATAGCCGCCGGGCAGGCGCGCCACGCTCAGCCGGCCCTGCAGCGCGCGCAGCGCCAGCGGCGGCAGGTCGGGGCGCAGCCGGGTTTCAACGGCACTGAGCACCAGGTCGGTCGTGACCTGCTCGACTTGCCCGCGCTTGATGTCGACCCAGGCGCGCAGCGCGCCGCGGCCCTGTGAGACGCTCGCGCCCTGCAAGTCGATGTACTGGCCCAGGCGCGCGACATCGAGCTGGGCGAAATCCGCATAGGCCTGGCCGGTCCAGCGCCGCCAGTTGCCCGCGTGGGCCGACAGCAGCGGTTGGCGCAGTTGCGCCGACAGCGTGAAACGCGCGCCCCATTCGTTGTCGGGCGTGGCATCGAGCCGTATCTGGTGGCGCCAGCCTTTGTTGCGCACCACGAAGTCGAGGTCTTTCAGCGCCAGCGGCGGCGCCTGGCGCAGTTCATCGGTCCAGCGCAGCTGGCCGCTGCGGATCGCGATCTCGGTCTGCGAGAACAGCCAGTCGGCCGCGGGGTTGTCCTGGCTTTCGCTGGCCGCGGGCAGGGGCAGTCCTGCAATCCACAGCTGGCCCGCGCTGTCGCGCCGCGCCTCGAGCAGCGGCGCGTCGATAAAAAGCTGCTCCACGCCCAGGCGCAGCAGCGAGCGCGGCGACACCGCCACCACCACGCGCGGCAGTTCCAGCGCGGGCTGGCCGTCGGCGCCCTGCAGCGCGACCTGGCCGAGTTCGATGACGGGTATCAGCCCTTCGCTGCGCGCCGTGATCGCACCGATGCGCACGGGTACCCCCAGGGTGCGCGCGGCCAGGCTTTCGAGCTGCGGACGGTACTCGCTGATTCGCGGCACAATGAATCCATGGAGCACCCCCCACACGGTGGCGAGCAGCAGCCAGAAGGCCAGCAGCAACCCCAATGACCACCGCGCAACGCCAGCCATCCAGTGAAGCAGGCGTGAGGGGTGCGGTTGAGGTTCGATCATTGGTGGGCAGGTCAGTGCCAGGAATTATCACCCGCTGGGGCCGCAAAGATGCGGCTTCCCGGGGGGATCAGAGGGTTGGCAGCCGGTTTACCGTTATTCCTGTATTGCGCATGCAGACCGTTGACTATTCTCCTTCCGAGCTCGCTCCCGAGGCCCATTCCCGCCTCGCGCATTCCCGTTTTTACCAACGTTTACACCGGCGCTATGCCGAGGAGCTAGGGATTTTCCCTGAGGGCGTGCCGCAGCGCGCGGGCATGGAGCAGGCGCTCGACGCCTTGTCCCGCCAGGGAATGGACCTCTCGGCCGCGCTGCGCGTGCTGCGCCAGTTGGTGATGGAGCGGCTGCTGCAGCTCGACTGCGCGCAGCAGGCGCCGCTGGCGGTGGTCACGCAGGCCGTGACCCAACTGGCCGAAGTGGCGCTGGACCGCGCCTGCAGCCAGGTGCGCGCCGATCTCGACAGCCGCCATGGTGCGCCCGTAGGCCCCGAAGGCCAGCCGGTGCAGCTGTGGATCGTGGGCATGGGCAAGTTCGGCGCGCGCGAACTCAATGTGTCCAGCGACATCGACCTGATCTATGTCTACGAGCACGAAGGCGAGACCGCGGGCCTGCCCGACGGCCGCGGTCGTCTGTCCAACCACGAATATTTCGGCCGCGCGGTCAAGGGTATCTATGCGCTGATCGGCGAAGTCACCGAGCACGGCTTCGTGTTCCGCGTCGATCTGGCGCTGCGCCCCAACGGCAATTCGGGGCCGCCGGCAGTCTCGCTGGCCGCGCTCGAGGAATACCTGCAGACCCAGGGCCGCGAGTGGGAGCGCTTCGCCTGGCTCAAAAGCCGCGTGGTCGCGCCGCGCGACAGCGTGCGCTCGCCCGAAGTGCAGGCGCTGCGCGGCGTGGTGCTGCCTTTCGTCTTCCGCCGCTACCTCGACTACAGCGTGTTCGACGCGCTGCGTTCGCTGCACCGCCAGATCCGCGAGCACGCGGCCAAGCGCAGCGCGGGCCATCCCGGTCGCGCCAACGACGTCAAGCTCTCGCGCGGCGGCATACGCGAAATCGAATTCACCGTGCAGCTGCTGCAGGTGGTGCGCGGCGGACAGTTTCCCGAGCTGCGCTGCCGGCCCACGCTCGAAGCGCTGCAGCGCCTGTCGCGCTCTGGCCTGATGTCGGCCGAGACCGCCGAAGCGCTGGCCCAGGCCTACACCTTTCTGCGCCAGGTCGAGCACCGCATCCAGTACCTCGACGACCAGCAGACCCATGTGCTGCCCACGCGCGACGACGACCTGCTGTGGATTGCCCAGACCATGGGCTATCCCGACTGCAGCCGCTTTCTGCACCAACTCGACGCCCACCGCGAGCTGGTGGCCGAGGAGTTCGACACGCTGCTCGGCGGCAATGCGCCGCCGCAGTGCAGCAACGGCCAATGCAGCGGCCCGCGTTCGCTGACCGTGGCCACGCCGCAGGAAATCGATGACCTGCTCACGCAGATGCCGCCTCAGTTGTCGGCGCGCGTCGCCGAGTGGCGCGACCACCCGCGCGTCACCAGCCTGCGCGAGGAAACGCGCGCGCGGCTGTTCCGCCTGGTGCAGCGCACCGCGCAGTGGGTTGCCGACGGCAGCGTGGGCGAGGAAGCCGCGGTGCGCCTGATCAACTGGCTCGAACCCCTGCTGCGGCGTGAAAGCTATCTGGCGCTGCTGCTCGAGCGCCCCGCCGTGCACGAGCGCCTGCTGCACCTGCTGGGCGCGGCGCGCTGGCCCGCGCGCTACCTGCTGCAGCACCCGGGCGTGATCGACGAGCTCGCCAGCGATGCCTTGCTGACCGACCGCTTCGTTGCCGCCGACTTCGAGCGCGAGCTCGCGCTGCGCCTGACTTCGCTGCAGACCACGGGCGAGGACGACGACGAAACCCTGCTCAACCTGCTGCGCCGTGCGCACCATGCGGAAATATTCCGCACGCTGGCGCGCGATGTCGAAGGCCGGATCACCGTGGAGCAGGTGGCTGACGACCTGAGCGCGCTCGCCGACAGCGTGCTGCGCGTCACCGGCCAATGGTGCTGGTCGCGCCTCAAGGGCCGCCACCGCGAGGAGCCGCAGTACGGCATCATCGGCTACGGCAAGCTTGGCGGCAAGGAGCTGGGCTATGGCAGCGACCTCGACATCGTGTTCGTGTTCGACGACGACGACGAGCGCGCGCCCGAAGTCTATGCGGCCTTCGTGCGCAAGCTGATCAACTGGCTCACGGTGAAGACCGGCGAAGGCGACCTGTTCGAGATCGATACCGCGCTGCGTCCCAACGGCAGCTCGGGCCTGCTGGTCACGGGTTTCGACGCCTATGCGAAGTACCAGCAGCAGCGCGGCAGCAATACCGCCTGGACCTGGGAACACCAGGCCATGACACGCGCGCGCTTCGTGCTCGGCAGCGATTCGCTGCGCCAACGCTTCGACGCGGTGCGCGAAGCCGTGATCTCCGCGCCGCGCAATCCCGAGCTGCTGCGCGCTGAAATCGTCGCCATGCGCGCCCGCGTGCGCGCCGCCCATCCGGTGCGCGGCCAGCTGTTCGACGTCAAGCACAGTCCCGGAGGCATGGTCGACGCGGAATTCGCCGTGCAGTATCTGGTGCTGCTGTGCTCGCGCGAGCACCCGCAGCTGCTGATCAACATCGGCAATATCACACTGCTGCGCCACGCCGAGGCAGCGGGCCTGCTGCCGCCTGGCGTCGGCCTGGCCGCGGCCGACGCCTACCGCGCGTTGCGCCGCATCCAGCACAAGGCGCGGCTCGACGAGTCCAGCGGCCAGGTCGAGCTGCAGACCGCCGTGGCGCACCGCGATGCGGTGCTGGCGCTGTGGCGCGCGGTGTTCGGCACGCCCGACAGCGGGGATCTCGCGCCCGGCCTCAGCGCCCATATTTGAAATCAAACGTTAATTGATCTGCGCCTTACACCCCCGCCCGGTGCCGCTTTGCGGCCTGGGTGCGGGCCTGTGTGGCTCGGGCAGGCTTTGGGCGAAAGCGTTGGCCGCTGCCGGGTGCGCATGCGGCGGTGTGAGAATTTCAGGGACGTTTTAGCGATTGGTTACAGTTTTGGGGCTGCATTGGCTGGAACTTTGGCGCAGACTCATCCTCAATCACTTTGAGCGTGCACAAGCAAAGCCTGGAGCACCAAACCTTTTACTGTTGCGAAGCCTTTGAGGACCTGATCCTTATAGACCCCCTGAAGCGCTTCTCCTCCCTCCCTCTCTTTATTCGTTTCGGGATGCTTCGCAACTTTTTTATTCGATGAAAAATGGCCTCCGCAAGGAGGCCATTTTTTGTTTGTCGTGCTGAAACCGTTCAGGCGACAGGCACGGTGTCCTTGAAGCTCGCACGCAATGCCAGCTTGTCGGTCAGGCGCGCGAGGTTGGGGTGGTCGTCGCGCCAGGTCAGTTGCGGGAAGCGGAACGCGAGCCAGTCGAGCGCGCAGCCCGTGGCGATGTCGGCCAGCGTCATATGGATGCCGCAGCAAAACGGCTTGTCGCCCAGGGCCTTGGACATCGCCTGCAGGCTGGCATCGACCTTGCCCAGCTGGCGGTCTATCCAGGCCTGGCTGCGTTCGCCGTCGCCGCGTCCCGGCCAGGTGGCTTCGAGGCGGGCGAGCACGCCGGCATCGAGCAGGCCGTCGGCCAGCGCTTCCCAGGTCTTGACGTCGGCGCGCTCGCGGCCGCTGGGCGGCAGCAGCTTGCCCACGGGCGACAGCGTGTCGAGGTACTCGACGATCACGCGCGAGTCGAAAAGCGCCAGTTCATGGCCTTCGATCATCAGCCGCGGCACCTTGCCCAGCGGGTTGCTGGCGCTGACCGCGGCATCGGCGGCCCAGACGTTGTCGATCTCGAACTGATAGTCGAGCTTTTTCTCGGCCATCACGACACGCACTTTGCGCACGTAGGGACTGCTGGTGGTACCGATCAATTTCATAGTGCGAATTTCCATGGCGCGGGACCCGGCAAGTGCCGGCTGGATGATTCTATCGGCAGCCATGCGCGGCATGGGATTTGGCATGCCCCCTACAATTGAGGGCATGAGCTTTTCCACCATTTCCGCCCTCTCCCCGCTCGACGGCCGTTACGCCGCGAAACTCTCCGCCCTGCGCCCGATCATGAGCGAACAGGGGTACATGCACCGCCGGGTGCAGGTGGAGATCGCCTGGTTCATCGCGCTGTCCGACGCCGGCTTCGAAGAATTCAAGCCGCTGTCCATTGGCGCGCGCGCCTATCTGCTGGGCCTGGTGAAGAACTTCAGCGAATCCGACGCCGAAGCCATCAAGGAAATCGAAAAGACCACCAACCACGACGTCAAGGCCGTGGAATACTGGATCAAGTCCAAGTTCGAGGCGCGTCCCGAACTCGAGAAGGCTTCCGAATTCGTGCACTTCGCCTGCACCAGCGAAGACATCAACAACACCAGCCATGCGCTGCAACTGCGCGTCGGCCGCGACATGGTCGTGCTGCCCGCGCTGGACCGCATCGTGCTCAAGCTGCGCGAAATGGCGCATCAGTACGCTGACGTCCCCATGCTCAGCCGCACCCACGGCCAGACCGCGAGCCCGACCACCGTCGGCAAGGAAATGGCCAACGTCGTGGTGCGCCTGCAGGCCGCCGTGGACCGCATTGCCAGCGTCAAGATCCTGGGCAAGATGAACGGCGCCGTGGGCAACTACAACGCCCACCTGTCGGCCTGGCCCGAGTTTGACTGGGAAAGCTTCAGCAAGCACGTGGTGGAAAAGCACGAACCACAAGGCCTGGGCCTGACCTTCCAGCCCTACTCGATCCAGATCGAGCCGCATGACTACATGGCCGAGCTGTTCGATGCCGTGGCGCGCGCCGACACCATCCTGATCGACCTGTCGCGCGACATCTGGGGCTATGTCTCGCTGGGCTACTTCAAGCAGCGCCTGAAGGCCGGCGAAATCGGTTCCTCGACCATGCCGCACAAGGTCAACCCCATCGACTTCGAGAACGCCGAAGGCAATCTGGGCCTGGCCAACGCCATCCTCAAGCACCTGTCCGAGAAGCTGCCCGTGTCCCGCTGGCAGCGTGACCTGACCGATTCCACCGTGCTGCGCAACATTGGTGTCGCTTTTGGCTACGCCACCCTGGCCTACACCTCGCTGATGACCGGCCTGAACAAGCTGGAGCTGAACGAAGAGCGCCTGCAAGACGACCTGAACCACGCCTGGGAAGTGCTGGCCGAGCCCATCCAGACCGTGATGCGCCGCTATGGCGTGCAAGGCGCTTACGAAAAGCTCAAGGAAGTCACGCGCGGCAAGACCGTGCTGGCCGAAGACCTGCACCGCCTGATCAACGGCCTCGAAATCCCCCAGGCCGACAAGGACCGTCTGCTGGCGATGACGCCCGCTTCCTACGTCGGCAAGGCCGCCGAATTGGCCCGCCGGGTTTGAGTGCTGTCTGCTAGCCTGTCCATCCTTTGACGGGCCCGCCGAGGGAAGCTCAGGGCGAACGCAAAGAAAGCTTCACGTTTTCGCATGCCGTTCGCCCTGAGCTTGTCGAAGGGCGTCTCAGGGCACAGCTGGCGCCGTCAGCTGCAGCTCTTGCTTTTGATTCCCTTGTGGAATCTTTTCTTTTTTCCGAGCTCCCCGCCCATGGCCCTCAAATCCACCATCTTCAAGGCCAATCTCCAGATTGCCGACATCGACCATGGCTACTACGCCGATCATGCGCTGACGCTGGCTCGCCACCCGAGCGAGACCGACGACCGCATGATGGCGCGCCTGGTCGCGCTGGCGCTCAACGCCCACCAGCTCAACGACCTGTGCAATGGCGACGCGACGCTGAGCTTTGGCGCCGGCCTGTCCGATCCCGAAGATCCGGATGTGTCGCTGACCGACTACACGGGCCGCAAGCGCCTGTGGATCGAAGTCGGCCAGCCCGAGGACAAGCCGATTGCCAAGGCCTGCAGCAAGTCGGACCAGGTGCTGCTGTATCCGTTCAGCCACTCGGCCGATGTCTGGTGGCGCGGCATTGAAAGCAAGTTCAGCCGCCTGCCCAAGCTGCAGGTTTGGCGCCTGCCGTCCGAAACCGCCCCCGAACTGGCCCAGCTCGCCGAGCGCAGCATGCAGCTGCAGGCGACGATCCAGGAAGGCAGCATCACGCTCAGTAGCAAGCTGGGCAGCGTGGTGGTCGAGCCGATTCGCTGGAAGTAGATCGGCCGCTCAGCGTCCCTGGCCGGACTTGTTTTCCGCGGCGCGCTCGGCGTAGCGGTTGAAGCGCCAGGCGGAGTTCTCTATGGTGATGCGGCGCCAGACGCTGCGTTTCTCTATCGGGTCGAAGCCCGGCCACAGCTGCACTTCCTCGAAGGTGCGGCCGCAGCCTTTGCACAGGTTGTCGCCCTGGCTGGTGGAGCAGATGGCAATGCAAGGCGTGTCGGGCGTGGTGTCGTACCAGGCGAGCCATGCGGCCTGGGCATGCGAAGGCACCTCGGCGGCGTCGACTTCGCTCGCATGGCGAAAAATCATCAGCGCATAGACATCGGCCAGCGCCCGGGCTTCGGCCGCGAGCAGTACGCCGTCGGGCGACGGTTTTTTGTGGCGCCAGTAGTTGATGGCTGCCTCGATGTCGGTGATGTGGATTCCTGCCATGGGGGGTGCGAACAATGCGGCCCTGGATCATAAGCTGCGTGTCGCCGACGCTACGGCGCCATGGCTTTTGGCGCCCAGGTCTCCCGCAAAAAAACAGGTTTATGCCGAAAGCGTCGCTAAATGTGTTCAAATCTCGAGCTTCGAAGGGGAGTAGCTCTCGTTGCGATGTCCGGCGTGCCGGTCCATCGGGCGTGCGCCGAGGTCGTCAATACGAAGCGCAAGCTTCCGGCCTCGCGGGTTCCGTGCAAAACGGTGCCGAGCAAGACCTTTGAGAGACCGGTGTGCTGGTCTGTCAAAGTATTTCCCTTCGGCCCAGCTTCCTGGTTCTGGCTGTCGCAGGAAAGTGCTTGAGAGTTAGCGCATCCGCTTCCTTCCGACGCGGGGGAATCCGTTCCAGGCTCAGAGGCCTCGGGTTCCTGCCGCTTTATGGCATTCGACTACGAGGTTTTTATGGATTTGGACTTCCTCACGCATACGCCGTTCTGGATTGCACTGGGACAGATCATCATCATCGACATTCTGCTCGGTGGCGATAACGCGGTGGTGATTGCACTGGCCTGCCGCAAGCTGCCGCCAGAGCAGCGCAAAAAGGGCATCATCTGGGGCACGGCGGGTGCCATCGTGCTGCGCGTGATCCTGATCGCGTTCGCGATGACGCTGCTGGCCCTGCCTTTCCTGAAGTTCGTTGGCGCGCTGCTGCTGGTGTGGATCGGCGTCAAGCTGCTCGCTCCCGATGAAGACGCGCACGACGGCATCCAGGGCAGCGACAAGCTGCTGGCCGCGATCAAGACCATCATCGTCGCCGACCTGGTGATGAGCGTGGACAACGTGATCGCCATCGCCGGTGCCGCACAGAGCTCGGGCGAACACCAGATGCTGCTGGTCACGCTGGGTCTGCTGATCTCCATCCCGATCATCGTCTGGGGCTCGCAGCTGGTCATCACGCTGATGGACCGCTTCCCCATGATCATCGTCGCCGGCGGCATGCTGCTGGGCTGGATTGCCGGCGGCATGCTGGTATCCGATCCGGTCTTCGCGAACACCGAAAAGTGGCTGTGGATGCCCAAGCTGGAACAGACCAAGATGCTGCAGTACGGTGCCCAGATCGTGGGTGCGCTGCTGGTGCTGGCCATCGGCAAGTACGTCGCTTCGCGCAAGCCCAAGGCCGCCCACGGCTCCGGCCACGCCTGATGTGGCAGGGTCTGCGGCAGGCACCAGCCCGCGCCGCAGGCCTTTCTCTTGCCAAGGCAGGCCCTCCCCGGCCTGCCTTTTTCATTGGCGCAGCCAGACCGGAGTCCTCTTGAACCGCACTACCTTCATTGTCTATGTGGACGACGCGTCGCACGCGTTGCCGCTGCTCACGTCGTTGGCGACCTCGTTCGAGGCCACCAACCCCCGCTGGCTGCTGGTCGCCTGCGCGCCCCGCATCACCCACCGCGCAAGCAAGTGGGCCAGCCATCGCAGCCGCGAAAACTGGCGCAATCAATGGGCCGACAAGCTGTTTGCCCAGCTCGCACCGAGCCTGCAGCGACCCGGGTCGCAGGCGGATGTGACGCAGCTGCTGGCGCGCCAGCCCCTGCCGGAGCTGCTGACCGAACTGCAACAGACCTACGGCCAAGTGCAGGTCGTCGACGCGCGCCGTCCCAAGCGCGAAGAGCCCGCGCCGCAGCGCTGGGGTACTTCGGGCCTGATCGCGGGCATAGGCAGCCTGCTGGCGTGGACGCTGGGCGAAGCCATCGCCTGATCGGCGCCGCCCTCCGCGGTAAAGGGCGGCTTGAAATCCGTTCGGCCTGGGCCGCATCCCGTTCGGGCTGAGCTTCATCCCCGTTCGGGCTGAGCTTCATGCCGCTCGGGCTGGGCCTGTCGAAGCCCGCGCTGCTATGCTGGCAGCATGAAACTTCTCATCCAATGGTTCCTCTACGCCGCCGCGCTGCTTGCCGTGGCGGCGATCTATGGTGGCGTCGAAATCCGCAGCTTCGGCGCGGCGATGATCGCTGCGCTGGTCATAGGCCTGCTCAACGCCGTGGTGCGGCCGGTGCTGGTGGTGCTGACGCTGCCGGTCACGCTGATCACGCTGGGACTGTTCCTGTTCGTGGTCAACGCGCTGATGTTCTGGGCCGCGGCCAGCGTGCTCGACGGCATACAGGTCAGCGGCTTTGGCGCGGCGTTTCTGGGCTCGCTGATCTACTCGGCGCTGGGCCTGGTGATCGATTCAGCGCTCCGCCGTCTGTTCCCGTAAAAGCTCCTGCGTCGCACGCAGCCGGGTGTCGATGATCGATGCCTCGAAGTGGTCGTTCTGCGAGCCTGCGCGCCTGGCCATTTCCTGGCCGGCGCGGAAGCGGTCCACCGCCGCCGCATAGTCGTAGTGCGCGGCCTGGGCCTCGCCTTCGGCGCGCAGCGCGCGCAAAGGCTGGTTCTGCGCCTGCCACACCTGTGCGATCGCCTGCCAGGCCGCGGCATCGCGTGGATAGAGTGTGACCCAGGTCTGCAGCGGGCTGGCCATGGCCTGTGCCTGGCCCAGGCGCAGCAGGATCTGCGTGCGCAGCAGCAGCACGGGGCGCGAAGGCTTGTCGGCCTTGTCGTCGATTTCCGTCACCGGTGCCAACGCCTGCAGCGCTGCCTGTGGCTGGCCTGCGGCAAGTTCCAGTTCGGCCGCGAGCAGGCCCGCCTGGCGCAGGCCTGCGCCATCGCCGGCGAGCGCCTGGGTGAGCGCCGGCAAGCCGGCGCGCGCCGGACCGTAGTCCTGCAATTGAATGTGCGACAGCACCGCCGCATAGAGGCCGGCCACGCGCTGGGCCTGCGGCTGCGCCGCAAATCCGCTCGATTCCGGCAGGCGCGTCCATTGGCGCAGCACATCCACCCCGGGGCGCGACAGCACGCGTGCGCGCGCGGCCATCATGCCGTGCTCCAGCGATGGCGCGGGCTGGGTCTGCGGCTGGCCCGCGGGCAGCCGCGACTGCATGTCGGAAATGCGTTCGCTGGTCAGCGGGTGGCTGCGCAGATAGGGCCAGCTGCCGTTGTCGTTGAGCCGGTTGGCCTGCTGCAGCTTGTCGAACATGCCGACCATGCCCTGGGCCGAAAACCCTGCGGGCGCCATCAGGCCGTAGCCCATGCGGTCGGCTTCGCGCTCCATGTCGCGCGAGAAATTGAGCTGGTTCTGCACCATGGCCGCCTGGCCGCCTATCATCAGCGCCTGGGCCGCGTCGGGGCTCTTCGACGCGGCCAGCGCGCCCAGGATCATCGAGGCGATCATCAGCGGCGTATGCCGGCTTTGGCCGGCGATCATGCGGGCGATATGCCGCTGGCTCACATGGCTCAGTTCATGGGCCAGCACCGAGGCCAGTTCGTCGCGCGTGCCGACCACGCCGATCAGCCCCAGGTGCACGCCAAAATAGCCGCCGGGCAGCGCGAACGCATTCACCGACCTGTCGCGGCCCAGCAGGATCTGCCAGGCAAAGCGCTCATCGAGCTCGGGCGAGAGCTCGCCGCGCGCGCGCGCCGCGGCCAGCAGCGGCTTCCATATGCCTTCGACATATTCCTGCAGCGGCGCATCCTCGAGATAGTCGGGGTCGCGGTACAGCGAGCGGATGATGCGGTCGCCCATGCGCCGCTCGTCGCTGGTGGTGATGCTCGCGCCGTCGCCCAGCGTGGGCAGCTGCAGCTGGGCCGCGAGTGGCGGAGGCAGCAGCGTGGCGCCGGTGATGGCCAGCGCGAGCAGCATGCGCAAGGGTTTTTGTCGGGAAAAAAGCATTGTTTGCAACCTGGGGGCATCGCCGAGGGGTTCGGCGGTGGCTGTGGCACACCCCACTATGATGCCTTGATTGACTTAACGTTCCGTCGGACGGCGCCCCGCGCGCTGCCCGACCCCAGCACCATGACTTCTCCGCTCACCCATTTCGACGCCCAGGGCCAGGCCCATATGGTCGATGTCGCCGCAAAGGCCGCGACCCACCGCATAGCGATTGCCGAAGGCCGAATCATCATGCTGCCCGCAACGCTGGCCCTGATCGCCTCGGGCAGCGCAAAGAAAGGCGACGTGTTGGGCATTGCGCGCATCGCGGGCATCATGGCCGCGAAAAAGACCAGTGATTTGATTCCGCTATGCCATCCCTTGGCGCTGACGCGCGTGGCTGTCGATTTTGAATTGATTGAGGCCGACAATGCCGTCGAATGCCGCGCCACGGTGGAAACCGTGGGGCCTACGGGCGTTGAAATGGAAGCGCTGACGGCGGTGCAGATCGCGCTGCTGACGATCTACGACATGTGCAAGGCCGCGGACCGGGGAATGACCATCTCCGGCGTGCGCGTGCTGGAGAAGCATGGGGGGAAGTCGGGGAG